>NZ_JBELIE010000244.1:0-2805 GCF_042091075.1 Sphingomonas sp. | reverse complement strand
GAGACGCTGCCCAAGATCGATTGATCGAGGCGGATCGCGAAATGGGGCGGGGGCGCATCGGCACCCCCGCCCCTTTTGTTTCCCGGAAGACGGACGTCCCGTGCGGCGTCCTGAAACGGGACGTCCCGAAACGGGCGCTGGCATCGGTTCGCGCGCGGCGGCAGCCTGCGGATCATGTCGCCGCTACTCCGCCTCGCCATGCTGGCCCTGATCGTGTTGTTCCCCGGCGCCGCCGCGGCGAGGCAGCCATGGCCCGATGTGCACACGATCCTCGATGTCGGTCGGCCGCTCGGGCCGGGGGATTATGTCTGGGATACCGATGATGTGCCCGCCGGCCCGGCGCGGATCGTCGTCGATCTCGATAAGCGGCGGCTGTACGTCTATCGTGCCGGGGTTGAAATCGGCCGTTCCTATATCGTCATCGGCCCGCCCGAACAGCCGACGCCCACCGGGCGATATCCGATCCTGCAGAAACATGCGGACCATTATTCCAGCACCTACGGCCGCGCGCCGATGCCCTATATGCTGCGCCTGACGCGCGGCGGGGTGGCGATCCATGGCAGCCCGGTGGAGGAGGATTGGGTGACCCATGGCTGTATCGGCGTCCCCACTGCTTTCGCACGAATCCTGTTTCGACAGGTGAAGCTGGGCGACGAAGTGATCGTCACGCGCCACTGGTTGCCCGCCGCTTACGGCTGAACCGCTTGCCTCGGCGTGGCGCGCCCGTCACGCTGTGGCGATGGTGGCCGGCAGTGATCGCGACGACTCATGGGGCTGGCGGGTCGAACGCGCCTGCGCCGCTGCGTGGCCCGCGGGGCGGCGCGTGACGGTTGGGCAGTGGTGCGTCCAGCATTCGGGCGGGGGCACGCGGCGGATCAACTCGGCCAGCGCACTGGCGCCCGTGTCGCTCGACCCGGACACGCTGGGGGCGATCGAACGCTGCTATACCGGCGCCGGGTTGCCGGCGATCGTGCGTCTGACGTCGCTGGCGCCCGATTCGTCGGCGCTGCTGGATGCGGCGGGCTATCTGCCGGCGGAAGGATCGTCCGCCACGTTGCTGCACGATCTGACCGGCGACGCCGGGGATGATGCGGGCGTGCGCATCGACGCGATCCCTTCGGATGCATGGCGCGCCGCACGCCGCGCCCTGTCGCGCAGCGCCGGACAAGGCGCGGAGGATCATGTCGCGCCGATCGCGCGACTGGCGATTCCGGCCGGCTTCGCGTCGCTGGCCATCGAGGGACGGATCGTCAGCCTCGCCTTCGGGGCCTGCCATGACGGGATCGCGGTGATCGAGGCGGTGGCGACCGATCCCGCCGCACGCCGGCGTGGCTTCGCCGGGCGGGTGGTCGGCGCGTTGCTCGGCTGGGCGCGATCGCAGCGGGCGGAAGCGATGGCCTTGCAGGTCGCGCACGACAATCGCGCCGCGCGCGCCCTGTATCGCGGGCTGGGCTTCGACCGCCATCTCTACGACTATCATTATCGCAGGAGGGCGATATGCCCGAATTTCGCATGATCGATACGGGCGCGGTGCGCCTGCGCGCGGTGGTGGAGGGAGCCGGGCCACTGGTGATCCTCGTCCACGGCTTTCCCGAAAGCTGGTATTCGTGGCGTCACCAGATCGCGCCGCTGGTGGGGGCAGGCTATACCGCCGCCGCGATCGATGTGCGGGGCTATGGCGGGTCGGATAAGCCCACGGCGCTCGCCGATTATGATATGGAGGCGCTGACCGGCGATGTCGTCGGCGTCGCTGACGCGCTCCAGCCGGACATGCCCGCGATCCTGGTGGGACATGATTGGGGCGCGCCGATCGTATGGAACAGCGCGCTCAGCCGACCCGATCGCTTCGCGGCGGTCGCCGCGCTGTCGGTGCCGTTCACCGGCATTCCGCAGCGCCCGTTCACCGAAACGTTCCGGCGCGCCTTCACCGACAAGGGCCGCTTCTTCTACCAGGAATGGTTTCAGGAGCCGGGCCCGGCCGAGGCGGAGGCCGAGGCTGACGTGCGGCGGTTCCTGCGCAGCTTTTATTATGCGATCTCCGGCGATGCCCCGCCAGGCACCTGGCCCGACAAGCCCGCCGGGGCGACGTTGCTGGACGGCATGATCGATCCGCCCCGCTTCCCGGCGTGGCTGAGCGAGGGGGACCTCGATTATTATGTCGCCGAATTCACGCGATCGGGGTTGCGCGGGCCGCTCAACCGCTATCGCAACCACGAACGCGACTGGGCGTGGGCGCAACAATTCACCGGGCGCCGCATCGAACAGCCCGCGCTGTTCATCGGCGGCACCAGGGATCCGGCCACCAATCTGTTCGGGGCGCTCGCCGATCCGATGGCGGCGATGCGTCCGCACGTCCCGCTGGTCGAGGGGCATGTGCTCGATGGTTGCGGCCATTGGACGCAGCAGGAGCGCCCGGGCGAGGTAAACCGACTGTTGCTCGACTGGCTGGGGCGGTTGCCACACTAGGCGGGTGACGATCGCGGAACGGGCCGCCGCGACGCCGCCGCGACATTGATAAGTCGCCCGCTTTGCGAGGCTTTCCTCGCTCGCCCGGGCAGGGTAGGGAAGCGCGTGACCGCCATGACCTCCGCCACCCCGATCCTCCCCCCCGCCGACTGGCGCGATTTCGTCGCACTGACGAAACCGCGCGTGATGACGCTGGTGGTGTTCACCGGCCTGTGCGGGATGCTCGCGGCGCCGGTCGCGGTCGATCCCGTGCTCGGCTTCACCGCCATCCTGTGCATCGCACTCGGCGCGGGCGCGGCGGGGGCGCTCAATCAATGGTATGAGGCCGATCTCGATGCC
>NZ_JBELIE010000079.1:0-14818 GCF_042091075.1 Sphingomonas sp. | reverse complement strand
TGATGATCCCGGTATCCTCGCCATTGAGGTACACGCCCAGCCCCGCCCGGAATGCGCTCGGATCCTGTTGGACCGACTTGGGGCGACCGATCGGGCCCGGGTTGGCCGCCGCTGCCGCCGCCGCTGCCGCCGCGGCGGCAGCAAGCGCGGGCTGACTGCTTGTCAGCATGAAGCCGGCGACGAGGATCGGCGCCAGACCGCGAGCCCCGCGCACCGCCGCCCCCCGGTGCCGGACATACGCCGGGCGGCACGGACGTGAATCAGCCGTACAGAAAAGACGGGACGGTGACGTCATTTCGCTTCAACGGCGACCATCTGCTTGACGTCGATCGAACTACCGATGCCGGAAACGAGCTGCACCATGCCGCTATCCAGGCGCGTTTCGGGGCCGGCGGCTGCCTTCGGATCGGGCTTGCCGTCCTTGTCGACGACAGGCGCCGGCTTCACCTTGTCGGTGGGCGCCTCGAACTTCATCGTCTGGCCCGACAGGACATAACCATTAAGACCGCCGCCGAAGGACAATTCGCCCTGCGGCGTCACCAGCTTCATCCCCGCGAGCTTGGCGTGGCGCTGGCCGGCGTTGACCACCTGAAGGTACGATTTGCCACCCTCCGTCCATGCCTTGAACTGAAGATCGGGCCTGATGTCCTTGGCGGTGAAGAAGACCGGCATCGACGACCGCAGCACCATCCGCACGCCCTGCCCGGTCGCGCGGGGATCGATCGGCTTGGGCAATTCGTCGATGACGAGGCGATAAGCCTCTTCACCCACGACGGGGCGGTTCGCGACGCGGACAACGCGCAGGGTATAGGTGTCGCCACCCTTGATCGTGGTGACCGGCGGACTGACGATCACGTCGCGCGTGTCGGTCAGATCGTCCTTCCCGTCCACCTGTGACCATTTGAAGATGCGAACCTGCAGATCGACAGGCTCGCTCGCGGTATTGGTGAGGCTAATCGCGCCCGCCTTTTCGGGAGCGGAAAGATCGAGCCCGACGGGCGTCATTCTAAGCGAGGCGGCCTCTACCGCTGCGGCGTTCATCCATACCAAAGCGCTTGCCGTCGCGGCAAACAGCGCCATTCGCTGCCAGTGCATCAAGCCAATCCTTACGCGGAGCCGCGGAGCCGCCAGAAAGTGGTTGGCGGCAAAAAGGGGGCGCAGCGCGCGCTCGTGCCGGTGGCACTCGGCGCGCGCGCCCCCTAGACGCAATTACCAGGTGAGCGAGATCTGCACCGCGTCGACGTAGGCGCCTTCCGCCCCGGTCGGGACACCGCCCGGAACGCTGCCGTAGATCTTCACTGTGCGGGCCTCGCCAGCGGTGAAGGCAGTGCTCTGCGCCACCGCCGTGTTGACGGCATAGTCGGTGGCGCCCGCGGTGCTGCCCAGTGCATAGGCCAGCGTGCCGGTGCCCGACACCTGCTTCAGGTTGCGCTGCGAACCCGTTGCATTCTGACCACCGTCGAAGGCCAGGCTGGGGGTCTGGGTGCCCGAGCAGGTGATCACCAGGCTGGAGCCCGTGTCCTGCCCCGTCACCGTGGTCGGCCCGCTGCTGGTGCCCGGCGCGTATGAGCCGAAATCGATCAACGCATTCGCGCCGCTGCCGGCGCCGATGCCACCGTTACCGTTGATGTCGCAACCCGTCGTCACCTTCAGCTTGACGTCGAGCGTGCCGGGGCTCGCCGAACCCGCCGCAAAGGCCGGAGCCGACGCGACAATCGCTACGCCGGCCACCAGGCCAGCGACGAACTTCTTCATCATGTGTGAATTCCCTTTAAAGGACCGCAGCCCTTGCCTGGACAATTGGACGGATCGTTCCGCGACACCCCCATCCGGCCGCCCACCGGATGCCACGCGTACAAGCCAGCCTGAGCGCCGGCGTGTTCGAAGACGGTGGCGCCCAAAAGGCGACGCACCCATGAAAAGGAAAAGGCAACGGCGCACCGGCGGCATCGCCCGGCCAAATGACCAGTGACGACGCCGCCCGCCGACGAAACCCATGGCCCGGGCCCGGCAATCCGCACCCAGACACCAAGGCCCCGCTGGCACTGCCACGCTCCGCGAGATCGGGATTGGCAAAACGCGAAACGAAGCAGGGTCCTTCGCGCGTCGCAGCATGGCGACGCGATTCTGAAAACGCCCGAACCAGGCCGGGCGAACGGCGGACATAGGCCGAGCGCTGGAATGACGAGACGCGTGGCAAACGGCGCGCGATGTCGAGAGCCCGATCATCGTCCCCGCTGTCCATGTTTGCCGCTCTCATTCACGCATCCCCCAACCCACGTCCGCCGCGAGTCGTGTTACCGAATATCGAATTGTGCAACGCCCAGGATCACCGCCATATCAAATATTCACAATAGTATATTCGTAGGTCATAACAGCAAAGGGGTAATCACATCATGTTAGATCTCATCATCAGTCGGGACGGACAGAGAAAGTATCTAAGCTCATCTGAGGTAAGACACTTCATTTCTGTCGCATCCGAGTTTGAACCTGACACATTGACATTGTGCTGGACGTTATCTGCTACGGGATGCCGCATATCCGAGGCTCTGTCGCTCACCCCCAGAAGCATCGATCGAACAGAGCGAATGATTACTATAGAATCGCTCAAGAAGCGGCGCCGTGGTGTCTACCGATCGGTTCCCGTTCCGGCCGAATTAATAGATCTTCTTGTTGAGGTGCATCATCTCAACAGACCAATACGGCAGAGCGAGGCGGCAGCATTGCTATGGCCGATCTCGCGAATGACCGCTTATCGACGGGTGCGACGGGTCATGGACCGTGCAGGATTGTCGGGCCTGCATGCCATGCCGAAAGGGTTGCGCCATGGTTTTGGGGTCGCCGCGATCCAGACGCAGGTGCCACTAAATCTTGTCCAGCGCTGGTTGGGGCATGCCGATATGCGGACCACCGCCATCTACGCCGCTGCGACCGGCCCTGAAGAGCGCTCCATTGCGCTGCGGATGTGGCGCAAGACCATGCCGACCCCGCCAGACGCGCCGTCACGCGCGGGCGACTAAGCGAACCCAGGAGGCCCGCTCTGCGCGACACTAACGGCTTTTAACAAAATTTCTGCTAGGCTTGTTGCCTCGCGTTACACAATTCGATATTCTGTAACACGACAATAAGCAGAATTTGCCTTTGATTTCAAATGGCTAACACATTTTCCAAGTATTGACGCCAAATACTTCCGTTCCGAAGCGCGACTCTTGTCACATCCCCGGTCGCGTTGGCGCCGGGGTTTGCGCCCGGCGCGGGCGAAGGTCGCTTACGTCTATTAAAAAATGGTTAACCATGCCAGAGCGTGCGACCGCAAGTGTCTCACTTTGTGTGACGCGATCAGGCCGCGCGCGGCGGCGAAGGCCGGGCGACAGAATGATGGGGATCGCTCCCCTGGCAGCGCCTCAGACAGCGGGAGAAGCAGGGCGCTCCGACACGCCCCCACTACCAGATGTTGCGGTAGCGAACCGACTCGCCCACCCAGATATCGCTTTTATCGCTTCCCCCGGACGGCTCGCTTTAGTAGGATCGCGCGGAGCCGAACGACGGCTGGGCATGTCACGCGAGCGGGGGACTGTAGCGAATGCGGTGGAACGCCAGGCCCGACCGAATCACCGGCACGAAACGGTTAAGACCCAAACGGCGACGCTGAAGCGAAGGCGCAGGAAAGCAGCCGCTTCGCGCCGTCCGCGTGACGATCTGCCTGCCGCCAATGCCCCGATGACCGATCGCGTTGCTGCGATGCCGATGAGACGCCGAGCCACTATGCCCCAGCCCATCCCCCGATCGCTTCGTTCAGCAGCCGCCGGCCCGCCGGCGCGGCGCGATCATGCGTGCGGCCGGGCGCTGGTGCTGGCGCACCGCCAACACGGAACAGGGTGCCGTGGCTTGCGCCGCGACACCCTGTGTCGGCCCATATGGGGCCATGGGGTCATCCCCGCGCGCATGGCGCGGGGCGGTGACGGATCACTCCGCCTCTTCGAACATGTCCTGCGCATTCTGCGCGGTCGCGGACAGGCGCACGGTATCGCCCTCCACTTCGGCGACCAGCCCGAGCGGCAGGTAATGATGCTTCGCGCCCTGCCCGTCCTGCGTGGACGGCGAATCGTTCTTGGTCAGCTTGATTCGGTCGCCGTCGACATGGTCAACGGTGCCGACATGGACGCCGTCCGCGCCAATCACCGTGGCATGTTCCTTGATCTGGCTGGCATCGGCCATCGTCGTTCTCCTCTGGTTGGCCCTGTCGAAACAGGTTCGGGGGCGCAACGCACGGCGCCGGAGTTGGTCGCATGACGCTGGCGACACTGCCACCGCAATCCGCGATCATGTTCATGGTCGCGCTGGTGCTCGGGCTCACCGGTCTGTGGCTACTGCTGCAATTGCGCCGGCCGCAGAGCGAGGGGCGCGTCTATGCCTTTCGCATGGTCGGCATCATGACGCTCGCGGGCGGCATGGTGCTGGCGATGAGCGCGTCGGCCATGTGGCAATGGAGCGCCACGCCATGATCGATCATTTCCGATCCCCCTTCGAAATTTATGGTTCCGCGGAGTAAAGTCATGTCCCTCCTTCACGCATCGAAGCAGTACAAGCCGTTCGAATATCCCTGGGCGTTCGAATATTGGAAGCGCCAGCAACAGCTCCACTGGCTGCCCGAAGAGGTGCCGCTGGGCGAGGATTGTCGCGACTGGGCGCAAAAGCTGACCGATCATGAGCGCAATCTGCTGACGCAGATCTTCCGCTTCTTCACGCAAGCCGATGTCGAGGTGCAGGATTGCTACCACGAGAAATACGGCCGCGTGTTCAAGCCGACCGAGATCAAGATGATGCTGACCGCGTTCAGCAACATGGAGACGGTCCACATCGCCGCCTACAGCCACCTGCTCGACACGATCGGCATGCCCGAGAGCGAATATGGCGCCTTCCTCGAATATGCCGAGATGAAGGAAAAGCATGATTACATGCAGAACTTCGGCGTCGACAGCGACGAGGATATCGCCCGCACGCTCGCCATGTTCGGCGGCTTCACCGAAGGCGTGCAGCTGTTCGCCAGCTTCGCGATGCTGATGAACTTCCCGCGCTTCAACAAGATGAAGGGCATGGGGCAGATCGTCAGCTGGTCGGTGCGGGACGAAAGCCTGCATTGCGAGGGGATCATCCGCCTGTTCCACACCTTCGTGAAGGAACGCGACTGCCTGACCAAGGCGGTGAGAGACGATATTGCCGACCAGTGCCAGACGACCATCCGCCTGGAAGATGCGTTCATCGACCTGGCCTTCGAAATGGGCCCGGTCAGCGGCATGACCGCGAAGGATATCAAGAAGTATATTCGGTACATCGCCGATTGGCGGATGGGGCAATTGGGCATGAAGCCGATCTATATGATCGACGAGCATCCCATCCCCTGGTTGACGCCGCTGCTCAATGGCGTCGAGCATGCCAATTTCTTTGAAACGCGCGCGACCGAATATTCGAAGGCGGCGACACGCGGGCAATGGAACGACGTGTGGGATGCGTTCGACAAACGTCAGAAGGCGAAGGGCGTGAAGGCCGCGAACGAGGAAAGTGGCGACACCGGCGACATGTTCAGCAGCGCCGGGGTGGCGGCGGAATAACGCTTGGGGGGTGCGGGATGGTCAGTGCGACGCGGCACCGACCATCCCGATCGCGCAGATCGCGCGCGCTGCCTATTCCTTCTGCGCCTCAGCGACCAGTGGCGGCGTCTGCTGATGCTGGACGACACGCCACTCGTCATGCGCCACCCTTCGGTAGGTCGAGGTGCAGTGCGCGACATAGTCGTTACCCTCGCCGTCGCGTCGCGCCGTGGCGGTATAGCCGACGACGATCAGCCCCTCCTGCGGTCGCACGATATGGCGATCGTCCAACGACACCGAGCGCCATCGCGGCGTATCGCTGACCGCCTTCACGGCCGCCTCGGCCTGCAAGATGAACGGTGGCATCGGCACCACCATCAGGCACGATTCGTCGATCGACTCGCGGTAGTGCGCGGCATCGCCGGTCCACAGGCTTTCCTCGAACGTCCAGACGCGATCGTCTTCCATGCCAGCTCCTATTGTCGTGAGCGGGCAGAGCGGTCGGCGGGGGGTGGCGGTTCCGTCTGCCGTGCGATCGACGGATCGGTTATGTCGCGGCGATGCACCGCCTGTTCGTCGCCCTGCGCCCGCCCCCGCCGATCCGCGCCGCCCTGTTGTCGGTGATGGATGGCGTGGCGGGCGCCCGCTGGCAGGATGACGAGCAACTCCACGTCACGGTGCGCTTTCTGGGAGAGGTCGATCGGCACCAGGCGGACGATGTCGCGGCGGCGCTCGCGGCGGTCAGGGCCACGCCGCCAGCGGTGCGGATCGACGGTGTCGGCACGTTCGATACGCGCGGGCACGTCGACACGTTATGGGCGCGGATCACGCCGGCGGAGCCGCTGGCGGCGCTGCACCGCAAGGTCAATCAGGCACTGGCGCGCGCCGGCATCGCGCCCGACCCGCGCCGATACCTGCCGCACGTCACGCTGGCGCGATTTGGACGCCGCGCATCGACCGAAGGGCTGCCGCAATGGATCGATCGCCATGCCGCGCTGGCGACACGGCAATTCACGATGGACCACGTCCTCCTGTTCGAAAGCCGCTTGGACCCGGAGGGCGCCCGTTACGAGGCGGTGGCGCGGTGGCGGCTGGCGGGATAGGCCAGCCATCGAAAGGGGACCCCGGCTACGGGTGCTGTACCGGCGCCTGGACTCGCGTCATAATACGCGGCGATGACGACCGCCCCGTTTCACCGCGAACAGCGTCGCGTGGCGGCCGCGATGGGAGCGGCGCTGCTGACCGCCATGGCATTGCTGTCGCTCGCCTTTGCCTGCGCCGGCGCGGAACAGCCGTTCATCGATCGGCTACAGACCACCTTGCGCGCCGACCTGTTCGTGCTGCTGTGCCTCGCCGTCGCGATCGGGGATGTCGCCCGTCGGCGCTTCCTTTCGCCGCAGGACCTGGCAGGGGCAGCGACGACCGAGGCTTCGCCCGACGTCGCGGCAGCGCGCGCCATCCTGCAGAACACGCTGGAACAAAGCGTGCTGGCGATCGGTGCGCATCTGGCGCTGACCGCGGCCTTTGGCGGTTCGCGGCTGCCGGTGGCGGTACTGGTCGGTCTTTTCGTCGCCGGGCGGGTTCTATTCCATGCCGGCTATCGCCATGGCGCATCGGCGCGCGCCTTCGGCTTTGCGCTGACCTTCTATCCCAGCGTGCTGGCGCTCGCCGCGGCATTGTGGCTGACGCTGTGACGTAGCAGACCCAGCGCCGCCAGTTCCGCGCGCAAGGTGGCCGCATCGCGGAACAGGTGCGCACGGATCCCCACCGCCTCCGCCCCGGCGACGTTGGCGGCATTGTCGTCGATGAAGATCGTCTCGTCGGCCCGAACGCCGAATCGCGCCAGCGCCAGATGGAAGATCGCGGCATCCGGCTTGATCAGCTTCTCATCGCCTGACACGACGATATCGCGGAAACGGTCGAACAGCGCCGCCTCGCGTTCGCGGAACGGCGCGAAGAATTCGCCCGAGAAGTTCGTGATCGCGAACAGCGGCACGCCCGCGCCATCCAGCTCGGCGATCAGATCGGGCATGCCCGCGATCGGCCCCGGTATCTGGTCCGAAAAGCGCGGTCCCCACAAAGCGATCATCGCCGCATGCTCGGGATGGCGCGCGATCAGTTCCGCCGACGTCTCCGCGAAGGGACGACCGGCGTCATGCTGAAAATGCCATTCCTTCGTCGCCACCGACGTCAGGAACAGGTCGAGCGCCCGTTCGTCGTCGAACAGGCGCTCGTACAAGACGCGCGGATTCCAGTCGTACAGCACATGGCCGACGTCGAAGATGACCGACGTCAGTGCCACGTCCTGCGCGACCGCCGAATCAGCCCTGGCGGGCCTTGAAGCGGCGGTTGGTCTTGTTGATGACGTAGGTGCGGCCGCGACGGCGGATCACGCGGTTGTCGCGATGCCGGTCCTTGAGCGACTTGAGGCTGTTGCGGATCTTCATGGGATGGCGCTTCTTCGGATGAAATCTGGAAAGCGCGCCGCCTAGTGGCACGGGTCAGCAAAGTCAACCGGCGGCGGCCGGTTCGCGGTGATCGGCAGGGCTCGCGGGCGGGGCTGGCGGGCGGGGGAGCTTGCGGGCCGCTGCGGCGTTGCTATGTCGCGATGTATCACATCGGGGGAAGCTGTCGTATGCGTAATGTCCTCTTGGTCGCGGCCACCCTGTTGGCCGGCTGCGCCACCGGCCCACAGGTATTTCCGGTCGAGGCGACTCGCTTCCATTACGACGCGGTCGCGCGGCGCGGCACGATCACGGTCGAGCCGCTGCAAGGCCCCTCCTCCGCCAGCATCGAATACAAGACCTATGCCGCCGCCGTGCAGGCGGAGCTGCTGCGCAACGGCTTCACCAACCCCGCACCCGGCGCAAAGGCGGATTATATCGCCACCGTCGGCTTCACCCGAGCCGATCGCGCGCTGCCCCCGCGCAGCTCGCCCCTGACCATCGGCATCGGCGGCGGCAGCTATTCGGGGGGCTGGCGTGGCGGCGGCGGTATCGGCGGCGGGGTCAATTTCCCGGTCGGCAACACGCGGTCGCGCTGGGGCGTGATCACCGAACTGTCGGTACGCATCCGCCAGGGCGGAGACGCGATCTGGGAAGGCCAGGCGCAATCGCTGACCGATACCACCGCGCCTGACGCCGATGCCGCATCGGTGGCCAACCGCCTGGCGCAGGCCCTGTTCAAGGATTTCCCCGGCGAGTCCGGCCGTACTATCGAGGTGAAATGACGCTTGCCATCAACGCTGCCTTCGATGGCGGCAACATCCACGTGGTCGCGATCGACGACGACGGTGATTCGGTCCGCTGCGATCTGCAGATCGTGCGCGATCACCAGTCCGACTTCTTTCAGTGGTTCTATTTCCGCGCCGCCGGGCTGACGGCGGGGCGGCGCGTCACCTTCCGGCTGCTGAATGCCGGCGACAGCGCCTATCCGTTCGGCTGGCCGGGCTATCGCGCACGCGCATCGACCGACCTCGAGACGTGGCGGATGATCGACACGCGATATGAGCGGGGGGTGCTGGAATTCGACTGGTCCGGTGACGGCCCGGTCGCCTGGTTCGCCTATTTCGCGCCGTATACGATGGAGATGCATGCTCGCCTGATCGCCCGCATCGCCGCGCGGCCGGGGGTGGCGCACCGCGAATTGGGGCAGACGCTCGACGGACAGGCGATCGACTATTTCCGTGTCGGAGATGGGGAAAAGCAGGTGTGGCTGTATGCGCGCCAGCATCCCGGCGAATCGATGGCGGAATGGTGGATGGACGGCGCGCTCGACTGGCTGACCAGCCCGGCCGCCGCGCCGCTGCTCGCCGCCGCGACGGTGCACGTCGTCCCCAACATGAACCCCGACGGCACCCGCCGCGGCCATCTTCGCACCAATGCCGCGGGCGTGAACCTCAACCGCGAGTGGCACGCGCCCAGCGCCGAGCGATCGCCGGAGGTGCTGTACGTGCTCCGCGAGATGGATCGCACCGGCGTCGATTTCGCGCTCGACGTACATGGCGACGAGGCGATCGCGGCGAATTTCATCGCTGGTTTCGAAGGAATCCCGTCACTGACCGAGGAGCAGGGGCGCAGGTTCATCGAGTTCGGCCGGCGGCTCGCGTCGCACACCCCCGATTTCCAAACCGAGAAGGGCTATGACCGCTCGGCGCCCGGCAAGGCGAACCTGTCGATGTCCACCAACCAGCTTGCCGAACGGTTCGGGGCGGTGTCGGTAACGCTGGAAATGCCGTTCAAGGATCATGATCCGAACCCCGATGCGGTGGAGGGCTGGAGCCCGGCGCGGTCAAAGGCGCTGGGCGTGGCGTGCCTCGAAGTGCTGACGGGGATGGTCGCGGAGCTGTAGGGCGGGCTTCCCTCATATCGGGCGGTGCGGGTCGGGTGGTGGCCCGGACCCGTGGGACAGGTCGATCCACCTCCCCCTTCCCCCCCGCGCGCGCCACTGCTATCGCGCGGCGAAATCGGACATTCGCTCCCGCGCGCGCTCGTGCGGCATCCGCCGCCTCCCCGAGCGCGCCCGGCCCTTGAGGAAGGACCATTGCCCATGACGGCCATCGGCCAGGATACCCTGAACGCGCGCACCACTCTGTCGGCGGGTGGCAAGTCCTACGATTATTTCGCGCTGAAGGCGGCCGAGCAGAAGTATGGCGACATCAGCCGCCTGCCCTTCTCGATGAAGGTGCTGCTGGAAAACATGCTCCGGTTCGAGGACGGCGTCACCGTCACCGGCGACGATATCCAGGCGATCGTCGACTGGCAGCAGGAGCGCCGCTCCGATCGCGAGATCCAGTACCGCCCCGCGCGCGTTCTGATGCAGGATTTCACCGGCGTGCCGTGCGTGGTCGATCTTGCCGCGATGCGCGACGCGATCACCAAACTGGGCGGCGACCCGGCGAAGATCAATCCGCAGGTGCCGGTCCACCTCGTCATCGATCACTCGGTGATGGTCGACGAATTCGGCACGCCCAAGGCATTCGAAGATAACGTCGATCTGGAATATGCCCGCAATGCGGAGCGCTACGAGTTCCTGAAATGGGGCAGCAAGGCGCTCGACAATTTCAAGGTGGTGCCGCCCGGCACCGGCATCTGCCACCAGGTGAACCTCGAATATATCGGCCACGCCGTATGGGCGTCGCAGGAAACCGGCGATCATGCCACATCCGGTGCGACGATCGCCTATCCCGATACGCTGGTCGGCACCGACAGCCACACGACGATGATCAACGGCCTGGGCGTGCTCGGCTGGGGCGTTGGCGGGATCGAGGCGGAGGCGGCAATGCTCGGCCAGCCGGTCTCGATGCTGATCCCCGAGGTGGTCGGCTTCAAGCTGACCGGCGCGCTGCGCGAGGGCATCACCGCGACCGATCTGGTGCTGACCGTCACCCAGATGCTGCGCGCCAAGGGCGTCGTGGGCCGCTTCGTGGAATTCTACGGCCCGGGCCTCGACCAGATGACGCTGGCCGATCGCGCGACGATCGCCAACATGGCGCCCGAATATGGCGCGACCTGCGGCTTCTTCCCGGTCGACGACAAGACGCTGGACTATATGCGGCTGACGGGTCGCCCGGACGAAGTGATCGCCCTGACCGAGGCCTATGCGAAGGCGCAGGGCATGTGGCGCCATGCCGACAGCCCCGATCCCGTCTTCACCGACACGCTGGAGCTGGACATGTCGACGGTGGTGCCGTCGCTCGCCGGTCCGAAGCGGCCGCAGGACAAGGTCGCGCTCGACCAGGTCGACGACGTGTTCAACGCCGATCTGGCGAAGGTCTACAAGAAGGACGCGCCAGCGCGCGTGCCGGTGGACGAGCGTGGGCATGACATCGGCGACGGCGACGTCGTCATCGCGGCGATCACCAGCTGCACCAACACCTCGAATCCGTCGGTGCTGGTCGCCGCCGGGTTGGTCGCCCGCAAGGCGCGCGAAAAGGGCCTGCAGCCCAAGCCGTGGGTGAAGACCTCGCTCGCGCCGGGATCACAGGTCGTCACCGACTATCTGGAAAAGGCCGGGTTGCAGGACGATCTGGACGCGATGGGGTTCAACCTCGTCGGCTATGGCTGCACCACCTGCATCGGCAATTCGGGTCCGCTCGCCGCGCCGATCTCGGCCGCGATCAACGGGAACGACATCGTCGCCGCCTCGGTGCTGTCGGGCAACCGCAATTTCGAGGGCCGCGTCTCGCCGGATGTACGGGCGAACTTCCTCGCCTCGCCGCCGCTGGTGGTCGCCTATGCGCTGAAGGGCACCGTCACCACCGACATGAACGCGACGCCGATCGGCCAGGGTTCGGATGGCGGCGACGTGTTCCTGAAGGACATCTGGCCGACCAACCAGGAAGTGTCGGATCTGATGACCGCCAACATCGACGACACGATGTTCCGCAACCGCTACGGCAACGTCTATGCCGGTGATAACCGGTGGCAGGCGATCGACGTCACCGGCTCTGACACCTATGCGTGGCGTGCCGGATCCACCTATATCGCCAACCCACCGTATTTCGAGGGCATGGGCATGACCCCGGCCCCGGTGACCGACATCATCGAGGCGAAGCCGCTGGCGATCCTGGGCGATTCGATCACCACCGACCACATTTCTCCGGCCGGTTCGATCAAGGCGGACAGCCCGGCGGGCACCTGGTTGCAGGAGCATCAGGTGTCGAGGCAGGACTTCAACAGCTATGGCGCGCGCCGTGGCAACCATGAAGTGTTGATGCGCGGCACCTTCGCCAACATCCGCATCAAGAACGAAATGGTCCCCGGCATCGAGGGCGGCATGAGCCGCTACGAGGGCGAGGTCATGCCGATCTACGACGCCGCGATGCGTCACAAGGCGGACGGCACCCCGCTCGTCATCATCGCGGGCAAGGAATATGGCACCGGCTCGTCGCGCGACTGGGCGGCGAAGGGCACCAACCTGCTTGGCGTGCGCGCCGTGATCACCGAAAGCTTCGAGCGTATCCACCGCTCGAACCTGGTCGGCATGGGCGTGCTGCCGCTCCAGTTCGCGGACGGAGTGACCCGCGAGACGCTGAAGCTGACCGGCGACGAAACCTTCACCATCCATGGCGTCGCCTCGCTGCGTCCGCGTCAGGATGTCGAGGTGACGCTGGCGCGCCCCGACGGCTCGACCGAGACGTTCATGACGCGCTGCCGGATCGATACCGTCAACGAGCTTGAATATTTCCTCAACGGCGGCATCCTTCACTACGTGCTGCGCAAGCTGGCCGCATAACCAATTCAATCTTAAAGGTTTTTACGAAAGGAGGGCCGTCGCGCCCTCCTTTTTCTTTCGGGGGGAAGAATGATGGACGACGATTATATCTACGATGAAGCGAGCGGCGAATGGCGCCCGGCGAGCGAGGTCGGCACCGCCGGTTCTGCGGCCACGGCGGATGGCGTCGAGGTGCGCGACGCGGTCGGCAACGTGCTGGCGGATGGCGATGCCGTGACGCTGATCAAGGATCTGAAGGTGAAGGGCACCAGTCAGACGCTGAAGCGCGGTACGCTGGTGAAATCGATCCGGCTGACCGGCGATCCGCAGGAGATCGACTGCCGGTTCGACGGCATCAAGGGCCTCGTCCTGCGCGCGGAGTTCGTGAAGAAGCGGTGATCGCAGCGTGAAGGGCGCGGGAGAGCGCGAGTCCCATCGCCGGACTCGGCGCGTCGACAATCCCTCGCCTTCACGCGCCCATGCGGCTACGTCGGCAGGCTGGGAGAAAGGGATTGAAAAAACCGCAGACTGTCGCCCGGCTCAACGAGCTCAGCCGGGTTCAGCTTTCCAAAAGCTTTTATATGCGTGATTTCCTTTATTCGGAAATTGCCGCGCTGCACGGTCTGCCCAACATTCCCGACGATCCCGACCTTGCCATCGCCGCCGGCGCTCGGCTGTGCCAGGACCTGCTGGAGCCGTTGCAGGACGCGTTCGGGCGGCTGTTCATCCGCTCGGGTCTGCGTTCCGCCGAGGTGAATGCGATGGGGGCGGCCAAGGGCTATGGCTGCGCATCGAACGAGCGCAGCCTTGCGGGGCATATCTGGGACAAGCGCGATGCCGCCGGGCAGATGGGCGCGACCGCGGGTATCGTCGTTCCCAGCTTCGCCGACGCCTTCACTGCGCCCGACGACTGGAAACGGCTGGCGTGGTGGATCCATGACCATCTGCCATATTCGTCGGTCGAGTTCTTCCCCGAACAATGGGCCTTCAATCTGCAGTGGCACGAAAAGCCGCTGCGGATGATCTATAGCCACATCCCCGAAGCGCGCGGCTATCTGACCAAGCCGGGGATGGACGGCCATGACGCCGACCATCGCGACCTGTGGGACGGGATCGCGCCCCACCCGTAGCGCATACCGGCGAACGCCGCGCCCCGAAGCCGGGTGTTACTCAGCCAGTGCGGCCCCCGCGCGACGACGCCCCCACAGGAAATAGACCGCCAGTCCGGCAACATTCCACAGTGCGAAATAGGCCTGCGTCTTCGAGGGCAGGCTGGCGAACAGGTACAGACATCCCGCCACGCCGATCGTGCCGACCAGCGGCGCCAGCGGAACGCGGAAGGTGCGGGGCCGATCCGGCGCACGGCGGCGCATCACCAGCATCGCGACACAGACGGCGATGAACGCCGCCAGCGTGCCCGCATTGGCGAGCGCGGCGATCGCGTCGATCGGCATCACCCCGGCGATGATCGCGACGAGCACCGCGGTAAGGATCGTGATCCGCACCGGGGTGCCACGCCGCGACACCTTCGCCAGCGATGCTGGCAACAGCCCGTCGCGCGCCATCACGAAGAAGATGCGGCTCTGCCCGAACAGAAAGCCCAGCAGCACGGTCGGCAGCGCGATCACCGCGCTGGCGGCCAGAAAGGTGGCGAAGCCCGGCCGTCCGATTTCCCGCAGGATCAGCGCCAGCGGCTCCGGGCTGTCGGCGAACGCGGTGAAGCGCAGCGCACCGACCGCCGCCACCGCGACACCCATGTAGATCAGCACGCACGCCACCATCGATCCGATGATGCCGATCGCCAGATCGCGCCCCGGATTCTTGGTTTCCTCCGCGGCGGTGGAGATCGCATCGAAGCCATAGAAGGCGAAGAAAATGATCGCCGCCGCCGCCATCACCCCGCGCTCCGTGCCATCGGGAGACAAGGATTTGCCGAAGCCGAACGGCATGAACGGGTGCAGATGGGCGCCGTCGAAATACGGCAGCGCGACCGCGACGAACACCGCCAGCGC
>NZ_JBELIE010000078.1:0-11671 GCF_042091075.1 Sphingomonas sp. | reverse complement strand
ACGCAGCTACGAGGCGGTGATCCGCGTCAACTCACAGAGCGGCAAGGGCGGCGTCGCCTGGGTGCTGGAGCAGGACAAGGGTCTGCGGTTGCCCAAGCGGCTGCAAGCGGATTTCAGCCGTCATGTGCAGGCGCTGGCGGACGAGACGAGCCGCGAGTTGAACGCCGCCGATATCTGGGGCGCATTCGAGCGCGCCTATCTGACAGGCGATAGCGCGCGCTTCGTGCTGCGCGACTATGACGAGCGCGGCGCCGGGGGGGATCGTGTGTTCGTCGGGCGATTGTCGATCGACGGCGAGGAACGGTCGATTTCCGGGCGTGGCAACGGATTGATCTCAGGCGTGATCGCAGCCCTGGCGGACAGCACCGGGCCATCGCTCGACGTGATCGACTATAGCGAACATGGCATCGGCCATGGCGCCGGTGCGCAGGCGGTCGCCTATCTCGAATGCCGTACCGGCGACGGGCGGACCATCTGGGGCATCGGGATCGACACCGATATCGCCACCGCCAGCGTGCGCGCGGTGCTGTCGGCTGCGAACCGCGCGTGAGCGAGGGGGCGCGACGCTACGACGCCTTCCTGTTCGACATGGACGGGACGATCATCAACAGCATCCCCTCGGCCGTGCGCGTGTGGAGCGAATGGGCGATGCGCCACGGCGTCGATCGCGACGAGCTGTTCCGCGTCATGCATGGCGTGCGGGCGATCGAAACCATCCGCCGCTTCGCGCCGCACGCCGATGCGGACGCAGAGTTTGACTGGCTGCTGCAAGCGGAAATGGATGATGTCGCCGATGTCGTTGCGATCCCCGGCGCCATCGACTTCCTGTCGCGATTGCCGGCGGAGCGATGGGCGATCGTTACCTCCGCGCCCCTCACCCTTGCCGAACGGCGTCTGGCAGCGGCGGGAATCACGCCGCCCGCGCTGATCGTCACCGCCGACGACGTTTCGAAAGGCAAGCCCGCCCCCGATTGCTTCCTGCTGGCGGCACAGCGGTTGCGCTTCCCGGCCGATCGCTGCCTCGTGTTCGAAGATGCCGTGGCGGGGATCGCCGCGGGTGAGGCAGCGGGAGCGGACGTGATGGTCGTCACCGCCACTCATGCCCATCCGCTCGCGACCGACCACCCCTGCTTCGCCGATTATGCCGAGCTGACGCTATCGATCGCAGCCGACGGAAGGCTGTCGGTGGCCAGAACTCGGACGCCTGTCGATATCTAGGCGGGATCCGCGCACGACATCGTCAGCCGGTCGTTCCCCTTTTCCCTCTGGCCATACGCCACCGCGCGGTCGCGTAGCCGATGCCCAGAACGACGGCCAGCGGCCAGATCGGCACCGGCCTGGCTTCGCCGCGTGACAACCGGCGACGCGCCACTCCGTCCGCTGGTGGTGGCGATATCATGCGGCGCTTGGCCGCGGCGGGCTGCCGCGCGCCATATCGGCAGCCGGCCACGCGATCACCGTTCAGTTCAATTGCTCGGGCGGCGTAACGGGAATGATCAGCGGAGCGATCGGCACCCCCTCTTCCACCAGAGCCTTTACTTCGGTGGCATCCGCTTGGCCGTGGATCGGCGTATCGGGCCGTTCCCCGGCATGCATCGCCCGCGCCTCGGTCGCGAAATCGCGCCCCACCCAGCGCGACGATTTCAAGGCATCGGCCTGCGCCGCCGCAAGCGCCCGCCACAGCGCGGCGGCATCGGGCGCCGCAGCCGCCGAGGCACGATTGCCCTTGGCGCCGACATTCGGCGCCATCACCGCCTTGGAGACGCCGGTCGTGCCACACATCGGGCAAGTGACAAGGCCGCGCGCCTGTTGCTCGTCATAGGCGGCGCTAGACTGGAACCATGTTTCGAACACATGCCCCGCCTCGCACCGCAGATCGAAGACGATCACGCCAGCATCGGATCGAGCTTGCCCGCGCGTTCCAGCGCCGCCAGATCGTCCGAACCGCCGATGTGCGTGCCGTCGATGAAAATCTGCGGCACCGTCGTTCGACCCTGGGCGCGCTGGATCATCTCCTGCCGCTTGCCCCCGTCCATCGTGATGTCGGTTTCCTCGGGTGTGACGCCCTTGCTCGCCAGCAGGTTCATCGCGCGGGCGCAATAAGGGCAAAATGCCTTGGTGTAGATTTCTACCTTTGCCATGGGGGATAGGTGTGGTCAGGCGCGGCGTAAGTCAATCCGCTGACGAATCCGACGGCAGCACCCGCGCCCAGACGAGGATCGCCACCGACGCCGCCCCGGCACGCCGCAAGGCGGCAACGCAGGCATCCGTCGTCGCCCCGGTGGTGTATACATCGTCGATCAACACGATCCGGCGCCGCGCCACCGCCGCCGGCGTCGCCACCGCAAAGGCACCACGCACCGTCTTCGCCCGCGCGGCTGGATCAGCCCCGCGCAAGGGCGCCGTCGCGCGTGTACGGATCAGCAGGCGATGCGCAGTCGGCACGCCGGACAGGCGAGACAGCGCGTCCGCGATCAGCCCCGCCTGATTATACCCGCGCGACCACAGTCGCCAGCGATGCAGCGGCACCGGGATCAGCATCTCCGCATCGGCCGGCAGGTGCCGCCGCATCAGCCGCGCCGCCGTGATCGCGAAGGCGGCACGGCCATTGTATTTCAGCTTGAGCGCCAACGCGCGCGACACGTCCCCATATGCGACGGCTGCCGCGACACCCGCATGTGCCGGCGGGGTGCGAAGGCAGGTCGCGCAACACGCCCCCGCTCCGCGATCCACATCGAATGGCACGCCGCAGCGCGCGCACGCCGGCGGCCCCGGAAACCGCAAGCCGCCCCAGCAGACCGCGCAGAAACGGTGCGCGCCCTCGACGATCGCGCCACATCCTGGGCAACGCGGCGGCAAGACGAGATCGAGCAGGTGGCGGAACGGCACGTCGGCCTTGTGAGGCGTCGCGCAACACGGCACAAGGCGGCGCTCGTCATGGACACGCCCGCCATCTTCTCCGCCAGCGCGCGTCGACGCCAACGCGATCGCGCCGCCAACCACTTTGCCGATCACGATTTTCTTCGCGTCGCCATGCTCGATGGTATTGCCGACCGGCTATCGGCCGTGAAACGCTCCTTTGCCGACATACTCGATGTGGGTTGCTTCGACGCGGCATTCGTGCCGCCGTCCGGGGCGAAGATATTGCGTGCGGATCCCGGCTTCGCCTTCGCACGGGCGGCGGCCGGCGTTCAGATGGACGAGGATCGCTTGCCGTTCGCGGACGGCAGCTTCGATCTGGTCGTCGCCGCCGGCACGCTCGACACCGTTGACGACCTGCCGGGCGCGCTGACGCTGATCCGGCGTGTATTGCGTCCCGACGGGCTGTTTCTTGGTGCCTTCATCGGGGCGGGCAGCCTGCCGATGCTACGCGCCGCGCTGCGCGAGGCAGAACAAGACCGCCCGGTGGCGCGGCTCCACCCGCAGATCGACGTGCGTTCGGCGGGCGACCTGTTGCTGCGTGCCGGGTTCGCGCTGCCCGTTGCTGACAAGGAAAGCCTGACGGTGCGGTACGGTGGGCTTGGGCGACTGATCGACGATCTGCGCGGCATGGCGGCGGCGAACGTGCTGTCCGCTCGCCATCCGCTGCACCGCGCCGCGCTCGCCCGCGCCTCGGTGGCGTTCGCGCGCCACGCGGACCCGGATGGTCGCACCTCGGAGCGGTTCGAGATCGTTTTCCTGACCGGCTGGTCTCCCTCACCCGACCAGCCGCAGCCGGCGCGTCGCGGCAGCGGCACGACATCGCTGGCAGCGGCACTGCGACCAGGGGGACGATAAGGCGTTTCCAACGCGGCGCCCTGCCCGTTGCCAACTGCCCCCGCCCGCCCGAAACAGCCGGGCCGCGACCGGCCTAGATCAGTTCGTCGTCGCCATCGGCCAGCAGGCGGCCCATCGCCTCGAACAGCGCGTCCATCGCGACGGGCTTGAAGATCACGTCGTCCGCCCCGGCATCGAGGCAGCGCTGGCGCAGGTCGACCGCGGTATCGGCGGTGACGACGATAATGGGAAGGCGCGCCTTGTGATCGGTCCGCGCCCGGATGTGCCCGATCGCCGTGATACCGTCCATCCCCGGCATCCGCAGGTCGACCAGGATCATGTCGAAATCGTTGCTGTCGATCAGGCCCAGCCCGATCTCGGCGCTTTCCGCCTCCACCATCACGGCGCCGGCGACGTCGAGCATATCGCGCACGACACGCCGGTTCATCCGGTCGTCCTCGATGAAAAGAACGTTCATGGCCGACATGCGAAAACGGTTCGTCCTCGTTCTTTCACATCCGTAACGGACATTCCTCTAACCTATGCCGCCTGAAGCACAAGCGGCGATCCGAGACTTGCTACCGTAGCGGCGAGCGCTTTTTTCGTCACCGGGCGTTCGATAACATGTGCAACGCCCGAGGAGAGATAGTGAAGTCGCTGTATTTCATCGCATTTTTGCGTCAGCAGCGCGATAGGAACGGTTTCCGCCGCCGCCACGATAGGGGCTAGCGGCGCATCGCCCAGCGTCGCGGAATCGATCAGCAGCCGATGCGGACGCAATCGTGCGATCGCCGCGGGAACATCGGCCGGCGCGGCGAAGGCGACGCTGCCCAGATCGACGAACAACTGCCGCAGCATCGCCTGCGTGATCGGATTCGCCTCCACGATCAATACCGCGGGGCGCTCGACAACAACGTCCGGCGCCTCCGCCTCGATCAGCGGCAGGTCCAGCGTGAACGTCGCCCCTTCGCCCAACCGGCTGCGCACCAAGACGTCGCCCCCCATGGCGCGAGCCAGATTACGGCAGATCGACAGACCCAGCCCGGTACCGCCGAACTGGCGCGTCGTTCCCGTATCCGCCTGTCGGAACGATTCGAAGATCAGATCGTGAGCTTCTTCGGCGATGCCGATGCCGGTGTCGGTCACCTCCAGCCGCAATTGCCCGTCGATGCCCGCGATCGTCAAATCGACCGAGCCCTGATGGGTGAATTTCACCGCGTTCGACAGCAGGTTGAAAACGATCTGCCGTAGGCGCGCCGGGTCCCCCACGATCCAGCGTGGCGCCTCCGACAGATGGGTACGGAAGGCCAGCCCCTTGCCGATCGCCGGATCCCGCCATAGCCGCGCGGCATCCGCGATCGTGGCGTGCAGATCCATCGGGAGCGCCTCGATCGTCATTTTGCCCGTCTCGATCTTGGCGACATCGAGGATATCGTCGACCAATGCGCGCATCGTCGTTCCGGCGCCATGGACCACCGACAGGCGCTCGCGCATCGCCGCGTCCAGCGCGGTATCGCGCAGCATGATCTGCGTCATGCCGAGAATGCCATTGAGCGGCGTGCGGATCTCATGGCTGGTCGTTGCGAGGAATTCGGTCTTGGCGCGCAACGCCTTCGCCAGTTCGGCATTGCTCGCCTCCAGCCCGTCGTTGGCGGCACGCACCTCATTGCGGCTGCGGCGGATCGTCACCAGGCCGAACACCAGCAAGCCGACCACCACACCTCCGGTGAGCGCCACGCCGATGAAAATCATCCGCTCGGTGCGTGCCGCCGACCGTTCGAACGCCACCGTCTTCGCGAGATCGGCGGCCTTCAGCCGGGTGATCCGCAATTCCTGGTTGGCGTAATCAAAGCGGGCCGCCGCGAGCGCCGCGCTGTTGGAGCGCGCGATCTCGGTCGCCTGATCGTCGAGCCGCTTGAGCGCTGCAAGATGCGCCAGGGCGCGCTGATTGTCATGCGTCGCGAGGAAAGTACGATAGGCTACGTCGTGAGCGTCGCGGTCGGCCAGGACGGTGGTGGAAAGGTCGACGCCCTGAAAACGCCGTTCGACCAGCCGCCGCGCGGTGGCAAGATCGCCCTGTCGCAACGCCACCGCCGCAGCGACGTCATACAAACGGTCGCGGAACGCCGCCATGCTCGGTGCCTGCGCCAGCGGCAGCGCCTTGTCGATCGTCCGGCGGGCGGCGGCCACCTGGCCCAGCTTCAATTGCGAATCGGCGACCTCGCCGAGCAGTTGCACTTCGAGAGCTTCGCTCTTCATGTCGCGCACGATCGCCAGCGCACGATGGTAGGCGTCGATGGCCGCCTTGTAACGGTTCAAACTATTGAAAGCAGCGCCCCGGCCGCTGTAGATCGCCAGGGTCAGTCCGGGATCACCCCCCGCGGCATCGATCGCCTGATCGAAATAGCGCAGCGCATTCTCGTGATCGCGCGCGCGATTGTACAACATCGCGATCAGGATCAGCGCCTTCGCCTGCCCCCGCGTCTGATCGAACTTCAGATACAGCTCATGCGCGCGCTGAAGCTTGGGCAACGCGGCCGTCACGTCGCCGGAGTCGGTCAGCGCGTCTCCCAAGGCGAGGAGAATATCGGCGTGGAGTGGCGTATCCGCATCGGCACCGAGCATCGCCGATTCGGCGGAACGGAGGATCGGTAGCGCCTGCTGCGCCGCCCCGATCCGATTGAACCCCTCGCCGATCAACCATTCGCTCGTCGCGATCTGCCGACGACGCATGTCGGGATCGGCGGTGTTCCGTACCTCCTCCCGCGAAACGCGTGCCAGCGCGATCGCGCGCGCGGGATCGGCGAGCATCACCGCCTTTACACGCGCGACATCCGCATCGAACTCCGTAGCATTTTTCGCGAACGCGGCAGGCGACAACAACAGCGTTGCATGCACCGCGATAAGCGCCAGCAGCCGTCGCGCGATCACCCGCGCTTCCATGCGCCGGCCAGTTCAAGAAATGACTGGCGCGTTTGCCGGGCAGCGCGCGCGCCCCCTTCGTCGCGCAGGAATGCGATCAGCGCGTCGAGGCCGATCGGCCGGCTGATGAGGAACCCCTGCACCAGATCACAGCCCATGACCGTCAACAACGCCAGCGCCGCTGGCGTTTCCACCCCCTCCGCCACCACTTCCATATCGAGCGCATGCGCCAGATCGATCGTCGAGCGAACGATCAACGGATCGCGATTGGAACTGGTTAGCTGGGTGACGAACAATTTGTCGATCTTCAGCTCGCTCGCGGGCAATTGCTTCAGATAGGCCAAGCTCGACAATCCTGACCCGTAATCGTCGATCGAAATGCGGATGCCGATCGCATCGAACCGCTTCAGGTTTGCGATCGCGCCCGCGGGATCACGGATGACCGAGGTTTCGGTGACCTCGAACCCGATGCTGGCATCCCCCGCGTCGTCGATCAGCTTGCACGCCGCCTGCACGAACGCCGCGTCCGCAAGCAGCTGACCCGAGATGTTGATGAACACGCGCAGATCATGCCCGGAGGCGCGCAGCACGCGCTGATCCCGGATCGCGCGGCTGATCGTCCACAGGGTCATCCGATCGATCTGCTGCCCCCGCTCGGCCGCCGTGATGAAATCGCCCGGCAGGATCAGCCCGCGCTCGGGATGCTGCCAGCGGATCAGCGCCTCGACGCTCGCCACCGCCTGACTACGCGCGTGAACCTTCGGCTGGTACATCAGTACCATTTCGTCCCGATCGAGTGCACGATCGATTTCCTGGGTAAGCTGAATGCTGGCTTCCCGCGTATCGTCGAGCGTGTGTCGCACCGTCGTGACGCCCTGACGCGCTTCGGCGAGCGCGGCCTCGGCCTCCTCGGCCAGTAAGACATCGTCGCTGCCGGCGCGCCCACAGGCGCCGCCGATCAGTATCGAAAGCCGGTGCCATTCGCCATCGAGGTCGAAGGCATCTTCGCAGGCGGCGTAGGCGCGCCGGATCGTATCATCCAGCACATCATCGGTATCGCTCTCGAAATCGACTTCGATCATCCGCTGTCCGGCGACGTGAAGCCTCGCATTCGGCAGCGTATCGGCAAGCCGGTCGGCAAGATCGTGTCCCAAAAAATTCGCCCGCGCGGTGCCGAGCGAGCGACGGAGCGCCGCGAAATTCGCAATCTCCACCGCGAGCCGGCACCGCCACGCCGGACGCGGTAAACGACCGATCGGGAACGGGCCCCGGGGAAGGCGCATGGGCGCGGCAGCTTTGGACGAACTGGCCATATCGCCATTCGGGGTAAGCACAACTCTTGAAGAATGGCTTAAATCCGGAGGCGATTATGCTGGATCGGACGTTAATGATGTTGAACCATGGTTAATGTCGCGTTATCTATAAAAGGCCTCCGCACGAGGCAGAGCACAACGGGGAGACAGCCATGCTCGCGTTCATTATCGCCCTGATTTACGGCCATAGCATCAAGCCTTGGTAATAACGGTCGGCCCGGTATCGCTGCTTTGACAGTGATACCGGCCTTCCTCTCAGGGCTGATCCTCGGCCCTTGCGGTCAGGCCGCGCGCTTGCCCGGCTGTGGTGCGGGGTTAGAAAATTCCATACTGTCATCCACTGATCCGAACCGCAGCGCCATCACGTCGAGCGCGTAATTCTGGTTCAGTTTCCAAGGTTTGCGATTACCCTGCTGCGGCAGACGGTCCAGTGCCCGCTGAATATAGCCCGAGGTGAAATCGACGAACGGCTCCGGCGCGACCGGGTCGGCACCGATCCGGGGCGTCGCCTGCCGCAACCCACGTTTCGCCATCGTGTTGAGCAGCCGGCACATATACATCGCCACCAGATCGGCCTTCAGCGTCCACGACGCATTGGTATAGCCGAAGGTGAAGCTGAGGTTCGGCACCTCGGAGAACATCATCCCCTTATATTGCAGCGAATCGGTCAGCCGGATCGGCTGCCCGTCACGCTCGAACGCGATCCCGCCCATCAGCGACACCTCCAGCCCGGTGGCGGTGACGATCACCTCGGCGGGCAATTCCTTGCCCGACGTCAGCAGAATGCCGCGCGGCGTGAAACGCTCGATCGTATCGGTCTCGACGCTGGCGACGCCTTGTTTGATCGCATCGAACAAGTCGGCGTCGGGGACGAGGCATAGCCGCTGGTCCCACGGGTTGTAGCGCGGCGTGAAGTGCGTCGCGACGTCGAAGTCCGGCCCCAATTGCTGACGGACCATGCCGATCAGCCTGTCCTTGGTCCGCTCCGGCCGCTTGCGCGTCATGCGATAGAAGAACATTCCGAGCAGGACGTTCTTCCAGCGCGTCAGCCCATAAGCGGTACGGGACGGCAGCCTGGCGCGCAGCCAGTTGGCGACCCGATCCTGCGCGGGACGTGAGACGACATAGGTCGGCGAGCGTTGCAGCATCGTCACATGCCCGGCGCTCTTCGCCATCGACGGCACCAGCGTCACGGCGGTGGCGCCGCTGCCGATCACGACGACCCGCTTGCCCGCATAGTCCAGATCCTCCGGCCAGAATTGCGGGTGGACGATCTGGCCCGCGAACGAATCCTGGCCAGCAAAAACCGGGCTGTGTCCGCGATCATAGTCGTAATAGCCCGAGCACATGTGCAGCCAATTGCACGTGAAGCTGGCCCGCGACCCATCCCCGCGCAACGCCTCGACCGTCCAGGTCGCGCTCTCGGTCGACCAGCGCGCAGCGATGACCTTGTGCCCGTAGCGGATCTTGCGATCGATCCCGCTCTCGCGCGCGGTATCCTCGATATAGGCGCGGATCGACGGGCCATCCGCGATCGACTTCGCCGCGGTCCACGGCCGAAAACTATATCCCAGCGTATGCATGTCGGAATCGGAGCGGATCCCCGGGTAGCGGAACAGATCCCACGTTCCCCCCATCGCAGCGCGCGCTTCCAGGATCGCGTAACTGCGCCCCGGACAGCGATCCTGCAGGTGCCATGCGGCGCCAATGCCGGACAGCCCCGCTCCGACGATCACGACGTCGATATGCTCGCTCATGCGATTTCCTCTCGACGGCAATGCTAACCGGGTTGTCAGTAGCGGAAAAGAACCTTTTTCCCTCGCCCTATCCGCTGTCGTCAGAAATCGCGGGAATATCGCAGTTGCACGTTCGACCCGCCGAACGAGCCGGCTTGCGACAGCACGCTGATCGCCCGCGTGAGCGCAATTGTCAGCTGGGTCGCGGTGAAGCCGCGGGCGTCGGTGACGATCTCGATATAGATATCGTCGGTCAGGTATTTGCCCGCCGCCAGCGACGTACCGCGCCCACTCGCCTCATCCGCGCCGAGCACCCGCAGCCGGTCGAACCCGGTCGCCGAGCGCAACTTGCCGAGCGGATTGAGCCCTCCGCCAGATCCGCGGAGCGAGTTGAGCGCCGCCGCCAACTGGATCGCCTCGGTCGCGGACAGGTTCTCGGGATTGGTGCCGAACAACAGCCGGCTGACCACCTCGTCCTGCGGTAGCGACGGCGTCGAGGTGAAGGCGATCTGCGGCCGCTGGCCAGTCCCGGTGATCGCGATGTTGAACGTCACATTGTCGTTCGTCGTGGTGGCAAGGATATTGATGTCGGGATCGGTCAGCGCACCACCCCGGAAGCGCACCTGTCCGCGCTGCAACTCGAAACGCTTGCCAGCGAAGGAATAGGTGCCGCGAACCACGTCCAGCCCGCCGGTGATCACCGGCGCGGCGGAAGTGCCGCCGATGCGCATGTCCATCTGCCATTCGCTTTCCAAACCCATGCCGGAAACGAACAGCTGATTGTCCGCGCGGACGCGCAGGTCGAGCTTGAACAGCCCCACCGGCTCGGCCGTCGGTCGATCAGTGGGACGCGGCTGACGGACGGCGCTCTTCTTCCGCACACCGGATAGTTCGGGCACTTCGGCCGCGCCCTGCCGGATGATTTGATAGCGTGCGTTCGGCACGGTGACGGTGCCGCTGATCAGCCCCCCGTCCGCGTTCTTCTGGATTCGGATGTCGCCGCTCGCGGTGGCGCCGAGCGCGTCGGATCGCGCCAGTTGCGCGTTACGCATCGCGACGCGAACATCCATCGGGAAGCCCTGTGCCGCCGCGAGGCTGACCGTCCCCTGCGCCTGTACGGTGCCCTGCCCCGCGCGCGCCTGCATCTGCGTCAGATCAAGCCGATCGTTATTGAAACGCGCTCCGATACGCATGTCGGTCAGGCGGGTGCCGTAGGTTTCATTCTCATAGGTCAGATTGTCCGCGCGGATCAGCCCGTTGATGCGCGGCGCGCTGACCGTGCCGCCGAAATCGGCCGCCACCGCGATCGGACCGGACAATTGCTGCTGAGCAAGCCCGGCGAGGCTGAACAGCACGCCGGACGGGCCGTTGTAACGGATCCCGCCCGACAGCGGCCCCTGCATCAGCCGCGTTGTCCAGCTGCCGTTGCCGCTAGGGGTCAGGGTCGCGACCACGCGGCCCACCGGCATGTCGTTACGCCGGAACAGCGCGCGCAGGTCGCCATTGGCATCGGTCAGCCGACCCTGCATCGCGATGTCGATCGGCTCCGACACGCTGGCCAGGCTGGAGCGGGTGAAATTCGCGATGTTGAGCCGCATGTCCGCCTGGGGCATCGCCTGCCCGGTACGCTGCACGTAATCGACGCTGCCGGTCGCTTGCCCGCCGACGCCGAGATTGGGCACCAGCGCGTTGAGCAGCGAAAGGTCGAGACGATCGAGCCGGGCCTGCGCTTCGGTGGTGCTCCCGCCGAACCGCCCGGCGAGCCGCATCGTGCCGCGGTCGAAGTCTAGCCGTGTCGGCTCCAGTCGATAGCCACCGCCCGCCTGGGGCACGATCCGCGCCGCCTGCGGCGTGCGGAAGTCGACATTGTTCGCCTGCCCGCGCAGCGCGACCAGATAAAGATTCGGCGACAGTCGCGAATTGACTGCGAGGCGGAATGGCACG
>NZ_JBELIE010000077.1:0-15010 GCF_042091075.1 Sphingomonas sp. | reverse complement strand
AGCTCGGGATCGATATCCCACAGTTCCTTGACGCCAAGGCCGTAGACCTGCGGATCGCAATCAGCGCGCAGATCGAAGATGCGCATCAGTTCCTTCGACAAATGCCCGCGACAACCTTCTGAAAAGAAGGTGTATTTCGCATGAAGCTCAAGGCCCGGCTGGTAATCGGCCTTGTGCGTGCCGTCGCGCGCCACACCCATGTCGCCGGTGGCGACGCCCTTCACGCTGCCGTCCTCGTTGAACAGGATTTCGGCGGCCGCGAAGCCGGGGAAGATCTCGACCCCAAGCTCCTCCGCCTTGCCGGCGAGCCACCGGCACAGATTGCCGAGCGACCCCGTGTACGTGCCCTTGTTATGCAGGAACGGCGGGGTCCAGATGTGGGGCAGATTGAACTTGCCCGTCCGGGTCAGCACCCAATGCAGATTGTCGGTGACAGGCACCTCGGCCAGCGGGCAGCCATCCTCGCGCCAGTTCGGCAGCAGCTCGTCGAGCGACTGCGGGTCGATCGTCGCTCCCGACAGGATATGCGCGCCGACCTCCGAGCCCTTTTCCAGCACGCAGACCGAGATATCGGTCTCGCGTTCCGCCGCTGCCTGTTTCAACCGGATCGCCGCCGACAGGCCGGCGGGGCCGGCGCCGACGATCACCACGTCATAGGGCATGGATTCGCGGTCGCTCACTTGCTCATCTCCTCTCGGGCGGCCGAAACGGTGATCCGCCGGTCGCTCGTCGCGTCGGTGCAACGTCTTGTCCATGCTGCGGTGCCAGCAAGTTGACCCTCGCGTCAACCGCGCATCCTATAGCGGGGATGGGGGCTGACCAGAATATCGACTGGATCGCAGCGGCGGCGAGCGCGCTCGACTGGTGGCGCGACGCCGGTGTCGACGTGGTGGTGGACGATGCGATCGTCAACTGGCTGGAGGCACCGTCGTCGCTCGCCGCCATGGCCGGGCCAGGCGCGGCGAGCCTGCCGGCGACGAGCGCTCCGGCCCCGGCGACGCTCGCCGACGCGCTCCCCGATACGCTTGAGGCCTTTATGGCATGGCGGGGCGGCGATGCCGCGCCGGAGGCACGCTGGGGTGGTGCGGCATTCGCCGCCAGCGGGCCGGCGGACGCGGAATTGATGTTCTACGTCGATTGCCCCGAACGCCATGATCGCGACGGGCTGCTCGAAGGAGACGTCGGGCGGCTGTTCGATCGCATGCTCGCCGCGATCGGACGGTCGCGCGCGGAAGTGTCGATCGCTTCGGTCTGTACGCGCCGACCCACCACCGGTCGCGTCCCGCGCGATGTCGAGGCCCGGCTCGGGTCGATCGCGCGGCATCATGTGTCGCTGGTCCGGCCGAAACGGCTGCTCGCGCTCGGTGATGCGGCCAGCCGTGCGCTACTGTCGATGAACGTGGCCGATGCGCGCGGACGTTCGCACGCGCTTAACCATAAGGACGGCACAGTGACCCTTGTCGTGGCGAGCCACCATCCGCGCTTCCTGCTGGATCGGCCGACCGCCAAGGCGGAGGCGTGGAAAGATTTGCTGATGCTGACGCGGGACATGACGATAACGGCGACGGGGACCGGAGCGTGACAATGCGGGGGACGATGAAGCACGCGCTGATGAAACGAGCGCTGGCGGCGGCGCTGATCGCCGCCCCCGCGATCACGCCGGCCCATGCCGAGCCGATGCCCCCCGCCCCGCCTGCCGCCGCGACCGGAATCCCGTCGCAACTGACCCCGGAACAGCGCAGCGGCTATCGCAACGTCTTCGCGGCGCTGCGTGCGGGGCGTTTCACCGATGCGCAGATCGCACTCGATTCCATGGCGCCCGGTCCGCTGCACAGTTATGCGCGCGCCGAACTATATACCGCCAAGGGCTCGCCCCGGGTCGAGGCGGAGCCGGTGATGAAGCTGCTCGCCGAAGCGCCCGAATTGCCGCAGGCGGAGGCGCTGGCCCGCGTGGCGAAGGCGCGTGGTGTGGTCGACGTGCCCGAACTGCCGATGCAGCAACGGCTGATCTGGAACGACGGCGCCCCGGTGCGCGCCCGCGCGAAGCCGACCGCGAGCGACCTGGTCGCCGCCGATCTGGTGACGAGGATGCAGCCGCTGATCAAGGCCGATCTCGGCGCGGAGGCACAGGCACTGCTGGAGGCTACCCCCGGCCTGTCGCCCGAGGCCCAGACCGAATGGCAGGCGCGGATCGCCTGGATTTATTTCCTGCAGGGGTTGGACGCGCAGGCCCGCCAGATGGCGGATCGCGCGGCGGCCGGCAGCGGGGACTGGGCTGTCCAGGCGCGCTGGATGGGCGCGCTGGCGGCGTGGCGGCAGCATGATTGCGCCGCCATCCAGCCGGGCTTCGAGGGGGTCGCGGCGCGCGCCAGCGATACCGATCTGCGCGCCACCGCGCTGTATTGGGCGGCCCGTGCCGACATGATGTGCGGTCGACCCGATCGCGTCGAGGCCCGGTTGAAGAATGCGGCCCAGTATAAGGAAACCTTCTACGGGCTGCTCGCGCGGCAAGCGCTCGGCCTGCCGGTCGACCATCTTCGCCCCCAACGTGTCACCAGCGACTGGGCACGGCTGGAGCGTCGCCCGAACATTCGCGTCGCGGCGGCGCTGGTCGAGATCGGCGAGGATGACGCCGCCGATCGTGTCGTGCGGCAGCAGGCGCGGATCGGCGATCCGGGCGAGTTCGCCAACCTGATCCGGCTGACCGAGACGCTCGATTTGCCCGCCACGGTCGTCTGGCTGGCGCACAATATGCCGCAGGGCGTCAGCGCCACCCCCGACACACGCTATCCGATGCCCAACTGGACGCCGGACACCGGCTGGCGGATCGACAAGGCGCTGGTCTACGCCCACACGCTGCAGGAATCGGGGTTCCGTACCAAGGTGCGTAGTCCTGCCGGTGCCTATGGCCTAATGCAGATCATGCCCGCCGCCGCCACCGACTATATGCGCGAGCGCGGGATCGCGGTGGATCAGGAGGCGCTGAGCCGCCCCTCGACCAATATCGACATCGGTCAGCGCCATATCGAAAAGCTGCGCGATATGGGGCTGACCGGCGGGCTGCTGCCCAAGGTGATCGCGGCCTATAATGCCGGGCCCCGGCCTGTCGGCGAGTGGAACGGGATGGTACGCGATAACGGCGACCCGCTCCTCTATATCGAGAGCATCCCCTATTGGGAGACGCGCGGCTATGTCGTTACCGTCCTGCGCAATTACTGGATGTACGAGGCGCAGGGGAACAAGACGAACAGCCCCAGCCGCGTCGCGCTGGCGCAGGGGATGTGGCCGCGCTTCCCCGGCCTGCCGGGTGCCTCGGCGGTACGGATGACGACGCAGAGCACCAATACCGCGCTGGCGGTGAATGCGACCGTGCCGGTCGGCACCGTCCAGGCGAATTGACGCCGATCGCTCGCCGGGGGCGGTAGCGAACTGGATCGGGCGCACGTGTCGCGGTAACGTCCCGCCATGCCCATCGACGAAACCCGCGCCTTTCTGCCCATCCGCATCGCCGTCCTCACCGTATCCGACACGCGCGGACTGGCGGAGGATCGTTCCGGCGACACGCTGGTGGCGCGGCTTCGCGAGGCGGGCCACGACCTCGCGGACCGCCTGATCCTGCGCGACGATGCCGATGCGATCGTCGCGCAACTGCATTGCTGGATCGACGATCCGGCGGTCGACTGCATCATCACCACCGGCGGCACCGGTGTGACCGGGCGTGATGTGACGCCGGAAGCCATCGAACGTGTCGCCGACAAGATGATCCCCGGCTTCGGCGAATTGTTCCGCTGGCTCAGCTATCAGACGATCGGCACGTCAACGGTCCAGAGCCGCGCCTGCGCCTGTGTCGCGCGCGGCACCTATATCTTCGCACTGCCCGGCTCGACCGGCGCGGTGAAGGACGCATGGGATGGCATCCTCAAGGACCAGCTCGACAGCCGGCATCGCCCCTGCAATTTCGTCGAGTTGATGCCGCGGCTGCTGGAGCGATAAGCCCATGCGTTCTTGATATGTTCCATTCGTGCGCTATGATCGTGCGATGGACAAGCCGAGTCGTCCGGTTCGTGGAGCCACGCTGAACGCGGCCAGCGCCCGCTTCGCGTTGCCGGTGCGTGACGCCGATGGCGACTGGCTTGACGAGCAAGCGTCGATCGATGGGGTCCCGCCCCCGCCCCGAACGCAGGTGACGGTCGAACAGCCGCGGACGATCCTGACGCGCAACCAGTCTCCCGACGTGCCGTTTGATCGCTCGATCAATGCCTATCGCGGCTGCGAGCATGGCTGTATCTATTGTTTCGCCCGACCGAGCCATGCGTTTCATGACCTGTCGCCGGGGCTCGACTTCGAGACGCGGCTGTTCGCGAAGCCGACCGCGGCGGCGCTGTTGCGAGAGGAATTGGCGAAACCGGGCTATCTTTGCCAGCCGATTGCGATGGGGACCAACACCGATCCCTACCAGCCGATCGAGCGCGACTGGCGGATCACCCGCGAACTGATCGAGGTGCTGGCGGCGTGCGACCATCCGTTGGTGATCACCACCAAGTCGCACCGCGTCGAGCGTGATATCGATCTGCTGGCGCCGATGGCCGCGAAGCGGCTGGTGGCGGTGGCGATCTCGGTCACGTCGCTCGATCCCCGGATCGCGATGACGATCGAGCCGCGCGCGCCCACACCGGAGCGACGGCTGGCGGCGGTCCGCCGGCTGACAGACGCGGGCATCCCCACTTATGTCAACATGGCGCCGGTGATCCCGGCGATCACCGATCACGAGGTCGAGGCGATCGTCGCGCGCGCCGCGGCGGCCGGCGCGCTCGGTGTCTCCTTCATTCCGGTGCGGCTGCCCTGGGAGGTTGCGCCGCTGTTCCGCGCGTGGCTCGACACTCATTTTCCGGAGCGAGCGGGCAAGGTGATGGCGACGATCCAGTCGCTGCGCGGCGGACGCGACAATGATCCGCGCTTCGGCATGCGGATGAAGGGCGCCGGGCCATGGGCGGACCTGCTGCGCGCACGCTTCCGCATCGCGCGCACGAAACATGGGTTCAGCGACGATCGCCGGAAGCTTGACCTGCGCTGCGATCTGTTCCGGGCACCGGCGGGGTTGCAGGGAGAGTTGTTTTGACGGGCCAGACCCGGCGGCGGGGTGCCTCACCCCACCGATCTGAGCCGCGTCTCCTCGATATCGAATTCCACCGCGGTGACACCGGGCAGTCCCTCGATCTGCTCGGCCAGCTCGGCATCGATCGCAAAATCCCGGCCAAGGATTACCACCGCGGTGTCGGCGTCCGCCAGCGGCACTTTCAACGTCACCTTGCCGCGCGCGCCCCGCAGCGGGCCGATCAATGCCGCCAGCGCGCCGATCGCGTCGCGGTCCGCCACGGTGATCTCCAGCGCGAAGCGGGTGGTCGACGCGAGATTATCGAACGACTTTATGCTCTTGATGGAGATACGCGGCGTTTCCTCGCCCGGCCGGCGATCGAGTTCGACCGTCAGCAACCCGCAGCCCCCCTCGCGCGCGGCGTTCTCCAGCGCCTCGGCGGCGCCATCCTCGAAACAGCTGGCGATGAACTGGCCGGTCGCATCCGACAGCGTCACCATCATATAACGGCGTCCGCGCGCCGAGGTGCGCCAGCGCGCCTCCTCGACCAGCACCGCCATCGTCGCCATCACGCGCGCGCCATCCGGAATCGGCAACTCGCCCAGCGCGGTGTAGCTGCGTGCGCCGTGCATCTTCGCCAGATGGCGGAAGCGATCGACCGGATGGGCGGAAAAATAGAAGCCGAACGCATCCTTCTCCTGCTCCATCCGCTCGGTCAGCGTCCAGCGGGCGCTGGCCGGGGGTTTGATGACGTCACCCACGCCACCCGCGTCATCGCCGAACAGGCCACCCTGCCCGCTGGTACGTCCGGCATGCGTGCTGGCGGCGATTGCAAGGATCGTTTCCGCGACCGCCTGCACCCCGGCACGGTTGCCGTCGATCCCGTCGAACGCTCCCCCCGCCGCCAGCGTTTCCAGCTGGCGCTTGTTCAGCAGGCGCGGATCGACCCGCTGCGCGAGATCGTCGAGACTGCGGAAGGCGCCTCTGGCGGCGCGCTCCTCGACCAGCTTCTCCATCGCGCCCTCGCCGACGGATTTCAGCGCCGCGAGCGCATAGCGTACTGCCGGGACGCCCGCCTCGTTCAGCTCGACATCGAATTCGGCCTGGCTGGCATTGATGCACGGCGGCAGCGCGGGGATACCGAGGCGCCGCATATCGTCGACGAAGATCGCCAGCTTGTCGGTCAGGTGGATATCGTAGCACATCGATGCCGCGAAGAATTCGGCCGGGTGATGTGCCTTCAGCCACGCGGTCTGATAAGCGAGCAGCGCGTAGGCGGCGGCGTGGCTCTTGTTGAAACCATAGCCGGCGAACTTGTCGATCAAGTCGAACAACTGGTTGGCGTAATCCGCCTTGATGCCGTTATGCTGCGCGCATCCCTCGACGAAGGTGGCGCGCTGCGCGTCCATCTCCGCCTTGATCTTCTTGCCCATCGCGCGGCGCAGGAGGTCGGCGCCGCCCAGCGAATAGCCCGCCAGCACCTGCGCCGCCTGCATCACCTGTTCCTGATAGACGAAGATCCCGTAGGTCTCCTTCAGGATCGGTTCGAGCAGCGGATGCGGATAGGTCAGCTCCTCGGTGCCCTGCTTGCGGCGCCCGAAGCTGGGGATATTGTCCATCGGCCCCGGTCGATACAGCGAGACGAGCGCGACGATGTCGCCGAAATTGGTCGGCCGCACCGCCGACAGCGTGCGGCGCATGCCCTCCGATTCGAGCTGGAACACGCCGACCGTGTCGCCGCGCTGGAGCAACTGGTACACGCCCTCGTCATCCCATTGCAGCGCGTCGAGATCGACCGCGATGCCTCGCTTGGCAAGTAGCTGCACCGCCTTTTTCAGTACCGACAGGGTTTTCAGGCCCAGGAAGTCGAACTTCACCAGCCCGGCGCCCTCGACATATTTCATGTCGAACTGCGTCACCGGCATATCGGAACGCGGGTCGCGATAGAGCGGCACCAGTTGCGCCAGCGGCCGATCGCCGATCACCACGCCCGCGGCGTGGGTGGAGGAATGGCGCGGCAATCCTTCCAGCTTGGTCGCCAGATCCCAAAGATGGCGAACCTGATTGTCGTTGGCATATTCCTTGGCCAACTCAGGCACGCCGTTCAACGCCCGTTTCAGGTCCCACGGGTCAGTGGGATGGTTCGGCACCAGCTTGGCCAACCGGTCGATCTGGCCATAGCTCATCTGCAAGACGCGCCCGGTGTCCTTCAGCACCGCGCGCGCCTTGAGCTTACCGAAGGTGATGATCTGCGCCACCTGATCGCGGCCGTATTTCTCCTGCACGTAGCGGATCACCTCGCCCCGCCGGGTTTCGCAGAAGTCGATGTCGAAGTCGGGCATCGAGACGCGCTCGGGATTCAGGAAGCGCTCGAACAGCAGCCCGAGCTGCAAGGGATCGAGATCGGTGATCGTCAACGCCCATGCCACCGCCGAGCCCGCGCCCGAGCCACGCCCCGGGCCGACCGGAATGTCATGCGATTTCGCCCACTGGATGAAGTCCGCGACGATCAGGAAGTAGCCGGGAAATCCCATCTGGATGATGATATCCAGCTCGAATTCCAGCCGGGTGCGATATTCGTCCTGCCAGCCCGGCGTGCCCGCCTGCCCCAGTTCCTCGATCCGCTTCAGTCGCGCATCGAGCCCGGCGCGGGCACGGTCGCGCAGCATCGTCGCCTCGCCTTCGCGATCGCCTGCCAGGCTGGGCAGGATCGGCTTGCGCTTCGGCGCGGCGACCGCGCAGCGCTGCGCCACCACCAGCGTGTTCGCGATTGCCTCAGGCAGATCGTGAAACAGTGCCTTCATATCCCCGGCCGGCTTCATCCAGGCATCGGGCGAGGAACGCGGCCGATCCTCGCTCTCGACATAGGAGGAACTGGCGATGCACAGCATCGCGTCATGCGCGTCGCCGAAACTGGCTTCCTCGAAGCAACTCGGGTTGGTCGCGACGATCGGCCAGCCGCGCTCATAGGCCAGGTCGAGTAGCGCCCCCTCGGCGCGCTCCTCCACCGCATCACCGCGGCGGCACAATTCGATATAGAAACGGTCGCGAAAGATCGCGGCAAGGCGATCGGCATAGGCGCGCGCGCGATCCGGTTGATCCTCCGCGAACAATCGCGCCACGCCCCCCTCGCCCCCGGCCGTGAGCGCGATCAGGCCCGTGGCATGTCGCTCCAGCAGATCGACCGCGACGTGGGGCGCCAGTTCCAGCGGACGATCGAGGTGCGCGTGGCTAACCAGCGCACACAGATTGTCGTAGCCGGTGGCATCCTGCGCATAGAGCGCGATCCAGTCGAGCACCGGCGCGACGCCATCGGGCATGTCGGGTCGCGCGAGCCCCAGCATCGTGCCGATGACGGGTTGCACCCCCGCCCCCACCGCCGCGTCGGAAAAGGCCATTGCGGCATACAGGCCGTTGCGATCGGTCAATCCGGCGGCAGGAAATCCCAGTTTCGCCGCGCGCTTGGCGATCGCCTTGGGTTCGATCGCACCATCCAGCATGGTGTAGGACGAGAAGATACGAAGCGGTACGAACCCTGAATGCGCCATCCCGGCAACCTAGGCCGGCGCGCCCGATTCTGCCAGCGCCGCGCGATCACCGGAACTCCCAAATCGCCCGTCCGTTCGCGGTCCCACCAGGAACAGGAGACGATGATGATCGACATGCGCTCTTCCACGCGCCCCGAAGCATCCCCGTCCGGCGTTCCCGCCATAGGGGCTGGCTGGGGCTGGATCATGGCTTATGGCATCGTGTCGGCGCTGGTCGGCATCGCGGCCTTCGTCTGGCCGTTCGCCGCCACCTATGCCGCCACGGTGACGATCGGGGCGGTGGTCTTCATTTCGGGCGTCTTCTCGATCGCTGCGGGCATCTTCGCCGGCGGCCACGAAAGCCGTCTTTATGCGATCCTGTTCGGGGTCATTTCGGTGATCGCGGGCGCCATCATGGTGCTGGAACCGATGACCGGCGCGATCTCGCTGACCCTGTTGGTGACGGTGTGGCTTGCGGTACGCGGCGCGCTCGAAATCTATTGGGGTCTTCGCATGAGGCGGCGGCGCGGGCTGATGATCGCGCTGGGCGTGATCAATCTGCTGCTGGCCGCCTTCATCCTGGCGACGGTGCCGTGGTCGGCGCTGACTCTGCCGGGGTTCATCCTGGGGATCAGCTTCCTGTTCGGCGGGATCACCGCGATCGCGGCGGCGTGGGATCATCGATCCGGCGCGAGCGCCTTTGCCATGCCGGGCTGAACGCGCCGCGCCCGGTGGATATGGTGGCGCACGGTCACGGCTAACGCCGCCACTTCTTGATGGCCATCCCCGCCTACAGCAGCGCTTCGACGTCCGCCGCAAGATCCTCCGGTTTGGTCGTCGGGGCATAGCGGCGGACGACCCGCCCGTCGCGATCGACCAGGAACTTGGTGAAGTTCCACTTGATCGCCTTCGACCCGAGCACACCGGGCGCGTCGCTCTTCAGCCGCTGGAACAAGGGGTCGGCGGCATCGCCGTTGACGTCGATCTTGGCGAAGACGGGGAACGTCACGTCATAGGTCAGCGAACAGAAATTCGCGATCTCGGCCGCATCGCCCGGCTCCTGCGCGCCAAATTGATTGCACGGGAACCCCAGCACCTCGAATCCACGCTCCGCATAACGACGATGCAGCTCCTCCAGCCCCTTGTATTGCGGGGTGAAACCGCATTTGGACGCGGTGTTGACGATCAACAGCACTTTGCCGCGATAGCGTTCCAGCGCGGCAGGGGAGCCGTCGGCGGCGGTGACAGTGAAATCGGTAATCGCGGTCATCGCGTTTTCCCCAGCAGGAATTCGAGGTTGATTCGTATGCCCGGCCATTCCGAGGCGATGATCGAATAGACGACGATATCACGCACGCGCCCGTTGAACACCTGATGCGACCGCAGCACGCCGTCGCGCTTCGCGCCGAGCCGCTCGATCGCGACCTGGGAGCGCTTGTTGAACCAGTCGGTGCGGATCTGCACCACATTGCAGCCAAGCACGTCAAAGGCATGCGTCAGCAGCAACAGCTTCGCCTCGGTATTCACCCCGCTCCGCTGCACGGAGCGCGCATAAAAGGTGCCCCCGATTTCGACGCGGCGATGCTCCTCGTGCATGCGCATCAGACGGGTCAGCCCGACCACCCGGCGATCGGGCGTCTCCACGGTCAGTGGCAGCGCGCGGCCATAGTCGCGCTCCCGCAACGCCGCCGCGACAAATGCCGCCGGGTCGGTCAGTCCCGAAACATTCGCGAAGAACAATTCGGTCAGGTCGCCATCCCCCGCCGCCGCCGCCAGCGCGGGCGCATCCTCGATAAGCAGGGGACGCAGCGTGACGTGACGGCCGATCAGCGTCGGCGCCTCACGCCACGGATTCACTGCAACTGGCCCTCGTGCAGCCGCACGACACGATCCATCCGCGACGCCAGACGCTCATTATGGGTCGCGACCACTGCGGCGGACCCTTCCTCGCGCACCAGCCGGAGGAATTCGGCCAGCACCACATCGGCGGTGGTTTCGTCGAGATTGCCGGTCGGCTCGTCCGCCAGCACCAGCGCCGGGCGGTTCGCCAGCGCCCGTGCGACCGCCACCCGCTGCTGCTCACCGCCGGACAATTGCGCCGGACGGTGGGTCAGCCGATGCCCGACCTTCAGCGCCGACAGCAATGCAGTCGCGCGCTCTTCCGCCGCGGCGCGCCCCGCCCCGTGGATCATTTGCGGCAGGACGACATTTTCCATCGCGTTGAAATCGGGCAGCAGGTGATGGAACTGATAGACGAAGCCGAGTTGATCGCGCCGGACGCCGGTGCGCCCCGCCGCGTCCAGCCGTGCCGCCTCGGTGCCCGCGATGCGGATCGATCCCTCGAACCCGCCCTCCAGCAAGCCGACCGCCTGCAGCAGCGTCGATTTGCCCGAGCCCGACGGCCCCAGCAGCGCGACGATCTCCCCGGCGGCAACGGTCAGATCGACACCACGCAGCACGTGGATCACTGTCTCGCCCTGCGTGAAGCTACGCGCCAGGCCGCGCGTTTCGAGTACCACGTCACTCATACCGCAGCACCTGCACCGGATCGGTGCTCGCCGCCTTATAGGCGGGGTAGATCGTTGCCAGGAATGTCATCACCAGCGTGACGATGACGATCACCGTGATCTCCACCGGATTGGGTTTCGACGGCAATTCGGTGAGATAGCGGATCGACGGATCCCACAGATTCTGTCCGGTGACGAGCTGTACGAAGTTCACCACGCCCTGACGGAAGAACAGGAAGACCGCGCCCAGGATCAACCCCGCGATCGTGCCGAGCACGCCGATCGACGTCCCCACCGTCATGAAAATGCGCAGCATCGCACCGCGGCTGGCGCCCATCGTGCGCAGGATCGCGATGTCGCGCGTCTTCGATCGCACCAGCATGATGAGCGAACTGGCGATATTGAACGCGGCGACGAGGATGATGATGCACAGCACCACGAACATGGCGACCCGTTCCACCGCCAGCGCATCGAACAGCTCGGCATTCAGGCGCCGCCAGTCGGCGATCACCGCGATGCCGCGCACCTTCTCGGCCAGCGGCGCCAGAATCTCCCCTACCCGATCGGCGTCCACCGTCTGCAGTTCGACCAGCCCCACCGAATCGCCCATCAGCAGAAACGTCTGCGCGTCGGGCAGCGGCATCATCACATAGGCTTTGTCATAATCGTAGATGCCGACCTCGAAGATCGCCGCGACGCGATAATTGACGATCCGTGGCACGGTACCGAACGGTGTGGTTTGCCCCTGCGGGCTGATCAGCGATATGTCCGCGCCCACCGTCGCGCCCAGCGCCTCCGCCAGTCGCGCGCCGATCGCGATATTGCTGCTGCCCGCGGTCACCGCACGCAGGTTTCCCAGCACCACTTTCGACCGGATCGCGGGATTGTCGCGGATATCCTGCACCTGCATGCCACGCAGCAGGATGAACTCGGCACGGCCGTTATAGGTCGCGAACAGCGGCTGCTCGATCAGCGGCACCGCGCTGGTGACTCCGGGGGTAGCCTTCGCCTCGGCGATCACGCGCCGCCACTCGGGCAGCCGACCGTTGAACCCCTGAACCACCGCATGGCCGTTCAGCCCGACGATCTTGTCAAACAGTTCGGCGCGGAAGCCGTTCATGACGCTCATCACGATGACAAGCGCCGCGACGCCCAGCATCACCGCCCCCAGCGAGAAGCCCGCCACCAGAACGATGAACCGCTCGCCCCGGCCCGGCAGCAGATACCGCCGCGCGATCATGCTTTCATAGCGCGACAGCAACATGCGCGAGCCTCTAGGATGCCGCCCGGCGCGACGCAACCAGCCATGTGGCGGAATCGCCACAGCGGCGCCACATTCGGTTTATCCCCCGTTCATTTCGGTCGACAGCCCCCCATGGCGCGGCCCATAGAAATGCCACTGGCACACAGGCAACGGCCGTGGTTCGGGGAATGTCGCCAGGTCCCGCTTCGTCACCGAAGCGCGCGGGCCGGGGGACTGGATTAGGGGGCTGACGAGTGATCGTCACGCAGGCGCCCGGGTCGTGAGAAACGGCCCGGGCGTTTGCTATTGGCCACCGGCGCAGCGCACAGATGCTCAGAACGACGCCGATACCGTCACACCATAGGTGCGCGGATCGCCCGGTTGGCCGACGATCAGCCCGGTGTTGCCCGACTGGGTCGCCAGCAGCTCGTAATAATCCTTGTCGAAGGCGTTGCGCAGCCAGAGGAAGGCGTTCAGCCCCTGGTCCGAGCGATAGCCCAGCCGGAAGTTCGACAACGCATAACCGTCGATGTTGGTGTAGATCGATTCGGACGGATTGGCGGAAAAGCTCGAACGATAGCTTCCGTCATAACCGACATAGACATTCCCGCCAGCCGCCAGCGGCACGCCATATTCCGCGCCATAGGAAAACGCCCATTTCGAGATGCCGGGCAGCCGCTGCCCGGAAACGTCGCAGAACGAAGGGCTGTACGACGGTGCGGTCGCGGTGCCTGCCTGCCCGGCCGGGCTGGCGGGGTTCGCGGCAGTGGCCGTGGTCCCACCCGACAGCTCGGGTGGGCATGGCGCATCGGTGAAGCGGACGTATTTCGCGTCGGTATAGGCGCCATTGACATAGACGTTGAGTCGCGCGGTCGGGCGGAAGGCGCTGTCCACCTCCACGCCGCGCGTGCGCACCTTGCCGGCATTCGCCAGATAACCGCGCAACACGCCCAGCTGCCCGTTGGTGACGGTCGCCTGATAGTCCTCGATATCGGTCCAGAACGCTGCGATATTCACCGTCGCACGCCGATCCAGGAACTGCGTCTTCAGCCCCAGTTCGTAGTGATTGACCTTTTCCGGCCGGACGGTCGCGGCGGAGAGGATAGGATTGTTGTTTGCGTCGAGCGGCAGGCCCGACAGGTTGATCCCGCCCGATTTGTAGTTGCGCGCATAGGTCGCATAGGCATGAACGTCACGCGACACGGTCCAGGCGGCGGTGATGTCGCCCGACACGTTCCAGTTATCGAAATCGGGCTGATAGCTTTGCGGCGCCAGCACCCCGCGCTGGTCGTTGTTGAGCGTCGTCGAACCACTGCCTGTCGTGACGACCGACACATAGGAGCCGCGCTTCTTGTCGTAATTGACGCGCAACCCCGGCGCGATCGAGAAGGCGTCACTGATATGCCAGGTCAGCTTGCCGAACGCGGCGGCGGAGGTGTTGGTGAAGCCGATCGTGTTCCGCGCGGTCAGGCCGTTCAGCACCGCGGGGTTACATGCATTGGCGGTCAGCGTCGAACAGCCATTGGCAAAAAAGGGCGGATTGCCGGGGTTGAGCAGAAACCGGCTCGCCGCCGATCCCTGCACCTGCAAACCCTGCGTGTCGATCGTCTGATAGAAATAGAACAGCCCCGCGACATAGTCGAAGCGATGCGTCCCGTTCGACGCGACCCGCAGTTCCTGGCTCCACTGCTTCTGCTGTGACGGATTGGCCGAGACGGTGGTGATCGGCAGGCCGATGAAGTCGCGGTCGTTCGACGGCTGCCAATCCCAGAAACGATAGGCCGACACCGAGGTCAGCGTCGCCGCACCGAGATCCCAATTGGCCACCAGCGAGGTGCCGCCCAATTCCTGCCGCGCCTGCAACGGCGTATCGACATCGGTCAGCCGGTCGAAGGCGTTGCGCGACGGAGGCTGATAGTTGAACGCCGCTGCCAGCGCATCATATTGGCGCGCCAACGGTCGCTGCGTCGTCCCGACGCGCGCGAAGATCTGGACGCAACAATCCGGGTTCTGGAAATTATAGTCACCGTATAGCGTCAGGTCGAGATTGTCGGTCGGCTGCCATAGCAATTGTCCGCGCACGCTCTTGTTGTCCTGCCCGTTGGCATGGACGCCGGTGGCGACGTTGTAGATCGTCCCCCGCCGTGACGTGACCGACGCGGACAACCGGATCGCCAGCCGGTCCTCGATCAGCGGGCCGGACGCCGACGCCTTGGCCTGGATGAAGTCGTAATTGCCGGTGCTGAACTCGACACGCGCCTCGGGGGTGAAGCTGGGTTTTCGCGTGGTGATGTTGATCGCACCGGCGGTGGTGTTCTTGCCGTACAACGTCCCCTGCGGCCCGCGCAGGATCTCGATCCGTTCGGTATCGGTGAAGTCGAACGTCGCTGATGCGATGCGGCTGTAATAGACTTGATCGACGTAGATGCCGACGCCCTGCTCGATCCCGTCATTGGTCAACCCGAACGGAGCCCCGAGGCCGCGGATATTCGCGGCGGAATTGCGCGGATTGGTGGAATAGAATTGCAGCGTCGGCTGGATCTGGGTCAGCCGATTGACATTATAGACGCCGGTTTCGGCCAGCGCGCTTCCACCGATCACCGACACCGCCAGTGGTACCGTCTGCACGCTTTCGGTG
>NZ_JBELIE010000076.1:0-15038 GCF_042091075.1 Sphingomonas sp. | reverse complement strand
TCGCCGCGCTGGCCTGCCGGGGGCCGCGCGAGGCGACCATGGTCGCCCAATACAATGCGCTGCTGGCCGAGCAAAAGACCGGCCTCGCCGCGGCGGAGGCGACGCTGGCGAACGAATTCCGCGCGACCGTGTCCGGCGACTGGCGTGATCGCTACGACGACGACATGACGCGGCTGTACAATTTCTTCGCGCAGGACATGGCCCGTGACGGCTTCTGCCGTGCCGCCGAAGCGACGCTGACCGACGCGCAGGGGCTGCCGGCGGAGCGACTCGCGCCCTTTGCGGCGGAGCGGCTGCCCGGGCTGGAACGACCGTTCACCGATTTCTTCACCGCCTATGATCGCTGGCGCAGCGGGATGCTGGTGCCGGCGCCGCGCGCTGCGCCGCCGGTCTTGCGGGTGGATATCGCCGCGCTGGGCTGATCGGTCCGCGGCGCCCGCGCGGACCACGACCCGCATTGCATCCCACCGCCGGGCGCGTCACAGGGCGCGCATGGACGACCTTGCCCCGCCGCCCGCCGATCTGCTGCGTGATGCCAGCCTGTTCCTCGATTTCGATGGGACGCTGGTGGCGATCGCGGAGACACCCGATGCGGTGGAGGTCGCCGCCCGCGTGCCCGCGTTGCTGGAACGGCTGTCGCGCGCGCTGGACGGTCGTGTCGCGATCGTGACCGGCCGGCCGGTCAAGGAGGTGCGCGCGTTGCTCGCCCCCGCCGCGCTGGTCGTGGCGGGCAGCCACGGCCTGGAAATGGCGGACAGCGCCGGCACGATCGAAGCGCCCGATCGCCCCGCCGCGCTCGATACCGTGCTTGCCGCCGCGCATGATCTGGCCCGCGATCATCCCGGCATGCTGATCGAGGACAAGCCGTTCGGTGTGGGGCTGCATTATCGCCGCGCGCCGGCGGCCGGCGCGGCGGCGGGGGCATTGGCCGACGATCTGGCGCAGGCATATGGCCTGATCGTCCAGCGTGGCAAGATGGTGGTCGAATTGCGCCTCGCCGGCCGTGACAAGGGCGCGGCGGTCGAACGGTTGATGGCGGAACCCGGCCGGCGCGCCAAGCGTCCTGTGTTCATGGGGGACGACGTGACCGACGAGGCCGGGTTCCGGGCCGTGCGCGCGATGGGCGGCGCCGGCGTGCTGGTCGGTGCGCTCCGCGATAGTGATGCCGTCTACCGCCTCGACGATGTCACGGCGGTGCTCGACTGGCTGGATGAGGCCGCCCGGCAGATAGGACGACCGTGACGACGACAACCACGAACCCGATGAGCCCGACGACCACGCTGGATCTGTGGCCGATCGGCAATTGCCAGGTCAGCGCGCTGGTTGATCGCGGCGGACGGTTCGTATGGGGGTGCGTGCCGCGGGTGGATGGGGATCCCCTGTTCTCCTCGCTGCTCGGAGGAGATGCGGCGGACAGCGGCTATTGGTCGGTCGCGCTCGAAGACAGTATCGCGGTCGAGCAGGAATATATCCGCAACACGCCGATCCTGGTCACCCGCCATCGCGATTCGCAAGGCGGCGCGATCGAGGTGATCGACTTCTGCCCACGTTTCCAGCGCGAGGGGCGGACGTACCGCCCGGTGGCCTTTGCCCGGATCATTCGCCCGATCGCGGGCAGCCCGCGCGTCAAGGTGGCGCTGCGGCCGACGTGCGGATGGGGCGGGGGGTGCCGCGAGCAGATCGGCGGATCGAATCATCTGCGTCTGTTGCTCGACACGCTGGCGCTACGGCTGACGACGACCGCGCCGATCGCGATGGTGCAGGAGGAACGCGCCTTTCGGGTCGAGCGCCCGCTGCACTTCTTCCTCGGCCCGGACGAGAGCTTCCAGGGCGACCTGGCCAGTTCGGTCGACCTGATGCTGTATCGCACCACGCAGGAATGGCAGGCCTGGGTACGCGGGCTGGCGGTGCCGCTGGAATGGCAGGATGTCGTCATCCGCTGCGCGATCACGCTGAAATTGTGCCAGCATGAGGAAACCGGCGCGATCGTCGCGGCGCTGACCACCTCGGTGCCCGAACATGCCGGCTCGCAGCGCAACTGGGACTATCGTTTCTGCTGGATCCGCGATGCCTATTACACGGTCCAGGCACTCAACCGGCTCGGCGCGCTCGACGTGCTCGAAGGATATCTTGGCTATCTGCGCAACATCGTCGATGCCGCGCGTGGCGGGCATATCCAGCCGCTCTACGGCGTGCTCGGCGAGGCGCACCTGCCGGAGCGCATCGTCGAGGCCTTGCCGGGCTATCGCGGCATGGGCCCGGTGCGGGCCGGCAACCAGGCGGCGGAGCAGATCCAGCACGATGCCTATGGCCAGATCGTCCTGTGCTCGGTCCATTCCTTCTTCGATCAGCGGTTGTTCCGGATCGCCGGGGTGGAGGATTTCGAGTCGCTGGAGCGCGTCGGCGAGCGCGCCTGGGCCAATTACGATCAGCCCGATGCCGGTCTGTGGGAGCTGCGCACGCGACAAAGCGTCCACACCTATTCCAGCGCGATGTGCTGGGCGGCGTGCGACCGGCTCGCCAACGCCGCCGAGCGGCTGGCGCTGCCCGACCGTCAGCGGCTGTGGGCGGACCGCGCCGAGATCATCCGCGCGCGGATCGAGGAGGCGGCGTGGCGCGAGGGGACGCGCCGCATGTCCGCCACCTTCGGCGGCGACGATCTGGACGCCAGCGTGCTGCAATTGCTCGAACTGCGCTTCTTCAACGCGGATGATCCACGCTTCATCGATACGCTCACTGCCATCGAGAAGGGGCTGCGGCGTGGGTCGACGATGCTGCGCTACGATACCGAGGACGATTTCGGCCTGCCGGAAACCGCCTTCAACTTTTGCACCTTCTGGCTGATCGAGGCGTTGTTCCTGACAGGACGCAGCGACGAGGCGCGAGCGTTGTTCGAAGAGATGCTGTCGCGCCGTACCGCTGCGGGCCTGTTGTCGGAGGATATCGATCCGGCGAGCGGCGAATTGTGGGGGAATTATCCGCAAACCTATTCGCTGGTCGGCATGATCAATTGCGCCGCCATGCTGAGCAAACCATGGAGTCATATCCGTTGAGCCGCCTGATCGTCATCTCCAACCGGGTTACCGCGCCGACAGGATCGAACTCGGGTGCGCAGGGCGGGCTGGCGGTGGCGATGGCGGCGGCACTGCGCGAGAATGGCGGGCTGTGGTTCGGCTGGTCGGGTGAGCAGACCGAGCATTTCACCGGCCATATCAACTTCCAGCGCGGCGAGGGCGTGACGACCGCGACGGTCGACCTGGAGGAACAGGACGTCGAGGAATATTACGACGGCTACGCCAACCGGACATTGTGGCCGCTGTTTCACTATCGCATCGATCTGGCCGAATATGAGCGTGATTTCGCGGGCGGCTACAAACGCACCAATCAGCGCTTCGCCGATACCGTCCGTCCGTTGATCGAGCCGGACGACCTCGTCTGGATCCAGGATTATCACATGTTCCCGCTCGGCGCCGAGCTGCGCAAGCGTGGTTGCGACAATCGGATCGGCTTCTTCCTGCACATTCCATGGCCGCCGCGCCGTCTGCTCGGCACGCTGCCCAATGCGCGGGAGCTGGTGGAATCGCTGTTCGCTTATGATCTGATCGGTTTCCATACCGAGGAGTGGCTGGAATCGTTCTGCGATTTCGCCCGGCAGGATATGGGCGCGACGATCGAGGACAATGTCGCGCGGCTGGGCGATCGCTCGGTGCGGCTGATGGCGTGTCCGATCGGGATCGACGCCGCGGCCTTTGCCGACATGTCAAAAAGCGTGCCCGCGCGGCTCGCCTATCGCCGGATGCGCGATTCGGCGGACGGGCGCGACATGATCGTCGGGGTCGACCGGCTGGATTATTCGAAGGGGCTGGAGGAGCGGTTCCTCGGCTACGAACGCTTCCTCAACGAACATCCGGAGGAGCGGAAGGAAGTGTTTCTGCTTCAGATCGCTCCGCCCAGCCGGGTATCGGTCGAAAGCTACCAGCGTATCCGGCAGTCGCTCGAAGGTCTGTCGGGGCGGATCAACGGCGCCTATGCCGATGTCGACTGGGTGCCGATCCGCTACGTCAACCAGGGCTATCCCCGCGACCAGCTGGCGGGCATCTATCGCGCGGCGAAGATCGGGTTGGTGACGCCGCTGCGCGACGGCATGAATCTGGTCGCCAAGGAATATGTCGCGGCGCAGGACCCCGAGGATCCCGGCGTGCTGGTGCTGTCGCGCTTCGCGGGCGCGGCGGAGCAGATGCCGGACGCGCTGCTGGTCAATCCCTATAGCGCGGAGGAAATGTCCGACGCGATCTATCAGGCGTTGCGCATGCCCCGTGACGAGCGCGTGCGCCGCTGGGAGCGATTGATGGCGGGCGTCCAGGAAACCGACGTCACATGGTGGGCGGATCGATTCCTTTCGGCGCTGGAAAAGGTGCCGTCCGCGGTGAATTAAGCCGGATCGTTCGGTACGGGCGTATCCAGCGCCACCCGCGCGCGGCGCTGTAGCAATGCCTCTGGCATCTCTGTGCGAATATAGGCGAGCAATGCCTCGCGCACGTCGCAGCGCAGGTCGAATGCGGTCGAGGCGTCCTTCGCGGTCATCAGCCCGCGCAGTTCGATCGAGCCATCCGGCTTGGTGTCGGTCAGTTGCAGGTTCCAGAAGCGCCCGTCCCAGCGCGGATTGGCGGTGACAATCTCCCCCAGCTTCGCGCGCAGTCGCGGCACGTCGGCGGTGGGATCGACGTACCAGAAGACGCTGCCCAGCAGGGCGCTCGACTGGCGGGTCCAGTTCTGGAAACTTTGTTCGAGGAATTTCGACACCGGCACTACCAGCCGGCGTTCGTCCCAGATCTTCACCACGACATAGGTGAGCCGGATCTCCTCGATCCGTCCCCATTCGCCGTCGATGATGACGACGTCGTCGATGCGGATCGGTTCGGTGAAGATCATCTGGAACCCGGCGATCAGGTTCTTCAGCGCCGGTTGCGCCGCCGCGCCGACCGCAAGCCCCGCCAACCCCGCCGAGGCGACCAACGTCACCCCCAGGGTACGGACCGCGGGGATCGTCATCAGCATCGCACAGATCGTCACCAGCATGATGATCGAGACGAGGATACGCTGAAAGATGCCCAGCCGCGTGCGTCGCCGCCGCGCGCGCAGATTGTCCACGACGGTGATGTCGGCGTGGCGGATCATCACGTCGATGACGGTGCCGACCGCCACGATCGCGCCCCAGCCGAGCAACCCGGGCACGATCAGCGCGGCCGCACGTGCCCATAAGGTGGCGGTGGAGCGGTGCAGGTCGAGCGCCGGCTGCACCGCCGCCAGCGCGATGACGATCATCAGCCAGCGCGACAGCGTGTTGATCCGTTCGACGAACACCGCGCCGGTGCCTTCGGGGTGCGCGCGGGTGGCGCGCCGCGCGATCCAGATCAGCACGCGGTGCAAAATCACGGCCGCGATGACCGCGGCCATGACATAGATGATGCCCGTCAGCCATTCGGGCAGATCGCGCAGCCACGCGCGCGCAGGTTTGAGCAACCCCGCCATCATGTCTCCCCTTGTCCTGAAAGGCGCCAACGTGGCGCGTGGCGGCGGTGTTCCCGGCCCCGCCGCCTTCCCGCCCCCGGATCAGTACCGCGCCGGCGTTGCTGCTTTCAGTGGTGGAGACGAAGCTCGGCCGGTCGGCTTACGCCGCCAGCCCCGGCAGGCGATAGTCCGCCATCTGCTGCCGGATCAGCTTCTTGTCGATCTTGCCGGTCGCGCCGAGCGGGATCGTGTCCACCACCACCACGTCGTCGGGCATCCACCATTTGGCGATCTTGCCGTCGAGGAAGGCCAGCATCCCGTCGCGGTCGCAGCTTTCCCCCGGGGTCAGTTGCACCAGCAGGATCGGCCGCTCGTCCCATTTGGGATGCGGCACGCCGATCACCGCCGCGATCGCCACCGCGGGATGCCCGGCCGCGATATTCTCGATCTCGATCGAGCTGATCCATTCGCCGCCCGACTTGACGATGTCCTTCGCGCGATCGGTGATCTGCATATAGCCCGCCGGGTCGATCGTGGAGACGTCGCCGGTGTCGAAAAAGCCTTCCTCGTCCAGCACGTCGCCGCCTTCGCCGCCGAAATAGCCCGAGGTGATCGTCGGCCCCTTGATCTTCAGATGCCCCGCGGTCCGGCCATCGTGCGGCAGGCGGTTGCCGGCATCGTCCGTCAGCTTCAGTTCCAGCCCGCAGACCAGCCGCCCCTGCATGCCCTTGCGACGTACTTGTTCGTCATAAGGCTGGGTCAGCACCTCCGCGGTGGCCGAGGAGAGCGTGGCGAGCGGCGAGGTCTCGGTCATGCCCCAGCCCTGGATCACCTCGACATCATATTCGTCCTGGAAGGCGCGGATCAGCGATTCGGGCGGCGCCGATCCGCCGATCACGACCCGTTCCAGCGTGGTGAAGCGCTGCCCGGTGTTGCGCAGGTGCTGCAACAGGCCCTGCCATACCGTCGGCACCGCAGCGGAGAAGGTGACGCCCTCCTGTTCGATCTGCTCGAAGATCGACTGGCCGTCCATCCGCTGCCCCGGCAGCACCAGTTTCGCGCCCGCCGCCGGCGCGGAATAGACCACGCCCCAGGCATTGGCGTGATACATCGGCACCACCAGCAGGATCGTATCGCGCTGCGACAGCGCCAAAGCGTCGCGCTGCAAGGTCATCAGCGTGTGCAGGTAATTGGAGCGGTGCGAATAGAGCACGCCCTTCGGATTGCCCGTCGTGCCGCTGGTATAACATAGCCCGCATGCCGATCGCTCGTCGAACCCGCCCCAAGGCGTGTCGACCGGCTGGTCCGCGATCCAGCGATCGAACGCGATCGCCGGGAACGGCACCTCGGGCATTTCATCGTCACCACACAGGAAGATCACGCTTTCGATCGTCGGCGCTTCTTTCAGCAATGGCGCGATCAACGCGGCGCAGGCCGGATCGGCGAACAGGATGCGATCCCCGGCGTGGCGAGCGATATAGGCGATCTGTTCGGGAAACAGGCGCGGGTTCAGCGTGTGCAGCACCGCGCCGATATTGGTCGTGCCGTACCAGGCGGCGAGGTGGCGGGCGCCGTTCCAGCCCATCGTCGCAACCCGGTCGCCGGCCGCGATGCCGGCGGCACGCAATGCGGCGGACACCTGTTTCGCGGTCCGGTGCAGCCCGGCATAATCGGTGCGCGATGTCGCGCCGTTCATGTCGCGCGACACGATCTCACGCCCGCCATGCCAGGCCGCCGCATGATCGAGGATCCGATCCACCGTCAGCGGGACATCCTGCATCAACCCGAACAGTTTCGACATCAGCTCTCCTTTGTGTTTTTCCAGTCGCGCTTGATCTTCTTGGCGAGGCTCCATTTGTGCACCTCGGTGGGGCCGTCGTAGATGCGGAACGCGCGCACCTCGCGGAACACCTGCTCGACGATCGTGTCGCCGCTCACCCCGGTGCCCCCCATCACCTGCACGCAGCGGTCGGCGATGCGCATCAACGCCTCCGACACCGCCACCTTCGTCATGCTGCTCTCGGTGGTGCCAAGCTGGCCGTCATCGAGCACGCCCGCACACCAGTCGATCATCAGCTCGGCCTGTTTCAAGTCGATCAGATTTTCCGCCAGCATGAACCCGACGCCCTCGTGATCGACCAGCGGCTTGCCGAAGGCGTGGCGGCGGCAGGCATAGTCGGTGGCGATTTCGTGCGCGCGCTGGCATGCGCCCAGCCAGCGCATGCAATGCGTCAACCGCGCGGGCGCCAGCCGTATCTGTGCGAGCTGAAATCCCTCGCCGGGTTGGCCCAGCATCTGATCGGCCGGCACGCGCAGCCCGTCGATCGTCACCACCGCATGGCCGCCGGGCATCGAGCTGTCGATCGTGTCGAGCACCCGCTCGATGCGGATCGCGGGATCGGGCAGATCGACGAGGAACATCGTCGCGCCTTCGTCGGCCTTGGCCATGACGATGCCGACCCTCGCGCCCTCCGCCCCGGTAATGAATGCCTTGCGCCCGGTGACGAGCCAATGGTTGCCGTCGCGTTCGGCACGGGTCTGCATCATCGACGGATCGGAGCCGGCGCCCCCGTCCGCCGCTGGCTCGGTCATGAAAAAGGCGGAGCGTGCCTCGCCGCGGACCATCGGATCGAGGAAACGCGCCTTCTGCTCGGCGCTCGCGCGGCGGCCGAGCAGATACATGTTGCCCTCATCAGGCGCGGCGACGTTGACCGCCACCGGGCCGAGTGGCGACAGGCCGGCGGCGCGCAGCACGATCGCAACCTCACGATGATGCAGATGCGTCCCGTCCTCCAGGATATGCGGCGTCAACACCCCGGCGGCGCGCGCCCTGTCACGCAATTCGCTGACGAGATCGTCGGACGGGCCATGCGCGCCGCAGCGCGGATCGCGTTCATATGGCGAGACGATATCGCGCACGAAGCGCTCTACCTTGTTCGCGATCGCGATAGCGTCGGTCATCATCCTCTCAGTCCCCTCTTCTGCCAGAACGGGACCGCTTTGTCGCGTTTCGTTTCGTGTCGCCAGTAGCCAGCGTAACTTTTGTTCTGTCGGCGCGAGCGGCGTGGACGGGGATCAGTAGATCCAGCGCCAGATGCCCGCGGCCCAGCCCGCCAGCGGCCAATGCGCCCAGGTTGCCGCCAGCCACACGACGAAACCGCCGCCCAGCGCATGCCCGCCGAGCGATCCGATCGGCCGCCCGGACGCGAACGGCAGGAAGCTGGTCCGCGCTTGCCATTGTGGCCAGAAATCGGGCTGCAGCCGCGCCTTCTTGCGATCCTGCAGATGCGCGCCGATCAGCGCCAGCACGATGATCGCGCCGGCCAGCACCAGGTTCGACGGGTCGGGATAGACCAGGATATGCGCCACGCCCCATAATGCGAACGCCCACATCATCGGATGGCGGGTGATCGCGAAGACGCCGCGTGGCTCGGGCACGGCGGCCGGTGCGGCGCGGGTGGGATCGGGCAGCGCGGGATTGCGCACCAGCGATCCCATGAACAACACGCTGGCGATCAGCATGATGACGGTGGCGATCGCCCACAACAGGTCACCGACCGGCCATAGCGGCGCGGCGGCTGGCGCACCGCGATAGGCGATCGCCAGCCAGCCGAGCGTGAGGAAGGCGACCAGCGAATAGACGATCAGGAAGCCACGCTCCCCAACCCGCGCCACGATCGGCGCGCGCAGCGGGTGCGACAGGAGGAAATGCGTTCCGACGAACGCGACGGCGGCCAGGGCAACTTCCTCCATGTCATTCTCCTTCGCGGCTATTGGACTCCGTGCATCCACTTCTTGATCATCGGTGACAGCGCCAGCAGCACCGCGCCGATCATCGCGGCGGTCACGCCGATCGTCCAGAAGACGTTGTTGTAGGTGTCCAGGCTGACCTTCAGATTGGTCACCTGCCCGCCGACCGTCTCAACGCTGGCCACCTGCGCGACCGCGCCGGCGACATATTGCGCGACCGAGATCGACAGGAACCACACGCCCATCATCAACCCGACGACGCGCGCGATCGACAATTTGGTGATCATCGACAGGCCGACCGGGCTGATGCACAATTCCGCGATCGAGTGTATCATATACAGGCCTGCCAGCCACCAGATCGCGACCTTGAAATCGGTCCCCGCGTATCGCCCGCCCCACACCAGGAACAGGAAGCCCGCGCCGACGCCGATCAACGCGAGCCCGAATTTCACCGGGATCGATGGTTCCTTCCCCATCGCCGCCAGCTTGGTCCACAAGGCCGCCATCACCGGCGCGAAGGCGACGATGAAGAAGGCGTTGAAGAACTGCGTCTGACCGGCCGAGATGGAGAACAGGCCGAAGATCGACAGATCCGTGTTGCGATCGGCGAACAGCGTCAGCGACGATCCCGCCTGTTCGAACAGCGTCCAGAACACGACGTTGAAGACGATCAGCACCATCGCGGCCAGCATCATCTGGAATTCGGTGCGCGTCCCCTTCGCCCAGGACCAGGCGAGAATCGCTGGAACGCCGAACAGGAAGGTGCCGAACAACAGCTTGCCCATCAGCGGCAGCGCCAGGACATAGCCGACCGGCCCCGATCCCGCGACCGGCGCGGGGGCGTTCATCAGATTGGTGAACAGCAGATAGAACAGCGGTACGCCAAGCAGCGCGGCGGCGTAGATGCCCAACGCTCGATCGCGTGCCCCCTCGCGCACCGGCGGTTCGCCATAGCCGCGCAATCGCCCGCCATCGAACTGGATCAGGAACCAGCTGAACAACATGCCGAACGCCGCGAGCCCGAAGCCTGCCCACCAGCCGATCGTGGTCGCGAGCAGCGGACACAGCAATTGCGAGAACAGCGAACCGAGGTTGATCCCCATGTAAAAGATCGTGAAGCCGGTGTCGCGGCGGCGGTCGCCGGGTGCGTACAGCTCGCCCACCATCGTGGAGATGTTGGGCTTGAAGAAGCCGTTGCCGACCGACACCATGCACAGCGCCAGCAGCATCAGCGTCACGAAGAACGGGCTGCGATCGCCTTCGGACTCGAACCCACCCTTGGCGATGGTGCGCTGGGTCGCGCCGCTGGCGTCCAGCAGCGAGACAGTGCCGTCGTCATTGCCGCGAATCGCCAGCTTGCGCGCGCCATCGACGACGTAGCGCGTCTCGACGCCGTCGCGCTGGTCGACTGTCACTTCGTATCGCTGGCCGTCGACCAGCGCATAGGGCGTCGCGGTCTGCCCGCCGAAGCATAGCGTGAAATATCCCAGCGCCATCAACAGCGCGCCGAACTTCACCGCGCGCTTCGATCCCAGATACTGGTCGGCCAGATAACCGCCGACCAGCGGGGTCAGATAGACCAGCGCGGTGAAGCCACCGTACAGGCCGGTCGCCGCGCGATCGCCGAACAGGAAATGCTTGGTCAGATACAGCGTCAGCAGCGCACGCATGCCGTAGAAGCCGAACCGCTCCCACATTTCGGTCGTGAACAGCCGGGCGAGCTGGCGCGGGTGGCCGAACCACGTCGCCTCCGCCGCCGGATTGACGTGGCTGATATCCGGCTCGCGCGGGGTGTCCGCGGTCGGGGTTTCTACCATTATCTGGATACGCTCCTGAACAGATCGCGGCGCATGATCGGCGCGCGGGATGGTTGCGACGGAGACTAGCGTCAACGACGGCGCTGTAAATATGCGGACGACAAGCGAAATCGGGTGCGATAAGCGCCGGGCATGCTCAACGACATCAGCACGCCGCTGTCGCTGCTCGCCACGCGCCGTTCCGGCAAGCCACGCGACCTGGTCGCGCCCGCCCCGTCGCACGATCAACTGGTGGCGATGATCAAGCTGGCGGCGCGGACGCCCGATCACGGCAAGCTGGCGCCGTGGCGGTTCGTGATCGTCGGCGATGCGCAGCGTGATAGGCTCGCGACGCTGCTGGTCGAAGCCTATCGCAACGAACGCCCGGCGGCGAAACAGGTCGAGCTGGACGCGATGGCGCAATTCGCGCGGCAGGCCCCCGCTTTGGTGGTGGCCTTGTCATCGCCGCGGACGGACAGCCATATTCCGCTGTGGGAGCAGGAACTGTCGGCGGGGGCGGCGTGCATGAACCTGTTGCACGCGGCGCATGCGCATGGCTTCGCCGCCGGCTGGCTGACCGGATGGCCGGCCTTTTCGGATCAGGTCCGCGATGCCTTCGGCGCCGCACCGGAGCGGATCGCGGGATTCTTCTTCATCGGCACGCCCGCGCGCGCGCTGGAGGAGCGCCCCCGCCCCGATCCGACATCGCTGTGGAGCGACTGGCGTCCTGATCTGGGATAAGAAACGCCGCTCGACTTTTCGGTCAGTTGCTGTATTAGTGCACCATGGCAGCGCTGAGCAGCGACGACTCCCCGGTGTACCTTCGACTGCGCGGCACGATCGCGGCGGGAATCCTGCGGGGGGATTATGGCGCTGGCGATCAGCTTCCGTCGGTACGCGCGCTGGCGGCCGAACATGGCGCCAATCCGTTGACCGTCGCGAAAGCGTATCAGAGCTTCCAGGACGATGGCTATGTCGAGGTACGGCGCGGCGTGGGGATGTTCGTGCTGCCCGGCGCGGCGGAGCGGTTGCGCCATGCCGAGCGGGAGGATTTCGTCGCGCACCAATGGCCGCGGATTCGCGAGCGGATCGATCTGCTTGGCCTTGAAATGACCGATCTGGTGGGGGCCGCCGGGTTGGACCGGCGCCCCGCCTGACGTTATAGCACGCGCATGCGCCGCCTGATCCCGCTCGCCGTGCTGGCGATGCTCGCCGCCTGTCAGCGACAGGCCGACCCGCCACGCCCCGTCGCGTCGCCGACCCGCGCGGCCGCGCCGCCGGCCGCATCCCCCACACCCCATGCCGACCTGGCGCGCTACATTGGCCAATATCCTACCGACGCGGTGGCGCCGGGCGGGGATTTCCTTGGCGATGCGATGGTGCGCGACGCGGTCGCATCGGCAGTGCCCGACGCCGCGATCCGTGCGCGGGTGCTCGATCGCGACGTGACGGCGACCCCGATCGCGCTGGTGGAGGGCAGGGTGCTGTCCTATGGCTGCGAACCGCACAATTGCGGTCCGCATAATTGGGCGATCGCGGTGACGGCGGACGGAAAGAACGCCGCGGTCTGCTATTACGATCAGGATCGCGACATCGCCCGCTGGTATCCGGCGGATGCGGGCGCGAAACCCGAAGGCGGGTGCCCTTCGGGAGAGTAAGGGGCTTTGCGCGGGGCGGGGCAACGAGTGCCTGCCCCACGCGCGGGCCGCGCTCCTGCTCCGCTGACGGACGGGCGTGATGCGGCGATCAGAAAGCGTCCGCTGGGAGCGCGTACAGCGCCGACGCCGGCGCGTTCGCGGCATCCTCCAGCCCCAGCGCCTCGGGCACGATCTGATCGAGATAGAAGGTGGCGGCGGTGCGCTTGACGATATCGGCCCCGTCCGCCGCCGCCTGGCGCTCCATCAGCCATCCGCAGGCGGCGACCGACAGCATCGTCAGGAACGGATAGCTCGCCGCCTGACGATCGTCGCTTTCCGCGCCTTGCAACCGCCGCCCCACCGCCGCGCAGGCATCGATCAGCGTGATCAGCCGGGGGTGCCGCGCCGCCGCGCGCATGTCGGCGATCAGGTCAGAAAAGGCGCCACCATTCGCCATCGACAGCTTGCGCCCGACGAGGTCCGCCGCCTGGATGCCATTGGTGCCTTCGTAGATCGGGGTGATGCGCGCATCGCGAAAGAACTGCGCCGCGCCGGTTTCCTCGACATAGCCCATGCCGCCATGCACCTGAATGCCGATGCTGGCGACCTCATTGCCCAGATCGGTGGCGTGCGCCTTTGCCAGCGGGGTCATGATCTCCAGCCGCTCCCTGGCCTTTTCGTCGCCCAGCCCGGCGCGGTCGACCATGCCGCAGGCGTAATAGACCAGCGCGCGAGCCGCCATCGTCTGCGCCTTCATCCGCAGCAGCATGCGGCGCACATCGGCATGTTCGACGATCGCGGCGGCCTGCCCGTTTCGCGCACCCTGCACCCGTTCGCGCGCATAGGCGGCGGCCTTTTGCGTCGCGGCCTCGGCAACCTGCACCCCCTGCAGGCCGACATTGAGCCGCGCGTTGTTCATCATCGTGAACATCGCGCGCATGCCGCCGAATTCGGGGCCGATCAGCTCGCCGATGCAATCGTCATGATCGCCGAACGACAGCACGCAGGTGGGGGAGGCGTGCAACCCCATCTTGTGCTCGATCGACACCACGCGCACGTCGTTGGGAGTGCCGTCGAGGCGCATCTTCGGAACGAGGAACAGCGAGATGCCGCGCGTCCCCGCCGGCGCTCCGGGGGTGCGGGCCAGGACCAGATGGACGATATTGTCGGTCAGATCGTGGTCGCCGAACGAAATGTAGATCTTCGTTCCCTTGATCGCGAACCGCCCGTCGCCGAGCGGCGTCGCGGTGGTACGCAGCGCGCCGACATCGCTGCCGGCCTGCGGCTCGGTCAGGTTCATCGTGCCGGTCCATTCGCCCGTCGCCAGCTTGGGCAGATAGGTCGCCTGCTGCTCGGGCGTGCCATGATGCTGCAACGCCTCGATCGCGCCGACCGACAGGATCGGCGCCAGCGCGAAGCCCATATTGGCGGTGCCGAGCGTTTCCAGCACCGCCGCCTGGATCACGAATGGCAGCCCCTGGCCACCGAATTGCTCGGGCACGCCGATCGTGCCCCAGCCGCCCTCCACATAGGCGCGATAGGCATCGCGATAACCCTCCGGCATCACCACGCCATCGGGCGTCCAGCGCGCGCCGACGGTATCCCCCGCGCGGTTGAGCGGCGCCCATTCCCCCGCGGCGAACTGCGCGATCCCTTCCAGCACCGCATCGACCACGTCGGGGGAAGCGGCGGCGAAGCGATCATCGCGCGCCAGATCGTCGATGCCGACGACGTGATCGAGGACGAAACGCTGGTCGGCAACGGCGGCGGTGAAGGTCATTTCTCTCTCCTGGACGATGCCGCTATAGCCGCTCGCGATGCACGCTCAACTCCCCGCGATCCGACGCTACGGCACGGCCACGATCGAGGCGGCGGCGGCGCTGATTCGCGCCGGTGCGATCGTCGCGGTGCCGACCGAGACGGTCTATGGCCTCGCCGCCAACGCGCGTGATTCGGCGGCGGTGGCCTGTATCTACGCGGCCAAGGGTCGGCCCAGTTTCAATCCCTTGATCGTCCATGTCGTGGATCGCGAGGCGGCGGAGGCGATTGCGCATTTCGATGCCGATGCGCGCGCGCTGGCCGATCGTTTCTGGCCCGGACCGCTCACCCTGGTATTGCCGTTGCGGGCGGGGGCGGGGATCGCCCCGCTGGTCACCGCCGGTCTCGACACGGTCGCGGTGCGGGTGCCCGCGCACCGCGCGATGCGGGCGCTGCTGGCGGAAACCGCCCTGCCGCTCGCCGCGCCATCGGCGAACGCCAGCAACGCGATCAGCCCCACCTGCGCCGACCATGTCGTCGCCAGCCTGGGCGAGCGCGTGCCGCTGGTGATCGACGATGGCGCGAC
>NZ_JBELIE010000075.1:0-15131 GCF_042091075.1 Sphingomonas sp. | reverse complement strand
TCGTATGAAGAGCAATTGTCCGGGGGGCAGGCGCCCGCGCTGTACGCGCTGTCGCTGCTGATCGTCTTCCTCTGCCTTGCCGCGCTGTACGAAAGCTGGTCGGTGCCGATCTCGGTGATCCTGGTGGTGCCGCTGGGCGTGCTCGGCGCGCTGCTGGCAGCATGGCTGACCGGGCTCAACAACGATATCTATCTGCAGGTCGGCCTGATCACGACGATCGGCGTGTCCGCGAAGAACGCGATCCTGATCGTCGAATTCGCCGAGGAACGTATCGCGGAAGGGAAAAGCGCGTTCGATGCCGCGGTGGAGGCGGCGCGACTTCGGCTTCGACCGATCCTGATGACCTCGCTCGCCTTCGTGTTCGGCGTGCTGCCGCTGGCGATATCGACCGGTGCAGGCGCAGGCGGGCAAAATGCGATCGGGCGTGCCGTCGTCGGCGGCATGCTGTCGGCGACCATCCTCGCGATCTTCCTGGTGCCAATGTTCTTCGTCGTGGTGCTGCGGCTGTTCGGCCAGGGCGGCAAGGCGGGATCGCACGGCCATGTGGAAAGCGGTGACGACGATCGGCCGCACGACGACCGGCGCAATCCGGATCGTGATGGACAACCGGCTCATGAAGGTGCCTGACGTGACCACCCGTAGTTCGCTCCTGACGCTGCTGGCGCTGTCGACCGCGCTCGCCGGCTGCAATCTCGCCCCGAAATACCAGCGCCCCGACGGCGCGGTGCCCGCTGCGCTGCCGCAGGGCGGCGCTTATCCGCGCGCCGCCACCGATGCGGCGGACGTCACGCAGATCGGATGGCGTGACTTCTTCACCGACCCGCGCCTGCGAGAGGTGATCGAAACGGCGCTGGTCAATAACCGTGATCTGCGGATCGCGGCGGGCAATGTGTTGCAGGCGCGGGCGCAGTATCGCGTGCAGCGGTCGCAACTGGTGCCGACGACGACGGTGTCGGGCTCCGGCACCTACACCAACAATCTGCTTGGCGCGAGCGGCGCCAGCGGCGCGGCGGCTGGTGGCGGCACCGCCGCCGGCGGCACGACGGGCACTGGCGCCGGAGTCGGCAGCAGTAGTTCGTCAAACGTCGAAATCTACTCGGTCAACGCCGGTTTCTCGGCGTTCGAGCTGGATCTGTTCGGCCGTGTGCGCAATCTGTCGCGCGCAGCGCTGGAAAGCTATTTCGCATCCGAGGAGGCGCAACGATCCGCGCGGATCAGCCTGATCGCCGAGACCGCGACGGCCTGGCTGACGCTGGCGTCGGATCAGGAACAGTTGCAGCTGGCGCGCGACACGCTCGACACGTTCGCGGAAACGCTGCGGCTGACGCAGGCGCAATTCCGCATCGGCGTCGCGTCGGAGCTGGAGGCGCGGCAAGCGGAAACCAATTATCAGTCGGCGCGCAACGATATCGCCACGCTGACCACGCAGGTGGCGCGCGATCAGAACGCGCTCAACCTGCTGGTCGGCACGACGGTGCCCGCCAATCAATTGCCGACGGCGCTGGGCAGCGGCGCGGTCACGCGCGATGCCTTGCCGGGGGACCTTTCCTCGGCGGTGTTGTTGCGGCGTCCCGATGTTCTGCAGGCCGAGCATCAGCTGATCGCCCAGAATGCCAATATCGGCGCCGCGCGCGCCGCATTCTTCCCCACCATTTCGTTGACCGGTACGGTGGGGACGATCTCGACCGCGCTCAGCGGGCTGTTCGGGGGCGGTAGCTTTACCTACACCGGCAGCCCGTCGGTCAGCCTGCCGCTATTCGACGGCGGGCAGCGCGCGGGCAATCTGCAATATGCGCGCGCGTCGCAGCAAGTGGCGGTGTCGACCTACGAAAAGACGATCCAGACCGCATTCCGCGAAGTGGCGGATGCGCTTGCGCAGCGCGGCACGATCGCGGAGCAGGTCGCGGCGCAGGACGCCCGCGCGAATGCGGCGCAGGTCGCGGCGCGGCTGTCGGACGCGCGCTATCGCGCCGGCGTGGACTCGTTCCTGGTGTCGCTCGATGCGCAACGTACCGCTTATTCGGCACGGCAGCAGCTCGTCACGACACGCCTCACCCGCGCGACCAATCTGGTAGAGCTGTACCGCTCGCTGGGCGGGGGCTTGGCGCAGGAATGAATTGAGCCTTGCGATAGGGATCGAAAGGCGTACTCTTCCGTCGATAAGATGAGGAGAGAGCCGATGATGCCACAAGAGCGCAACGGCGACGAGGCACTGGTGATCCTGCAGTCATTGCTTTGCATGATGCGGGAAAAGAACCTGCTGTCGCGCGCCGACATAGAGGAATTGTGCGACCGGGTTGCGATGCGAGCAGCCCAGGCCGAGCGGGATCCGATCCCGTGTTGCAGCACGGCGGCGGCCGCCGCGGCGGGCGAGATGGCGAAGATCGGCGAATATATCGGCAAGCATTACGGCGGGAAGCATCGCCGGATGTGAACGGTGCGGGCGGAGATGGCCGTGCGCCATCCCCGCTGACATCAATCGAATCGCGCGAACATCGCCGCCGGCAGACGACGATGATCGATTCGGTCAGTCCAGCCTGCGCGCCAGTTCGACGTTGAGCCCCAGCGCCACGAGCGTGCCGAGCGCCCCCGACAGCAGGTAGCCGCCCGCCGCGACCAGGCCGAAGGTCTGGGTGAGCGCCAGCGCCGCGAGCGGGGCAAAGCCGGCCCCGAACAGCCACGCGAGATCCGAGGTGAGGGCGGCGCCGGTATAGCGGGCGCGTTTCGGGAAATTGTTGGTCACCGCGCCCGACGACTGGCCGAACGACAGGCCGAGCAGGATGAACCCCATCACCATGAACAGCACTTCACCGGCGCTACCTGCGCCGAGCAGCTGCGGTGCGAAGCCGCTGAAAGCCGCGATTCCGGCGGCGGTATAGCCCAGCACGCTGCGGCGGCCGATTCGATCCGCCAGCACGCCCGACAGCACGATCGCGCCGACGCCCACCATGCCGCCCAGCATTTCGATCGCGAGGAAGCGCGCGATGCTTTCCCGCGTATAGAGTGCCACCCATGACAGCGGGAACACCGTCACCATGTGGAACAGCGCGAAGCTGGCGAGTGGTGCGAAGGCGCCGATCACGATGTTGCGCCATTGCGCCTTCACCGTGACGGTGACTCGCGACGCGGTCAGTTCACGCGACTTGAATAATTCGGTATATTCCGGGGTGACGACGATGCGCAGCCGCGCGAACAGCGCGACCACATTCAACGCGAAGGCGACGAAGAACGGATAGCGCCAGCCCCACGACAGGAAATCCTCCGGTGGCAGCACCGATACGAAGAAGGCGAACAGCCCGCTCGCCACGATCAATCCCATCGGTGCGCCAAGCTGCGGCACCATCGCCCACCAGCCGCGATGCTTTTCGGGCGCGTTCAGCGCCAGCAGCGAGGGGAGGCCGTCCCACGCGCCGCCCAATGCGATGCCCTGCCCGATGCGGAACAACGCCAGCAGGATCGCCGAGGTGCCGCCAATCGTCGCATAGCCGGGCAGGAACGATACCAGCACCGTCGATGTGCCCAGCAGGAACAACGCCAGCGTCAGTTTCGTGCCGCGCCCGTAACGACGATCGAGCGCCATGAAAATTTGTGTGCCGATCGGCCGCGCGATGAACGCGAGCGGGAACAGGGCGAAGGACCACAGGGTTGCAGTGATACGGTCCAGGTACGGAAATATGAGCGTCGGAAACACGAGCACCGACGCGATCGCGTAAACGAAGAAGTCGAAGAATTCCGACGTCCGCCCGATGATGACGCCGATCGCGATCTCGCTGGGCCGGACCTGATGCTCGGGATGCGAATGCAGGGCGCGGGCATCCTGCTCAAGCTGGGAGGACGTGGCGGTGGTCATCACTGGGTTCCGATCGGACGTCATTCGGGCGGGTCCTACCCTAACGCACGATGCGATGGGATGGGACAAAATGTCCTATTCCGCTGCACTGCAACAAGCACTAGCTGCCCGCCCATGATCCGCCGAACCTTCCTCCGCATCGCGCGAGTCCGATCGCGCCTGTCGGCCATCGCGCCGCTCGCCGGGCTGCTGGCGCTGGGCGGGTGCCAAACCGTGGTGATGAATCCGGCGGGCGATGTCGCCGTCCAGCAAGCGGACCTGATCCTGTGGTCGACGGTGCTGATGCTGCTCATCATCGTGCCGGTGATGGCGCTGACGGTGCTGTTCGCCTGGCGGTATCGCGCGGGCAATGAAGAGGCGGATTATGCGCCCGACTGGGATCACTCGACCCAGCTGGAACTGGTGATCTGGGCGGCGCCGCTGCTGATCATCATCGCGCTGGGGGCGCTCACCTGGGTCGGCACCCATCTGCTCGATCCCTATCGTCCGCTCAGTCGCGTCGCGCCGGGCAAGCCGGTCACCGCGAACGTCCGTCCGCTCGATGTCGAGGTGGTGTCGCTCGACTGGAAATGGCTGTTCATCTATCCCGAGCAGGGCGTTGCCACGGTTAACGAGCTGGTCGTTCCGGTCGATCGCCCGGTGCGCTTCCGCATGACGTCGTCCAGCGTGATGAACACGCTGTGGGTGCCGGCGATGGCGGGCATGATCTACACCATGCCGGGCATGGAAACGACGCTGCACGGCGTCCTCAACAAGGTCGGACGGTTCGAGGGGCGCTCGGCCAATTACAGCGGCGCTGGCTTCTCGAACATGTCGTTCTGGACGTATTCGGTGACCCCGGCGCGTTTCGATCAGTGGGTGGCGGGGGTGAAGCGACAGCCGCGCCGGCTGGACGCCGCGCTCTATCGCCGGCTTGAGCAGCCCAGCGAGAAGGTGCGGCCGATCGGCTTCGGCAGTGTCGATCCGGCGTTGTTCCAGCGGATCGTGGCGATGTGCGTCAAGCCGGGCACGTCATGCATGCAGGGCATGTCGCACGGCGGACCGGCGGTGAACGACCGCGCCCCGCGCGCGGGCGAGGCGGAGGGGGCGTTGACGCGCGACCCCTCCGAAAAGGGCGAGAGCCCGCATCTCAGCGCGCCGCACGGCGCCGCACAGGGGCAGGGGGACCCCGGCGACGGCACCAACCGCAACATGACCATGAACGTTCTTCCCGCGCCACTTGGCGCCGACGCCCGCAAGCGGGCCTGAGGGCATGATGTCGAACGACCTCATCAAGACGATCTTCGGGCGGCTGACGCTCGACAGTTTCCCCATCCACGAGCCGATCCTGGTCGGCACCTTCGCGGTGGTCGCGCTGGGCGGACTGACGCTGTTGGGCGCGCTGACCTATTTCAAGCTGTGGGGCTATCTCTGGAAAGAGTGGTTCACCAGTGTCGATCACAAGAAGATCGGCATCATGTATATCGTGCTGGCGCTGGTCATGCTGCTGCGCGGCTTCGCCGATGCGATCATGATGCGCCTGCAACAGGCGCTGGCGTTCAACGGCAGCGAGGGTTACCTCAACGCGCACCATTATGATCAGGTGTTCACGGCGCACGGGGTCATCATGATCTTCTTCGTCGCGATGCCGTTCGTCACCGGGTTGATGAACTATGTCGTGCCGCTGCAGATCGGTGCGCGTGACGTCAGCTTTCCATTCCTTAACAATTTCAGCTTCTGGATGACGGTCGCCGGCGCGCTGACGGTGATGGCGAGTCTGTTCGTCGGCGAGTTCGCGCGCACCGGCTGGCTGGCGATGGCGCCGCTGTCCGGACTGGATTACTCCCCCGACGTCGGTGTCGATTATTATATCTGGGCCTTGCAGATCGCGGGCGTCGGCACCCTGTTATCCGGCGTCAACCTGATCGCGACGATCGTGAAGATGCGCGCACCTGGCATGTCGTTGATGAAGCTGCCGATCTTCACCTGGTCGGCGTTGGTTACCAACGTGCTGATCGTCGCCGCCTTCCCGGTGCTGACCGCGGTATTGGCGATGCTCAGCCTCGATCGCTACGTCGGCACCAATTTCTTCACGAACACCGGCGGGGGAAACCCGATGATGTACGTGAACATGATCTGGATCTGGGGCCACCCGGAAGTGTACATCCTGATCCTGCCGGCGTTCGGTGTGTTTTCCGAAGTCGTCTCGACCTTCTCGGGTAAGCGGCTGTTCGGCTATACCTCTATGGTCTACGCGCTGATCGTTATCTGCATTCTGTCCTATCTGGTGTGGCTGCACCATTTCTTCACGATGGGATCAGGTGCCAGCGTCAACAGCTTCTTCGGCATCACGACGATGATCATCTCGATCCCGACAGGCGCGAAGATCTTCAACTGGCTGTTCACGATGTATCGCGGCCGGATCCGCTATGAATTGCCGATGATGTGGTCGGTCGCGTTCATGCTGACGTTCGTGATCGGGGGCATGACCGGGGTGATGCTGGCGGTGCCGCCGGCGGACTTCCAGTTCCACAACTCCCTGTTCCTGGTCGCGCATTTTCATAACGTCATCATCGGCGGCGTGCTGTTCGGGATGTTCGCGGGCGTCAATTACTGGTGGCCGAAGGCATTCGGGTTCAAGCTCGACAGGAAGTGGGGCGTCGTCAGCTTCTGGTGCTGGGTGGTCGGCTTCTGGGTCGCGTTCACGCCGCTCTACGTGCTCGGCTTCATGGGCGTGACACGGCGCATGCGGGTGTTCGAGGATCCGTCGCTGCGCATCTGGTTCGTGATTGCCGGGATCGGTGCGGCGATCATCGCCGCCGGGATCGGCGCGATGCTGATGCAATTCTACGTCAGCATTCGCGATCGCGAGAAGCTGCGCGACATCACCGGCGACCCCTGGAACGGACGCACGCTGGAATGGGCGACCTCGTCGCCGCCGCCGGCCTATAATTTCGCCTTCACGCCGGTCATTCACGACCTCGACGCCTGGTATGACATGAAGTCGCACAAGGTGGCCCGCCCCACCGATGGCTTCCGTGCGATCCACATGCCCAAGAATACCTGGGCGGGAGTCGTTCTGGCGGGGTTGTCGATGGTCTGCGGACTGGCGATGATCTGGTACATCTGGTGGCTGGCGGCGCTGTCGTTCCTCGCGCTGCTGGCGACCGCGATCATCCACACGTTCAACTACGACCGCGACTTCCACATCCCGGTCGAGGACGTGATCGCGTCCGAGGATGCCCGCACGCGCGCGCTACAGACGGCCGGGGTGTAAGACGAGATGGCAAGCATGACGCACACCCCGTCCGGTGCCGAGGCTCCGGTTTATTACGACCTCGACGAACATCCGCATCCGCCGGGCGGCAGCACGATGCTGGGCTTCTGGCTCTATCTGATGAGCGACTGCCTGATCTTCGCGATGCTGTTCGCCGCTTATGGCGTCTATGGCGGCAGTTTCGCGGGCGGGCCGGGGCCGCGCGAGCTGTTCGAGCTGCCGCTGGTGGCGGTAAACACGACGATGCTGCTGCTGTCATCGATCACCTATGGCTTCGCGATGATCGCGACCGACGAGAAGCGGCAGTCGGCGGTGCTCGGCTGGCTGGGGGTGACCGCGCTGTTCGGTCTCGCGTTCCTGTCGATCGAGCTGTACGAATTCAGCAATCTGATCCACGAGGGCGCGGGGCCGCAACGGTCCGCGTTCCTCTCCGCCTTCTTCACGCTGGTGGGCACGCACGGGCTGCACGTCACCTTCGGCTTGATCTGGCTGGCGGTTCTGGTCGTCCAGGTGAAGCGGCGCGGGCTGATCTCCGACAATGTGCGCCGGCTGCAATGCCTGTCGATGTTCTGGCACTTCCTCGACGTCGTGTGGATCGGCGTCTTCACCTTCGTCTATCTGCTGGGAGTGCTGCGGTGAGCGCGCATCAGGATATGCAGGATCGGGCCGTGCACGGCCATGGCGACGGGCACGGTCATGCGGACGGGCACGACGATCATGGTGGTGCGGCGCATGGCTCCCGCAAGGGCTATTGGACCGGATTCATCCTGTCGGTGCTGCTCACCGCGCCCGCCTTCGCGTTGGTGATGACCGGCGCGATCGGCGACACCCGGATCACCGCGCTGGTCGTCACCGCGCTGGCCGCGGTGCAGATCGTCGTCCACATGGTCTATTTTCTCCATATGAACAGCAAGTCGGAAAGCGGCTGGACGCTGATGGCGCTGATCTTCACCGTCATCATCGTGGTGATCGCGATTTCGGGTTCGCTGTGGGTCATGTACAATATGAACGCCAACATGATGCCGAACATGGCGATGGAAATGAGCGGCGGCGGCATGTGACGTGACCGCCGCCCGCCGGCCGTACCGCCATTGGCCCGTCGCGCTCGCGCTGCTGGCGGCGGCGTTGCTCGCGGGGTTGGGGGTGTGGCAGGTCGAGCGGCGCGCATGGAAGGTCGCGTTGATCGCGCGGGTCGACGCGCGGCTGGCCGCGGCCCCGCAGGCGCCACCCCCGCCCGTGCGCTGGCGGGCGATCGGCCCGGACGATGCCTATCGCCGGCTGCGGGCGAGTGGAACATGGTTGCCGGTTGCGCCGGCCTATACGCAGGCCGTCACCGATCTGGGGCCGGGCTGGTGGGTGCTCAGTCCGCTGCGCACCGCGCAGGGGGTCATTCTCATCAATCGCGGTTTCGTGCCCCAGTCGCGGCGTGGCACGCTGCCCGTGCCCGCCGGCGCCGCGACCGTGACCGGCCTGCTGCGGATCAGCGAGCCGGAGGGTGGTTTTCTGCGCAGCAATCGGCCGGCGGAGGATCGCTGGTACTCACGCGACACGGCCGCGATCGCGCGGGCACGCGGGCTGGGGCGCGTCGCCCCTTATTTTATCGACGCGGACGCCGCCTCCTCGCCCGACTGGCCACGCGGTGGCCTGACGGTGGTGCGCTTCCGCAACGCACATCTCACCTATGCGCTGACGTGGTTCACGCTGGCGGGAATGATGCTGTTCCTCGCGTGGCGGCTGGCGCGGCCACCGGCGCCGGCGTCGGGCCGCGAAGCCGAGCCGGGCGGCGGGGCGGACGGCCGGTAATCACCCGCAGCCTGGCCACCCGCCGCGCCCGGGATCCGGGCGGCGTCTAGCTTCCCGGCCCCTTGTACACCTTCAGCTCGTCGCCGATGATGCGCACGACATGCAGCACGTTGGTGGAGCCCGGCGTGCGGAACGGCACACCGGCCATCACCACCACGCTATCACCCGCCTTGGCGATGCCCTGCCGCAAGGCGATCCGCTTCGCCTTGGCGACCATCTCCTCGAACGATTCCACATCGCGCGTGGTGACGTTGTGCGTGCCCCACAGCAGCCCCAGGCGACGCGCGGTGTCGCGATTCGGGGTGAGGACGAGGATCGGCACGGACGGCCGCTCACGCGCGACCCGCCGGGCGGTCGATCCCGACGAGGTGAAGCAGATGATCGCCGAAGCGGAGACGGTGTCGGCGATGTTCTTGGCCGCTTCGGCCAGCGCGTCGGCGGTGGTCGGATCGGGGCGCGTGACGGTGAAATGGATGCGATCGCCGTGCATCGGGTCACGTTCCACTGCGTCGCCGATCGCGTTCATCATCGCGACCGACTCGACCGGCCAGTCACCAGCGGCGCTTTCCGCCGACAGCATGATCGCGTCCGCCCCGTCATAGATGGCGGTCGCGACGTCGGACACTTCGGCGCGTGTCGGCGAGGGGGACTTGATCATCGATTCGAGCATCTGCGTCGCGACGACCACCGGGCGCCCCATCTTGCGCGCGGTTTCGACGATCCGCTTCTGCAACGGCGGCACCGATTGCGGCGGCAGTTCGACGCCCAGATCGCCGCGTGCTACCATCACGCCGTCGCACAGCTCGACGATTTCCTCCAGCCGCTCGATCGCGGCGGGCTTTTCAATCTTGGCGAGCAGCGCCGCTTCGCCCTGAATCAGGCGGCGCGCTTCGGCCAGATCCTCCGGACGCTGAACGAACGACAGCGCGATCCAGTCGACGCCCTGTTCGATCGCGAAGGCCAGGTCGGAGCGGTCCTTGTCGGTCAGCGCCGCCATCGGGACGACCACGTCGGGGACGTTCAGCCCCTTGTTGTCGCTCAACGCGCCGCCGACCTCAACGGTGGTGACGATCCGGTCGCTGCCATGATCGGTGACGCGCAGCACCAGCTTGCCATCGTCCAGCAGCAAGCGGGCACCCGGTTCGATCGCGGCGAAGATCTCGCGATGCGGCAGCCGCACGCGCGTCGCGTCGCCGGGCGCCTCATCATGGTCGAGCGTGAAGGTGCTGCCGGTTTCCAGCATCACCCGGCCGCCCGCGAACTTCCCGACGCGCAGCTTCGGCCCCTGCAGATCGGCAAGGATCGTGGTCGGGCGGTTGAAGCGTGTCTCCAGACCGCGGATCGCCTTGATGACGGCGACTTTCGACGCCTGATCGCCATGGCTCATGTTGATGCGGAACGCGTCCGCGCCGGCCTGGAACAGCGTGGCGATCATCTCCGGGGTGCTGCTGGCCGGACCCAGCGTGGCAAGCACGCGCACCTTGCGCGAGCGGGGGAGGACGGTGTCGGCGACGATCGTCGGATGGGTGAGCGAGCTGGTCATGCGGCTTCCTGCTTTGCCGCGCCGGCCTTAGCGGTTAACGCCCAAGGATCAACCTTTAGGAGACGTGTGATGGACCCCCTCGATCGGGTTGACGATGCCGCGGCTGCCGCTGCCTTCCGGCGCCTGGTGCGTCATCTGCGCCACCGCACCGACGCGCAGAACGTTGATTTAATGGGACTTGCTGGCTTCTGTCGGAACTGCCTGTCGGACTGGATCGGGGAGGCGGCGGGGCTGGACAAGCCCGCCGCGCGCGAGGCGATTTATGGCATGCCCTATGAGGCGTGGAAGGATCGCCATCAGCAGGAGGCCAGCCCCGAGCAGCTCGCGCGCATGGCGGAGAGCGTCAAGCGCAACGCCTGACGCGCGGGCCCGTGTCGTCCGTCCGCTGCGCGCGGTCGCGACGAAAGCGCTAGGCAAGCGGCGTCACATCGCGGACATGGGGAATGCGAACCGACAAAAATGCGGTCGCGGAACTCGACAGGGAGAACAGGGGAAGATGTTGAAAACGCTCACCGCCATCATGGCGCTCGGACTGGCGGCGCCGCTGGCAGCGCAACAGGCGGCGCCGGCCGCCGCACCCGCCGCCGCGCCCGCCATCACCTATATCCATGCCGGCGCATTGCTTGACCGGCCCGGTCAGCCGGCGCGCGGCAACAGCACGATCGTGGTGCGTGACGGCACGGTGGCGGAGGTGCGCGACGGGTTCGTCGCGCCGCCGGCGGGGGCGACGCTGATCGATCTGAGCCGTCGCTTCGTCATGCCGGGGATGATCGACATGCACGTGCATCTGTGGGGAATCGGCGGCGACCCGCTGCGGGAGCGGCTGACCCGGCTCAACACCGACGAGGCTGACGATATGATGACGAGCGTCGCCAATGCGCGGAAAACGCTGGCGGCGGGCTTCACCACGGTGCGCGATCTGGGAGGCAACCCGCGCGGGATCCGCGCCCTGCGCGACGCGATCGAGCGCGGCGACGTCGACGGGCCGAGCATCGTCAACGCGGGCAGCATGATCTCGGTCACCGGCGGGCACGGTGATTCGACCAACGGGCTGGCCGAGGAATGGGCGGAGGCGGCGCATGCGCATCAGGTCAACGTCTGCGACGGCCCCGACGATTGCCGTCGCGCGGTGCGCCAGCAGGTGGCGCTGGGCGCGCAGGTGATCAAGTTCGCGGCCACCGGCGGCGTGTTGTCGAACGTCAGCGGCGGGCTTGGTCGTGCGATGACCCCGGAGGAGATGCGCGCGATCGTGGAAACCGCGCACGCGCTGGGGCGGAAGGCGACCGCGCACAGCCATGCGGCGGAGGGCACCAAGGCGGCGCTGGAGGCGGGGTGCGACTCGATCGAACATGCCAGCTATCTGGACGACGAGACGATCCGGCTGTTCAAGGCCAAGGGCGCGTATCTGGTGCCGACCGAGATCGCCCCGGTGGCGGCGCTGGCGCAGGCGCGATCGGGCGCGCTGCCGCCAGCGACGATTCCGAAGGCGGAGGCCGCTGCGGCGGCGATGCACGCCAATCACAAAAAGGCCTGGGCGGCGGGGGTGAAGTTCGCTTTCGGCACCGACACCGGGGTGTCGAAGCATGGCGATAACGCCACCGAATTCCCCTATCTGCTCGATCTGGGGATGACGCCGATGCAGGCGATCCGCAGTGCCACGGTCGATGCCGCGGACCTGTTGGGACGCGACGATATCGGCGCGCTGGTTCCCGGCAAACGCGCCGACATCATCGCGGTCACGGGCTCACCGCTGGAGGATGTGCGCCGCCTGGAGCGAGTCGATTTCGTGATGCACAAGGGAGTGGTGGCGAAACAGCCCGCCGCGTGAGGCTTGAGCGCGGCGGCGTCGGGGGATAGACGCGCCGCCGGACATCATTGTCGAGCTTTCATGACGTCACCCGCCGCCGGGGCCGATACGCTCCGGCGGCGGGTGACGTCGTCCATTCTGGGGAAAATATCATGGCGGAAGAACGTGGCGAAGGCATGGGCGGCGGATCGGTCGCGGCGGATGAACTGCGGCTGCTGATCGAGCGGGCCGAGCGCCTCGAGGAAGAGAAGAAGGGGATCGCGGACGATATCAAGGACGTGATGGCCGAGGCGAAAAGCCGCGGCTATGACGCGAAGGCGATCCGCAAGATCCTCCAGATCCGCAAGAAGAAGCGCGAGGAATATCAGGAGGAGCAGTCGATCCTCGAGGTATATATGCAGGCGCTGGGCATGATCTGATCCCGTGTGCGCCGTCGATCGACGACCGACGGCCACAAAAAATCCGCTCGTGCGACGAAATTTCCGTTTCTTAACCGCATCTTCGTGAACGCTCGTCCAAATCGGGTGATTACGGAGAGGTGCTGGACGGTCGTGCTTGCGAAGATGCCGATGGGGTTCAAGCCCCGGGAGGAACGGATCACCGTGCTGATCCCCTCGCGCATGCGCGTGGGGGCGGCGTGGATGGACGTGATCATCCACAATGTGTCGTCGCGCGGGTTGATGGCCGGGTGCGATTCGCCGCCCGTGCCGGGCAATTATATCGAGGTCCGGCGCGGGACGATCGTGATCGTCGGCCGCGTGATGTGGAGCAAGGGGCGTTTCTTCGGTGTCCGCACGCAGGACCGGCTGACCGTGTCGACGTTGGTCAGCGAACCGCGGCTCGCGCAGCGCCCCAAGCAGGATAGCGATCGGCAGGTCGCCGAACGACGTGCCGACGTGCGCCTCGTCCACGAAGCGCAGATGGCGCGCCGGCTTGAGCGGTCGCGCGCCTTCGCCTCGATCTTCCAGTTCGTGATCATCGCGCTGGCGGTGGTGGCGGTCGCCTTTCTCGGTGCGAGTACCCTCTATGGCGTGCTGAGCGCGCCCGCCCATACGCTCAACAGGGCGCTGGCCGGCCAGTAAGCGCTCGCGTGCGCCGGGGCATGACCGGGCGAGACCGATTCGTGCGCCACGCCGGCTTGATCTCGATCAGGCGGTTCGTCGGCGCCGCACTGCAACATCACTGCAACCAACCGCTGCATCGAGGGTTCAGTAACGGATGCGCGTCCTGTATCGGGATACGTGCTGCACTAGCGAAGGCAATAGGATGAAGCAGTCGGCCGTTCTGCAAAGCGCCAGGCACATCGCGCTGATCGGTAATTTCCTGCCGCGAAAGTGCGGTATCGCGACCTTCACGACCGACACATATGCCGCGCTGCGCGCCCGGTTCCCCGATTGCCGCGTCGATGTCTATGCGATGGACGACCACCCCGGCCGCTACGATTATCCCGAGGCGGTGACGGGAACGATCCCGCAGGACGATCGCGTCGCCTATCTGGCGACGGCGCGCGATATCCAGGCGAGCGGCGCGCAGGCGCTGTGGTTGCAGCATGAATATGGCATCTTCGGTGGTGATGCGGGTGCGCACATCCTGGCGCTGCTCGATCGCGTGACGATCCCGCTGGTGGTGACGTTGCATACCGTGCTGGAAAAGCCGAGCACCGCCGAGCGGCAGGTGCTCGAAGGGCTGCTGCGGCGCGCGTCGAAGATTATCGTGATGGCGGATCGCGGTCGTGATATCCTCGAACGGGTATTCGGCGTCAGCCCGAAGATGATCGCGGTGATCCCGCATGGTGTGCCCGATCGTCCGTTTGCCGCACCCGATGCCTTCAAGGATCGGTTCGGCTGGGCCGGCAAGCGCGTCATCCTGACCTTCGGTCTGCTCGCGCCCGGCAAGGGCATCGAGACGATCATCGAGGCGATGCCCGCGGTGGTGGAGCGGCATCCGGACGCGACCTATGTCGTGTTGGGCGCGACGCACCCCAATCTCGTCGCCCACGAAGGGGAGCGTTATCGTGATTCGCTGAAGGCGCAGGCGGCTGCGCTGGGCGTCGGCGGCAACGTCGAATTCATCGATGCGTTCGTCGATCATGACGATCTGATCGACTATCTCCAGGCGGCGGATATCTATGCGACGCCGTATCTGAACCCGGCGCAGATCACGAGCGGCACGCTCAGCTACGCGGTCGGTGTCGGCAAGGCGGTGGTATCCACCCCTTATGTTCACGCGACCGAGATCCTGGCCGATGGTCACGGTGTGCTGGTCGATTTCCGCGATGCGGCGGCGTTTGCACGAGAGATCGGGGATTTGCTCGGCAGTACCCGCAACAGCCAGCGTCTGTCGGAGCGTGCCTATGCACGTGGCCGTACGATGATCTGGCCGCGCGTGGTGGAGAAAGCGATGGATGAGATCACCACGGCGATCGTGACGCAGCCGACCCGGCTGGGCAATGGCGGCTCCGCGCAAACAAAGGTGTTGCCTCCTGACATCTCCGCCGTCGAGCGGATGAGCGACATGACCGGCATGCTGCAGCATTCGATCTTTTCGGTGCCCGACCGCCGTCACGGCTATTGCATCGATGACAATGCGCGCGCGCTGATGCTGATGAGCGCGGTCGACGATATCGATCCGGCGACGCGTGACAAATGGCTGACCGTCTATGCCTCGTTCATTCAATATGCCTGGAATCCGGAGCAGCGACGTTTCCGCAACTTCATGAATTTCGACCGGACTTGGTGTGAAGATGTCGGATCGGAAGATTCGAACGGCCGCACGATCTGGGCATTGGGTGTGACGGCGCGGGACGCTCGCGATACCAAGCATCGGGATTGGGCGAACGCGATGTTCGATTCGACCGCCAGCCTGGCGCTCG
>NZ_JBELIE010000074.1:0-15198 GCF_042091075.1 Sphingomonas sp. | reverse complement strand
AACAAGTCGCTCATTCCTGTCTCCTCACGGAGCCTGAATCAGATCGCTCGCCTCAAATCAATGGGTCCTGAACCTAGCTCTCGTAGGATGTTCAATATCGCGCCCATCGATTGATAGATGGAACGTAACGCGAACTTTGGCAAGAGGGATCTCGACCGCTGAACCCGCGCCGGACGAACGTCGTCATTGCACCGCCTGTGACGTTCAGCCAGCATTGCCGCGCATGTTCGACGCCGTTCCAGCCCGATATTGGTTGCTACTTCTGATCGCGATCATCGGGTTCGCCCCGGCGCGGTACGTTTATCGGCACGTGACGCGATCTCCTTCGCGACGCGACATCACGCAACCGCAGGAGGATCTGACCTGGCGGTCGCCACGCGCGCTGGCGGTGAACGTTGCGATTTTGGTCGGCTTGGCGGCGCTGGCCGTCTTCATCTTCACGCCTGCTGCCGCCGAATTTGCCCGATCTCCCAGCTTCGTGCCGATACTTATGATTGGGCTGGGTGGCTTCGCGCTCTGGTCCGTGATCAGCGGTTATATGTCGGGCACGATCGAGCCGATGGTGCGGGGTGCGAGTTGGAAGTTCGACCGCGCCGAGCAACCGAAACGATATTGGGCATCGATGAGCTGGAACGGGCTGCTCGGGATCGGCCTTCTGTTCTTCAGCGGTCAGCTACTTGTCGACGCACCGATGCAAGCCCTGCGTGACCGATGTCACGATTATGAGAACGAGCGGCCCGCGACGGATGAGCTGACTGCCTGCAACCGGCTGCTGTCCGAGCACCCCAATCAAGACCGATCAAGCGTGATCGCCGCTCGCGGTTCAGCATACTATCGCATGCGCGACTATCGGCGTGCAGGCGCCGATTACGCAACGGCGATCGGCCTCGATCCGAACGCCAGCTCCTCGCATTACAACCTCGGGCTCGTGCACGAAGCGTTGGGCGCACGAGAGAGCGCGATCGCCGACTATTCGGCAGCTGTCTCCGTCGACCCGAAGAACGCCGAGGCCTATTCGAACCGAGGTTTGATCTTTTTGGACACGGGAAGGTTCGATCAAGCGATTTCCGACTTCACCAACGCCCACGAGCTTCAGCCAGCGAATGTCGAGCCGCTTGCGAACCGTGGCCTCGCATTCGCTTGGAGCCGTGATGCCGCTCGCGCCGAACAGGATTTCGCCGCCGTCAGGACACGCGACGAATCAAACTTGGTCGTCCTGCATGGTGAAGGCGTCCTCGCGATGGCCCGCGGCGATATGGCCGGAGCCGTCCGCCTGTTCAGCGTCGCGATCGCTCGCGAAGCCGACGACGCTTGGGCTTATAGTATGCGAGCTGCCGCATATGGGCGGCTTGGCGAACATCAGAAGATGCAGGCGGATGCTGAGATTGCGGAGCGACTGCGGCGGCGCGACGGGCAGAGCAGGGGCCGCTGACATCGGACCGGTATAATAGAGCAGACCGTCCAGTATCGCCCAGAACCGGACATTCGGCCGCAGCGACGCCGTGGCCGAACCCGATCGTCGCTCGGGTTCATCAACAAATTTGGTCGACACTGCTCGGTGCCTTCTGCACGTTGCTGACGTAGACCAACGGAGGCATGGATGAGCAAGATACAGGCTGTCGCTCGCTTCAAGATCAAGCCTGGCAAAACAGGAGAGTTTAAGCGGCTTTCCGAGAATTGCATGCGGCTTGCACGGGAAAAAGACCCCGGGACGATCCGATATGACATCTTCTTGAATGACGATGAGACTGAGGCGGTCGTTTACGAGGAATATGAAAGCGCAGAGGCACACCTCGCTCACTTCGAGAACATGGGCGAAAACGCTGCCGCGATCTTTGAAATCGTGGACATGGAAGGAGAGCTGTGGGGAGATCCCAGCCCGGAATTACGGGCAGGCGTCGAGGCCCATGGCGTGAAGGTCTACTCCCCTTTTATGAGGCTGACGGATTGATCCGAAGGGCAAGGTCGCGTGTTCGCTTCCCACCAGGTGTGGTCAATCAGTGGCGTTCCATAGCGGCCGCTGATTGAAGGTAGTGTCGGCCGCTGGGATTACCGGCCTACCGCCCCAACCTCCGTCGGACGCGTTCACGCGCGCAGGCCACGACGGGGTCCCAATCCACGCTGCGGAACTCGAGCTGATCGATATCCTGCTTAAGAATGTCGATCGGCAGGCCTTGGCCGTACTTGTCGCCGGCGTCGCCGCTGGCATGGCCGGCGAGCTGATCGAGGCTCTGCTTCGCGATGCGCCGACGTCTGCCCTCGCGCTTCATCGTATGCCTTGTCGAGTAGAACGCCTTGTCACTCTCCGTGATGCCGAGTCTGCGGAGCGCTCGGTTGATTTCTGCGGAGAGCAGCCGATACCTGTCGCCGTAAGCGTCGACCCGAAGATCGTCGAACAGCCATTCCTCGCCACGACGCCGCTGGTCATCCACAAGGCTGAGGAAGCCACCTTCCAGCACGATCCAGTGCAGCGGGATGTCGCGAATAGAGCTGCGGGTCTTCTGCCGACGCGGTGCGACCGCCGGTGTCTTACCGATGCTTCTTACTCGTTTGTCGCGGCGAAAGCGCATCACCCATTCGCCCTCTTCTTCAACGATGTCGTTCGGCTTCAGTTTGCAATGCTCACCCGGCCGCGATCCGTGAAAAGGGGCCATGAACAAGATCCAGAACATCGTGTCGCTGCACGCACTAGGATCGGTCATCAGCGTCGAGCCATAGATCAGTTGCATGTCGTGGTCAGAGAAGTGATCACGCTCGTTGCCTTGCCACTTCGCACCCTCCACTTCCACTTCAGCGGCAGGGTTGTGCGTGATCCACTGACGCCTTTTCGCAACGGCAAGCATGCGGCGAACGGCGGCTAGATGCTTTCCCACTGTGGGCGGCTGCAGAGTCGGTAGGTCGTTCTCAGCTGCAATGCGCATTTGTTCGGCCAGTGGGAGACGGGCAACGTCTCTTTTTGCCCGTGACGGTAATCGCGCGACTTCTTGTAAGAAGAACTCCACCATTTCTGTCGTGATCATCGATAGAGTCGATGTTTTACACAACTCCTCGAATCGAGATAAGGCAGTCGCGAACTCATCAGCGGCCTTGTTTGGCCCAGATATGTTCTTGCCCTGCTTCCACAGCTCGAAAGCGTCCGCAAGCGTGTGGCTGATCGGCGGGGACACGGGGAGCGGTGCGGGTAGAGGTGCCGCTGTGTTCGGGAGCGGCGCTGCAGGACCGAAGAGTTCGGGCGCTCCTTCAGGCCATGACGTAAATCGGTGCGCTGTCAGGCATGATATATAGGCCGTGGCAACCGCACTATACTTATCCCGCGTCGACAGATCGATCTCGGGCACGAGATGGGGCAGGTAGCTTACGGCGAACCGTATATCTTCGAGATTGCCGCGCACTAGGAGGGATGCGGCGAGAGCCTGATAGGCTAGTCCGTCGGTCGACGTACCGTCGGTAAGCGGCGCGCGACCTTCGAGGAGTTCCGCACGCAGGCGGAACCGCTGACGCTCATCGTCACCATCAATCGCGAGAATGGCGTCGCCTTCTTCTTCGTAGAAGCCGGTGAGCGCCTCACCATCGTGCTGCTTCTCCGCCGCGCGTGCATGGTCGTTGCTCCACGAAGATCGGACGATGGTGGCGATCTTGGTCAGTTCTGACGAAACGGCAACGTCCATCGACCCGAAATACGCTGCCATGCGACTCAGCGCGCACCCCACGAGCTGATCGGCATTCCGTGCGATCTGCTCCTTGAGAATTGCCCGCAGGCGGATCACCTCCGCCTTGTAGTGCGCCGAGTACGAAGCCCTTCGCACATCTGCTATCGCGGGATCCGCGGTCTCCAGGCTCTTCTGCCAGGACGTGACGCCAGCGAGTTCTCGAACATCGCGCGGCACGTCCATGCGGAACCACAGGTTGGAAGACGTGGGTCGGCGGTGCGAGTGACTCATGCGACGCCTCATTCGTAGCACCTTTTCGTAGCACAAGGCGCCTGACGACGTATTGATTTTCGCTGACATTCGCAGATTCTCGCCACTTTCGGCGAGAATGGTGACCCCTACGGGAATCGAACCCGTGTTTCAGCCGTGAAAGGGCCGCGTCCTAACCGCTAGACGAAGGGGCCAAAAAGGCGTGGCGGGCTCTTGGCGGAAAGGGCGGCGGCGGTCAAGTCTCGTCGGTGTTCGTTCGCTTTAGTTCGCCCAGGCGGCGTCGTCGAGGTGCAGTTCCGCCGCCGGGCGACTGCCCCATTCGTCCAGCTTCGCGCGTCCGGCGAGCCACAGCCGGCGGGTCGGCCCCGCGGCGAGGAGCGCTTGGCCGAGTGCGCTGTCAGCGGCGCGGAACGCCATCGCCTTCAGGCTGCGCCCGTCGTCCCCCGCGACGATCGCGCGGACATGGCCGTTGCCGACGATGTCGACCTTGATCGCGCGCACCGGCCCGATCGCGATCCGCGGCGAGGGCCAGCCGGTGCCATAGGGACCGCCGGCCTCCAGTTCCGCGACCAGCGCAGGGGTGACGCCGCCCGGCGCGAGGACCGTGTCGACCAGCAAGGCGCGCCCTGCGAGTGCCCGCTCGACATCGTCGGCGAGGCGCGCGTCCAAATAGGCGGCAAAGGCGGGGATCTGGTCGGCGGCGATCGTCAGCCCCGCCGCCATCGCATGCCCACCGCCAGCGATCAGCAATCCCTGTTCCTTCGCGGCCAGCACTGCGGTGCCCAGATCCACGCCGCTGATCGACCGCCCCGAACCTTTGCCGATGCCTTGCTCGTCCAGCGCGATCACGATCGCCGGGCGACCGAGCTTTTCCTTCAGACGCCCGGCGACGATGCCGATCACGCCGGGATGCCAGCCGGGGCCGGCGACGACGCAGACCGCGCGATCCTGGCACAGCAGCGTTTCCGCGCCTTCCTGCACCATCGCCTCGATCGCGCGGCGTTCCTCGTTCAAACGATCCAGCTCGGTTGCCAGCGTGCGCGCTTCGGCCGGATCCTCGGTGGTCAGCAATCGTACACCCAAATCGGCGCGGCCGACCCGCCCGCCCGCATTGATGCGCGGCCCCAGTGCGAAGCCGAGATCGCTGGCGGTCGGCGCGCGGGTGAGTCGCGACGCCTCGATCAACGCCGCGATGCCGATGTTGCGGCGCTGTGCCATCACCTTCAGCCCCTGCGCGACGAAGGCGCGGTTCAGGCCGCGCAACTGCGCCACATCGGCGACGGTGCCGAGCGCGACGAGATCGAGCAGATCCAGCAGCCGTGGCTCCTCGCGGGTTGCGAAGGCACCTCGCCGTCGCAACTCACGCAGCAACGCCGCGCCGAGCAGGAAGGCGACCCCGACCGCGGCCAGATGCCCGTGAGCGGCGGCTTCCACGGCTTCGTCGCGGCGGATTGGATTGACGATGGCATGCGCGCGCGGCAGCCGGGTGGCGCATTGATGATGGTCGACGACGATCACGTCGCTGCGCGCGGCGGCGAGCGCGTCGAACGCCTGCGCGCCGCAATCGACCGTCACGATCAGCGTCGCCCCCTCCGCCGCCAACCGCTCGAGCGCGATCGCATTGGGGCCATAGCCCTCGGTCAGACGATCGGGAATATAGACGCGCGCCTCGCGCCCCAGGCGGCGCAGCAGCAGCACCAGCAGGGCCGACGAGGTCGCCCCATCGACATCGTAATCGCCGAAGATCGCGATCCGCTCATCGCGTTCGACCGCATCGGCAAGCCGTGCCGCGGCGAGATCCATGTCACGGAACACCGACGGATCGGGCATGAAGCCGCGGATCGAGGGGGTGCGATGCTCCTCCAGCGTTTCACGCGTGCAGCCCCGCGCCAGCAGCAATTGCGTCAGCAGATCGTCGGTCATCGTCATATCGCGCTGATCCGCCGCCAGCGCACGCCAGCGCCAGGGCTGGCCGAGGATGGAACGATCGACATCGAGAACGTGACGCATCCCGGCCGTGTAGCGCCGTCATGCGCCGCAATCAAAAGCACGGGCCGAAATAAACTGTCATGTGATATTGTAACATCGAGCGGATGAGCATAAGGGAGCGCGGATGGCGAACGGTCTGCCCCCTCCCGGCCCGATAGGGCGTTTGGATCGCTGGGCGATGTGGTTGTCGGCGGCGTGCGTGGTACATTGCCTCGCCACGACGTTCCTGGTGGTGGCGCTTTCCACCGCGGGCGGCCTGTTGGGCAGTCCACTCGTTCACGAAATCGGCCTGGTGCTGGCGATCGGGCTGGGCGCGATCGCGTTCGTGCGCGGCGTGCGGCGTCACCGTCGCGCGCTACCGCTGGTGCTGGGCGCGAGCGGGCTATCGTTGATGGCGAGTGCGCTGGTGGTGTCGCATGGGGCGCATCACCTGATGGAGAGTGCGCTGACGATCGTGGGGGTTTCGGTACTGGCGCTGGCTCATCTGTTTAACCGGCAAGAGCCCGCCTGAACCCGATCGCTCCCCGGGTGCTTGCCGCGCCGCTAACGGGCCCCTAGATTTACGTCCATCATGGGGCATCGGCATCAGGAACCTGAGGGCGAGGCGCTGCTGCTGGCGGCGCGGAGCACGCTGGAAGCGAGCGGCGAGCAATGGACCGCCATGCGCGAAAGCGTGTTCGCGGCGCTGTCGCGATTCGCCAAACCCGCATCGGCCTATGACATTGCGGAGGCGGTGTCGCTGGCACAGGGGCGCCGGATCGCGGCGAACAGCATCTATCGCATTCTCGACCTGTTCGTGACGGCCAATCTGGCGCAGCGCGTCGAAAGCGCGAATGCCTATGTCGTCAACGCGCATCCCGGCTGCCGGCACGATTGCATCTTCCTGGTGTGTGACCGTTGCGGCATGACGACGCATGTCGATGACGATCAGTTGACCGGCGCGCTCCGCGACGTGGCGGCGGCGTCGGGCTTCGCGCCGGTGCGGCCCGTGATCGAAGTGCGCGGCTCCTGCGCGGCTTGCCTCGAACCGCTCGGCGGGGCTGACTGACGCGCAGCAGCGTGCTTTTGTCGAGGCTTAGTTAATTGCGGTAATCGACATATTGATTCGGCGCAGCTATCCCGGTGGGATGGCTGATGCCCCCGAAACGCCCTTGCTCGACACGGTCGAAACGCCCACCGATCTGCGCCGCCTGAAGGCCGACCAGCTGCGACAGCTGGCGGACGAGTTGCGACAGGAAACGATTTCCGCGGTCGGCACGACCGGCGGGCATCTCGGCTCCGGGCTCGGCGTGGTCGAACTGACCGTCGCGATCCACTATGTGTTCGATACGCCGCGTGACCGCCTGATCTGGGACGTCGGGCACCAATGCTATCCGCACAAGATCTTGACCGGGCGGCGCGATCGTATCCGCACGCTGCGGCAGGGCGGGGGGCTGTCCGGCTTCACGAAGCGCAGCGAGAGCGAATATGATCCGTTCGGCGCGGCGCATAGTTCGACCTCGATCAGCGCGGCGCTCGGCTTTGCCACCGCCAACAAGCTGAGCGGGGCGCCCGGCAAGGCGATCGCGGTGATCGGCGACGGCGCGATGTCGGCGGGCATGGCCTATGAGGCGATGAACAATGCCGAGGCGGCGGGCAACCGGCTGGTCGTGATCCTCAACGACAACGACATGTCGATCGCGCCGCCGGTCGGTGGTCTGTCCGCCTATCTGTCGCGGATCGTATCGAGCCGCGAGTTTCTGGGCGTGCGCGAACTGATGCGCAAGTTCGCGCGTCGCCTGCCGCGGCCGTTCCACACCGCGGCGCGCAAGACCGACGAATATGCCCGCGGCATGACGATGGGCGGCACGCTGTTCGAGGAGCTTGGCTTTTATTATGTGGGGCCGATCGACGGGCATAACCTCGATCATCTGATCCCGGTGCTGGAAAACGTCCGCGATGCCGAGGAAGGACCGATCCTCGTCCATGTCGTGACGAAGAAGGGCAAGGGCTATGCCCCGGCTGAAAAGGCCGCCGACAAATATCACGGGGTGCAGAAGTTCGACGTCATCACCGGCGCGCAGGCAAAGGCGCCGCCGGGCCCGCCAGCGTACCAGAATGTGTTCGGCGAGGCGCTGAGCAAGGCGGCGGACCAGGATCGGCGCATCTGCGCGATCACCGCGGCGATGCCTTCGGGCACCGGGCTGGATCGGTTCGCCCATGCCCATCCGGAGCGATTCTTCGATGTCGGCATCGCGGAGCAGCACGCCGTTACTTTCGCGGCCGGGCTGGCGGCGCAGGGCATGCGGCCGTTCTGCGCAATCTATTCGACGTTCCTGCAGCGCGCCTACGACCAGGTCGTCCATGACGTGGCGATCCAGAATCTGCCAGTCCGTTTCGCGATCGACCGGGCGGGGCTGGTGGGCGCCGACGGCGCGACCCATGCCGGCAGTTTCGACGTCACCTATCTGGCGACGCTGCCGAACTTCGTCGTGATGGCGGCGGCGGACGAGGCCGAGCTGGTTCACATGGTCCATACTTGTGTGGAGCATGATTCGGGGCCGATCGCGGTGCGCTATCCGCGCGGCAGCGGCACCGGCGTGGCGCTGCCGGAAACGCCTCAGCGGTTGGAGATCGGCAAGGGTCGGATCGTGCGCGAGGGCAAGTCGGTGGCGATCCTGTCACTCGGCACGCGGCTGTCGGAAGCGCTGAAGGCCGCGGACGTGCTCGACGCCAAGGGCCTGTCCACCACCGTCGCCGATCTGCGCTTCGCCAAGCCGCTCGACGAGGCGCTGATCCGGCGCTTGCTGACCACGCATGAGGTGGCGGTGACGATCGAGGAGAATGCGGTCGGCGGGCTGGGCGCGCATGTGCTGACGATGGCATCGGACACGGGATTGACCGACGCCGGGCTGAAGATCCGCACGATGCGGTTGCCCGACCTGTTCCAGGATCAGGACAAGCCCGATGTGCAATATGCCGAGGCCGGGCTGGATGCGGAGGCGATCGTGAAGACGGTGCTGTCGGCGCTGCGCTACAACGAAGCCGGGGTGATCGCCCGCGCGTGACCGGCTGGCAGAAGGTTGCGGCGCTGGCGGGGCTGTACGTCGTCGCGATGCTCTACGCCAATTATGCGATGCTGCGCCGGGTGCGGGGCGCGGTGGCGGAGCGGGCGGCGTGGACGGTGGAGGACTTCGACGCGATATTCGCCAATGTTGACCCGCGTGTCGCGCCGGTGGTCCGCTCGGTATTGGTGCCGTGGTACGGCCCCGGCGTCGTGCCACGGCCGGAGGATACGCTCCGACGCTTCCTGAAGATGGATCGCGGCGATGTCGACGATACGCTTGCGGCGGCGGAGGACGCGCTGCAATTGCCGCATGCTGTGGCGACGCCGGATCTGCCCGATGTCGCGGCGCTGACACGCTATCTGGCGGCGCGGCTGGAGGAGGCCGGCGGCGCGGGCGCCTGAGCCGCTCCATGGCGCTGGTTGGAACGCCCTGCCGCGGGCCATGCGCCGCGGGCCAGCCGGGCAGGGGCGTCCTCCGGCCCTGTCCGGCGGTGCCGTGGCCTCAGATACGGACCTCGTGATGGGTCGCGCGCGGTTGTGCGAGGATCGCACGTGCGTCCCCCGGGCTGCGCGCCTCGCCATGCGGGCCGGCCGAGGCTTCGAGCACCCGGCTTAGCAAGTCGAGCCCCTCGGGCCAGTATCCAAGCCCGCTGGCCGCATTGATATGCCCATGCGGTCCGTAATCGACGAAGTGGCTGCCCCACTCGACCGCCAGGCTGTGCGCGCGCTCTATCGTCACCCACGGATCGTCGGTCGAGGCGACGACGATCGAGGGGAAGGGCAACGGCTGTTTGGGCACCGGCGCGAAGGTGGCCAGTTCGCTCGCGACATCGACGCGATCGACATCCGCCGGCGCGACCAGCAACGCCCCTGCGACCGGCCAGCCATAGGGTTGCGGACTGAGCGATGCCCACCACGCCACCGCCGCGCAGCCGAGGCTGTGCGCGACCAGGATCACCGGCGCGCGCGCCGCCGACACCGCCTGATCGATCTTCGTGACCCAGCTGTTGCGATGCGGGCGATCCCACATCCCCAGCTCGATCCGGGCGGTATCGGGGCGGTTACGCTCCCACAAAGTTTGCCAGTGCGATGGGCCGGATCCTCCCAGGCCGGGCACAGTCAATATCGTGGGCTGGACCGAAAGCTCGAACGCGGAACGTGCCATGTCGCGTCTCCTGTCGGGTCGCCGGCACGCACCGGCGAACATGAGGGGCGAGGCTGCGGCAGACGGTCTAGGGGTCGAACACGCCGCAGCCTCTGAGTCGCTTTTATATCCTACTAGATACGTGGGCAATCGTGCGACGCAGCATTTGACGCGGGAGGAGGCGCAGGCGCGACGAAGCGTGGCATGCTCCTGCGCTTGCTCTGTGGCCCGCGACTGACGATAGCGCCGCCATGGCCAAACAACGTGTCGATCAACTGCTTGTGGACCGGGGGCTCGTCGAGTCGCGTACTCGCGCGCAGGCGCTGATCATGGCGGGATTGGTGTTCGCGGGCGATCGCAAGGTCGACAAGCCTGGCCAGCCCGTTGCGGACGACGTGATTCTGGACGTGCGTGGACGTGATCACCCCTGGGTGTCGCGCGGCGGGATCAAGCTGGCGCACGGGCTGGATCATTTCGGCTGGTCCGTCGCCGATCTGGTGGCGATCGACGTCGGCTCCTCGACCGGCGGCTTTACCGACGTTCTGCTGACGCGGGGCGCGCGCCGCGTCTATGCGGTCGATAGCGGCACCAACCAGCTGGCGTGGAAGCTGCGCCAGGACGATCGTGTCGTCGTCCATGAACAGACCAGCGCGCGCATCCTGACCGCCACCCATATCCCCGAGCCGATCGACCTGGTGGTCTGCGACGCCAGCTTCATCGGGCTGGCGAAGGTATTGACGACGCCACTGTCTTTCGTCCGGGCGGGTGGGCGGGCGATGGCGCTGATCAAGCCGCAGTTCGAAGCGGGCCGGGCCGAAGTCGGCAAGGGCGGGGTGGTGCGCGACCCGGCGATCCGCGCGCGGGTATGCGATGAAGTGGCGGACTGGTTCACGCGATCCGGCTGGCGCGTCGAGGGAATGGTCGAAAGCCCGATCACCGGCCCGGAGGGGAATGTCGAATATCTGATCGCGGTGCACCGCTACTGAAACAATCATGCGCCAGAGGTTTTGCGCCATTTACCGATCGACGTGGATTGGGCACCTAGGCGAGACGATTGTTTTGAGCGTTCGTTGTCGGAGGAGATTCGGAACGTTGGGCACGGTAGCATCGAAGGGACAATTGAGGATGTCGTTCATCCGCTGGGCCGCGATCGCGGTTCCGCTGGTGCTGCTGCTGGGCTTTCTGTCGGGGCGCGCGGTGCCGTCCGGTGACGAGAACCAATGGTATATGGCCTTGACCAAGCCCGAATTGAACCCGCCCGGCTGGGTCTTCCCGGTCGTTTGGTCGATCCTGTACGTGATGATGGGGCTGGCACTGGCGCTGGTGCTCAGCGCGCGGGGCGCGCGGCTGCGCTCGCTGGCGGTGGCGCTGTTCATGGCGCAACTGGTTGCCAACCTCGTCTGGACGCCGCTGTTCTTTGGTGCGCATCGAATTTCGGCGGCGCTGCTGCTGATCATCGCCATCCTGGGGCTGACGATCCTGACGACGTTCGTCTTCGCGCAGGTGCGGCGGATCGCGGCGTGGCTGCTCGTCCCCTATATGGTCTGGCTCGGCTTCGCGGCGGTGCTCAACTGGCGGATCGGACAGTTGAACCCCGATGCCGACGGGGTTGTGCAGCCGGTCGCGGCGTCCCAGATGATCGGTTGATTCGCATAGCCGATAAGGACATCTCGACATGCAGACCGAAAATCATCTGTTCGGCGACGTCGCCAAGCTGCTGAACGGTGCCGCCGGCACGATAGCCGGTATGGGACGCGAGGCCGAGGCCGGCGCGCGCGAGCGTGTGCGCGAATGGATCGGCGGGCTCGACTTCGTCGCCCGGGACGAGTTCGACGCGGTCAAGGCGATCGCCGTTGCCGCGCGCGAGGAAGCGGACGCGCTCCGCGCGCGGGTCGAGAAGCTGGAGGCCGCGCTGGCGGCGAAGACGTCGCCCACTACCGCATCCGCGTCTGAAAACGCGGGCTGACGCCGCCGCGGCGGCATGCGATAAGGACCCTATGCTGGACCACGCCGATCACGACAGCGAGCCGGACGCGCCGCTCGACATGCTGGAGTCGTATTTTCTCGCGCATGGCTGGTCCTGCGACCGCCACGATGACGAGATCACCGCCACGGTGAAGGGCAGCTGGACCGAATATGAGCTGCGGGCGCTGTGGCGCGAAGAGGATGGGGTGTTGCAATTCCTGGCTCTTCCCGACGTGAAGGTCGCGGAGAAGGGGCGGGCGCGCATCCACGAGACATTGGCGCTGGTCAACGAACAGCTGTGGATGGGGCATTTCGAGCTGTGGTCGAACAGCGGCATCCTGCTGTATCGCAACGCCACGATGATCGATGCGCGGGATGGGGAGGCGACCATGTCGCTCGCCACCGCCGAATTGCTGATCGAATCGGCGATCGACGAATGTGAGCGTTTCTACCCGGTGTTCCAATTTGTCCTGTGGGGCGGGAAAACGCCCACCGAGGCGATCGCCGCCGCCATGGTAGAAACGCAGGGCGAGGCCTGACCCGTCCGATGCGGCTATGGATGATCGGGTGCGGCAACATGGCATCGGCGATGTTGCGCGCGTGGATCGCGGGTGGCGTGGTGGCCGGCGAGGATGTCGACGTCGTCAATCGCGGCGATCGTGCCCTGCCGCCCGGCGTGCGCCAGGCCCGGTCGCTGCCGGCGGGGCCGATGCCCGACATGGTCGTGCTGGGGATCAAGCCGCAGCAACTGGCGGAGGCGTCCGCCGTCTATGCGGCTGCCGTGGCTGACGCGCCGATCCTGTTGTCGATGCTGGCGGGTGTGGATCCGGCGACGCTCGGCGCTGCGTTTCCGGGCCCGGTGCCGATCCAGACGATGCCGAACCTGCCGGTCGAACTGGGCCGCGGCGTCGTCGCGGTTCATGCGCCCGCCGCGCCCCCTGCGGTGCGCGACGTGGTGGATCGGCTGCTCGCGCCGCTGGGGCTGGTCGAATGGTTCGACGATGCCGCGCGCTTCGATGCCGCCGGCGCGTTGTCGGGCACCGGCCCGGCGTTCCTCTTCCGGGTGATCGATGCGCTTGCCGCGGGGGGGGTGGCGATCGGTGTCCCGCCGGAGGAAGCGCTGCGGATCGCGCTGGCGACGGTCGAGGGCGCGGCGGCGATGGCGGCGGGGAGCGATCGCTCCCCTGCGACGCTGGCCGATGCGGTCGCCAGCCCCGGGGGGATGACCCGCGCCGGGCTCGACGTGCTTGACCAGGACGCGGCATTGCGCGCCCTTTTCGAGCGGACGCTTCGGGCGGTCGCGCAGCGCGGGGCCGAGATGGCGGCGGCGGCGCGCGGGGGGCAATGACGGTGCTGCGCTGATGGCGGACGCTATCGTGTCGGCACCGACGACGATTATCCGCGCAGCCCTTCCACCCGCGACATTTCCTCTGCCGGGATCAATCCCTCCAGCACCGCCCAGAAGCCGCTCACCGCATTCTGCCCGGCGCGCGAATAGGCCGCCGACAGCCGTTCGCGCAGCGCCTCGTACAGGCTTGCTTCCAGCGCGACGCCCTCGGCCGTCAGTCGCAACAGCCGCTGCCGCCGATCCCGCTCGCCCGGCCGCGTCTCCAGCAAGCCGCGCTCGATCAGCTCGTTCAGAACACGTCCCAGCGACTGTTTGGTGATCGCCAGCAGCGCCAGCAGATCGCTGACCGGCATATCGGGCTTGCGGGCGATGAAATAGAGCGCGCGGTGGTGTGCCCGGCCCAGTCCCTGCTTCGCGAGCCCGCGATCGATTGATCGCGTGATATGGCTGTTGCCGAAATAAAGTAGCTCGATTCCCCGCCGAATTTCGGATTCGCGCAGGAAAAGCGGGGAGGCGGAGGGTGTTGTGGCAGCCATGTTGACCGGCTTTGCCATCCGCCCTAGGCCTCCGCAACCCGGCAAAGGGCGGTTCGTGCCCGGGCCGCCGTGATCAGTATTGGAGGTTTCGTGAACTTCGCGTTCGAGCCGCATCCGTCCCCGGTTCCCGTCAATGAGCGAGCGGCGCGATTGATCGACCCGGGCTTTGGCCGCGTGTTCACGGATCACATGGTGGTGCTCCACTATAGCGAGGCGCGCGGCTGGCACGATGGCAGGATCACGCAGCGTGTGCCGCTGACGATGGATCCGGCATCGTCGGTGCTTCACTATGCGCAGGAGATTTTCGAGGGGCTGAAGGCGTATCGTCTCGAAGACGGCGGGCTGGCGCTGTTCCGCCCGGAGGCGAATGCGCGCCGTTTCAATGCCTCGGCGCAGCGCATGGCGATGCCTGATCTGCCCGAGGAACTGTTCCTCGAATCGGTCGAACAGATCGTCTTGACGGAGCGGGACTGGATGCCCGACATCGATGGCGGCTCGCTGTACCTGCGGCCGTTCATGATCGCGTCCGAGGCATTCCTGGGCGTCAAGCCGTCTGCCGAATATCTCTATATGGTGCTCGCATCGTCGGTCGGCGCCTATTGGAAGGGTGGCGCGCGCGCGGTGTCCCTGTGGGTCAGCCATGATTATACCCGTGCCGCGCCCGGCGGCACCGGCGCGGCGAAATGCGGCGGCAATTATGCCACCAGCCTCGTCGCGCAGCAGGAAGCGATCCGGCGCGGTTTCGATCAGGTCGTGTTCCTCGACGCGGCGGAGCGCCGCTGGATCGAGGAACTGGGCGGCATGAACATCTTCTTCGTATTCGACGACGGCTCGATCCAGACCCCGCCGCTGACCGGCACGATCCTGCCGGGCATCACGCGCGATTCGATCCTGACGATCGCGCGTGACGAAGGGCTGACGGTGCGTGAGGAACCCTATGCCATCGATCAATGGCGCGCCGACGCGGAGAGCGGTCGCCTGGTGGAGAGCTTCGCCTGCGGCACCGCCGCGGTGGTGACGCCGATCGGGCGTGCCGCGGGGCCGGATTACGACGTCACGATCGGCAGCGGTGCCACCGGCCAATTGACCGCGCGCTTCCTCGATCGCCTGACCGCTATCCAGCGCGGCCGCGCCGCCGATCCGCACCATTGGCTGCGACGTATTGGTTGAACCTTCGCCCGCGTAGCGCTAAGCGCGCGGGCTCGTTGGGGCGTCGCCAAGCGGTAAGGCAACGGTTTTTGGTACCGTCA
>NZ_JBELIE010000073.1:0-15223 GCF_042091075.1 Sphingomonas sp. | reverse complement strand
ATAGCGACGCCCGCCCGGCTGAAGCGTCGTAACGCTCGGTGCATGGCCAGCTTTGCAGATGGTGTGCCAGAATGCCCGCGACAGGGATTCCGGCGGGGATCAATGGTTAACCGGCGCCCGGTTGCGAAGGACGATGTAAGGATTTCCGACACTATGCCGCCGGCGCGGCGGTGCGGCGAGCTTGACTACGGTCGTAATCGATGAGAGATTACAACTGTAGTCGTCATGGGAGCGAGTCGTGGTCGAGCGGATCAGCGAGGCGGAGCATGCGGTGATGGAGGTGCTGTGGGATGACAGCCCGCTCACCGCGCAGGATGTGGCGGGGCGGATCGATCCCGCGCGCGGCTGGAGCGCGGCGACGGTCAAGACGCTGCTGGGCCGCCTGCTCGCCAAACGGGCGGTGGCGCATGACGTCGAGGGGCGCCGTTACCTTTACCGGCCCGCCGTCGCGCGCGAGGAATATGTGGCCGGGGAATCGCGCCGGCTGATCGACCGGTTGTTCGGCGGACGGCTCACCCCGCTCGTCGCGCATCTGGCGGAACGGGATGCGCTCAGCGATCAGGACATCGCCGAGATCGAGGCGCTGCTGAAGGCGCTGAAACAATGATCGGCTGGCTGATCGAGGCGTCATTCGCCTCCGCGCTGCTGCTGGCGCTGGTGCTGTTGATCCGCATGCCGGTGCGACGGCTGTTCGGGCCACATTTGGCCTATGCGCTGTGGCTGCTGCCCGTCCTGCGCATGGCGCTGCCGCCCGTGCCGGGCATGTGGCGCGCGCAGGTCCTGCCGGCCTTGCCGACATTGGCCGATCCTGCGCCGATGACCCGTTATCTGGTGCCGCCGATGGGTACGTTGCCGGCAATGGCCGACGCGGGCGGTTCGATCGGCTGGCCCGATCTGGCGCTGCTGCTGTGGTTCGGCGGGGCGCTGGTGTTCCTGGTGTGGCAGGGGCTGCAGTTCGCGCGGTTCCGGTATCGCGTGCTGCATCATGGCGTCGTCAGCGACCGGGTGGGGTCGGTGACGATCGTCCGCAGTACCGCAGTCACCGGGCCGCTTGCCTTCGGCGTCTTCGACCGGGTCGTCGCGGTGCCGTGTGATTTTGCCGCGCGGTTCGACGCGGTCGAATGCGATCTCGCGATCCGTCACGAGCTGGCCCATCATGCGCGTGGCGATCTGTTCGCCAATTGGGTCGCGCTGGTGATGCTGGCGCTGCACTGGTTCAATCCGGTGGCGTGGATCGCTTTCCGCGCGTTTCGCGCCGATCAGGAGATGGCGAACGACGCCTATGTGCTGGCGCAGGCCGGCGTCGCGGCACGGCACGCATATGGCTGTGCGATCGTCAAGTCGGCGCACGGACGCGCGGTATCGCCCGCCTGCCATCTTAACACCGTCAGCAACCTGAAGGGGCGGCTGCGGATGCTGGGCCGCCAGCGGGTGTCGCGCGGACGCATGATGCTGGGGGCGGCGGCGCTGTCGGCGATCGGCGCCGCCGGGCTGCTCGCGACCGCATCGGGAACGCACGCGGCGGATCGCATGCGGACGAGGGTGGAGGCCGCCACCGGGGTGGAGATCGCGGCGTTGAAGCCGATCGCCGCGCTCGACTCGATCGCCCGGGGCGACCATTCTGGAGCGCCCGTCGGCGATGCTGTGACGGCGCCAGCCGTTCACCCTGAAGGCGCGCCGCGCCGCGAGACGCGCACCGAAGTGATCCGTACCTCGCGCCACGCCGGCCCGATCGTCACCATCGTCCGCGACGGCGTCACCCGACGCTACGAGGGGGCAGCGGCGGAGGCCTATCTGGCCGCGCATCCCGTGCCGCCGCCACCCGCGCCACCCGCGCCGGCGAGGGCGAAGATGCCGCCGCCGCCGCCCGTACCGCCGGCGCCCCCCGTCGCCTGGCGCGCCGGGTCGGAAGCGAGCGTTAGCGTGGAGCGCGCTCGAGCGATGACGCCGAAGTTGATCGAGCGCCGCTGCTCCGATGGCGAAGGCGGGTCAGGGCAGGCGGTGCTGCATCGGCGCGAAGACTCACGGCAGGTCGTCATCCTATGTAACAACCGGATCGAGGCGATCGCCAGCGCGGCCTCGGCGCGCGCCGAGGTGGCGCGAAGCCGTGCTCATCTGGGCGCCGTAGCGGCGCTGGCGTCGCTGCGCAGCGCGCGGGCGGCCGTGATCGCCAACCCCGCGCTCGATGACAAGCAGCGCGGCGTCGCGCTGTACGGCATCTATCAGGCGATCGACGAGATGGAGGAGCGATCGTCGCACGACGATTGAGCCTCCCGCCGGCCGTGGACTGACCCTCGCACGGCCGGCGACCACCGCGACGCGCCCGCCCTTGCGCCAGGCGGGCGCGTCCGCCATGTCCGCAGCCGATGGCAGACGATCTCCCCACGGGCGTAGCGATCACGCTGGAGCCGCTCGTCACCCGGGTGCTGGCACCGAATGCCTCACCCTATACCTACACCGGCACGCAGACGCATATCGTGGGAGAGCGCGACGTGGCGATCGTCGATCCCGGCCCCGCTGATGATGCGCATCATCAGGCGCTGATGCGGGTGGTGGCGGGTCGGCCGGTGACGGCGATCGTCATCACGCATCATCATCGCGACCATTCGCCCGGCGCGGCGGCGCTGCGGCAGGCGACCGGCGCGCCGATCGTCGGTGCGGCGGCCTTCCACCTGTCCGACGACGGGCCGCGCGCCGACGATGCGTTCGACCCCGATTACGCGCCCGACCGCGTACTGAGCGAGGGGGACCGGGTGAGCGGCACCGGCTGGACGCTGGAGACGATCGCCACCCCCGGCCATACCAGCAATCATCTCGCCTTCGCGCTCCCGGAGACGAACGCGCTGTTCTCGGGCGATCACGTGATGGGCTGGTCGACCAGCGTCATCTCGCCGCCCGACGGCGACATGACGGATTATATGGCCAGTCTGGAAAAGCTGCTGGGGCGCGGTGATCGCGTCTATTATCCGGGACACGGCCTGGAAGTGGATCGCCCGGAACGGCTGGTGCGCGGCATGCTGGGGCATCGCCGGCAGCGCGAGGCGCAGATCCTGCGGCTGCTTGCCGAGGCGCCGCGCAGCATCCCCGCAATGGTGGAGCGTATGTACGCCGGGATCGACCCGCGCCTGTTCGGCGCGGCGGAGCGTTCGGTGCTGGCGCATCTGATCGATCTCGACCGGCGCGGGCTGGTCGTGGCGGACGGCGGCGCGTGGCGCGCGGTGACGGCGTGAACACGCGTCTGACCGGGCTGGGGCGGCTGCTGATCGGCGCTGCGGTGGCGGTGGCGATCGTGCTGGGATCGCTGGCGGCGTACCGGCGCTTCACTCGCGACTATACCGTCACCACCGACGACAATGGCGTCGCGGTGGCGCGGGTCGTCGCCGGCAGGCTGTACGGCAGCAGCGAGTTGCGCGTCAGCCGGCTGTCGGGGACGGTGCAGGCGACCAGTGCGACCAGCCATCTATGGGGTTGGCTGCCGTCCAGCCGGGTGGTCAAGGCGCCGTTCGAGGTCGACTATTTCGTAGACCTGCGCACGCTTAGCCCGTCCGATTTCCGCTACGACGCGACGGCGAAGACGTTGCTGGTGGAGGTGCCGGACGTCACCGTCGGCCGTCCCAATGTGGACGAGGCGAATGTCACGATCGACCAGACCAGCGGATTGTTCGTGTCGCGTACCGCGATGACCGAGTTGCAGCAGCGTGCCTCCGCCTCGGCCACGCGCAGCGTCGCGGCAGAGGCGCAGTCGCCGGAGAACATGCGCAAGGCGCGCGAGAACGGCCGTGCGGCATTGGCGCAGCTGTTCGGCGGCACGCTGCGCGCCGCCGGGCTGCCGGTGACCGTGACGGTGCGTTTCGCCGGCGAGCCGCGCGGGGCCGACGATACGCGCTGGGACCTGACCCGGTCGCTGGAGGAGGTGCTGGGCAACGCCACCTGACGCTGCCGATTGAGGGACAGGCGCAAAGGGTGTAAAAGGCGCATCGCGACGACGGCTGGGGGGCTTGTCCGATGGCGACCAATGTTTTCGACGTGCGTGGCGTGGAACCGGCAGCGCGGCGGCCGACGCGCGACCATCGCTTCTTCCTGGCGATCGCGATCGCGGTGGTGCTGGTGAACGTTGCCGCCTTTTCGATGCAGGCGGCGATGGGGCGGTCGACATTCGCCGCGCCGTGGCACGTTCATCTGCACGCGATCGTCTTCTTCGGCTTTGTGACGCTGTACCTGTGCCAGAATATTCTGGTCGCGATGGGCGCGCTGCGCTGGCATCGCACGCTCGGCTGGATCTCGGTCGGCTGGATGGTGGCGATGGCGATCGCCGGTTCGATGGCGGTCGCGATGCTGGTCCGTACCGGGCGAGTGCCGTTCTTCTTCACCCCGGCCTATTTCCTGGCGATGGACGGTCTGGCGCTGGTCACCTTCCTGGCGCTGGCGGGCACGGCGGTGCGGATGCGGCGGCGTACCGAATGGCATCGGCGGCTGATGGCGAGCGCGATGTCCGCGATTATGGGGCCGGCGTTCGGCCGGCTGCTCCCGCTGCCGTTGCTGATCCCTTATGCCGGGCTGGCGGTGTTCCCGACTTTGCTGGCGATTCCGGTGGCGGGCGCGATCTACGATCGGCGGACGCGCGGTGCGGTGCATCCCGCATGGTGGTGGGGGATCGGCGCGTTGACGCTGACGCACCTGCTGATCGAACTATGCGGGCGCGGTGCGCTGGGCGCGGCCGCGGTCATGGCGCTGAGTGCCGGGATGCCGGGCGCGACGGTCGATCCGCTCGCCTATCCGCCGTTCCCGCCGCTGCCGTGACGTACATTGCCTTGATCGCGTCACCAAAGGTGTCCATCTGACACGGATGGAACAGCCGACCAGCCTCAAGGGCCTCGACCTGCGTGCCGAGATCGATCGCCTCCGCAAGGAGCGCAATGCCGTGATTCTGGCCCATTACTACCAACAGCCCGAGATTCAGGATCTGGCCGATTTCGTCGGCGACAGCCTCGATCTCAGCCGCAAGGCGCAGGCGACCGATGCCGATGTGATCGCCTTCTGCGGCGTCCGCTTCATGGCCGAGACGGCCAAGATCCTGTCGCCGGAAAAGACCGTCGTGCTGCCCGACATGGACGCTGGTTGCTCGTTGGAAGACAGCTGCCCGCCCGAGCAGTTCGCGGCCTTCCGGGCGCAGCATCCCGATGCGATCGCGCTGACCTATATCAATTGCTCGGCGGCGGTGAAGGGACTGTCCGACGTCATCGTCACCTCCTCCTCCGCGGAGAAGATCCTGAGTCAGATCCCGGCGGACCAGAAGATCATCTTCGGCCCGGATCGCAATCTGGGCGGCTATCTGGCGCGCAAGACCGGGCGCGATCTGATCCTGTGGCCCGGCGTGTGCATCGTCCACGAAGCGTTCAGCGAGACCGAATTGCTGAAGCTGAAGGCGCAACATCCCGGCGCGCCGGTCGCGGCGCATCCGGAATGCCCCGCGGTAATCCTCGATCATGCCGATTATGTAGGCTCGACGCGCGGTATCCTCGATTTCGCGATGGCGATGCCGGGGGAGACCCTGATCGTCGCGACCGAGCCGCACATCATCCATCAGATGGAAAAGGCGCTGCCGGGCAAGACGTTTATCGGCGCTCCCGGCGCGGACGGCAACTGCAACTGCAATATCTGCCCGTATATGGCGCTCAACACGATGGAGAAGCTGTATGTCGCGCTCCGCGACCTGACGCCGCGGATCGAGATCGAGGAGGATTTGCGACTGCGTGCGAAAAAGAGCCTGGATGCGATGCTGGCGATGGCGGGCGGCAGCGTCGGTCAGGGCGATCTGGGACCTGCGAAAGTGACGGGGGACTGACGGCGTCGGGGGCGCGACGCGCGTCCCCTTATGTCGCCAGCCGGTTCGCCTCGCCCGGCGAATAGGGGAATAGCAGCTTCGGATCAGGTGCATCGATCGTCGCGACCACCTCCGGCGGGGCGAGACGGTGGAGAAGGTGCCGGATGATCGCGCGGTGCGCGCGCTTCTTGTGATTGGCGTCGACGCAGATCCACGGTGCCACCGGCGTATGGGTGCGTTCCAGCATCGTATCGCGGGCGGCGGAATAGCCCTTCCACTTATCCTGCGCGACCTTGTCGAGGTCGGACACTTTCAGCGCCTTGAGCGGATCGCTGCGCCGCTTTGCCAGACGCTGCTTCTGCTCGCCACGGTCGATGTCGAGCCATAGCTTTACCAGCCGGATCCCGCTCTCCACCAGCATGCGTTCGAAATCCGGCACGTCGCGCAGGAATTGCGCCTGTTCCGCCTCAGTCGAAAAGCCGTTGACGACCTCCACTCCGGCGCGATTATACCAGCTTCGATTGAAGATCACGAGCTCGCCGGCGGCGGGCAGATGCGCCACATAGCGCTGGAAATACCATTGCGACCGCTCGCGGTCGCTGGGCTTAGGCAGCGCGACGACGCGGGTGTTGCGAACCGAGAGATGCTTGGTGACGGCCTTGATCGTGCCATCCTTGCCTGCGGTGTCGCGGCCTTCCAGCACCACCACGGCGCGCCCACCGTCCTCCGCGCCCGCTTTCGCCATCGCGAGCTGCATGTGGACAAGCCCGAGCTGCAGCGCATCGTCCTCTTCGTCGTGGTTCGCCAATCGTCGCTCCCGTTGTCTTGAAGGGTGGTATGGCTATCGCTACGCATCGCGGGATGAAACGTTTCCTGCCGCTTGCGCTCTTACCCACCCTGATGGCCGCGGCGCCCGCCGCTGACCCCTATCTCTGGCTTGAGGACGTCGAGGGGCAGCGGGCGCTGTCGCAGGTTGCGGCGTGGAATGCCGAGACCGAGGCGCTGCTGACGAAAGACGCGCGGTACGAAAGTGATCGCCGGCGCGCGAAAGCGATCCTCGACGACGAGGCGCAGATCGCCGAACCGTCGGCGGTGCTGGGCGATCGGGTCGTCAATCTGTGGCGTGATGCCCGGAACCCGCGCGGCCTATGGCGAATCGCGCCGCTGGGCGATGTCGTTGCCGGCAAGCCGCAGTGGCGCACGGTGATCGACGTCGATGCGCTCGGCAAACGAGAGGGCAAGAGCTGGGTGTGGGGCGGCGCGTCGTGCCTCGAGCCGGCCTATACGCGCTGCCTGATTCAGCTGAGCCCGGGCGGCACCGATGCGAAGGTCGTCCGGGAATTCGATCTGGCGACCGGCCAGTTCGTCGCCGGGGGTTTCACCGTGCCCGAAGCGAAAAGCGACGTGGCCTGGATCGATCGCGATACGTTGCTGGTGGCGACCGACTGGGGCGCGGGATCGCTGACGACGTCAGGATACCCGCGGATCGTCAAGCGCTGGCGGCGGGGCACGCCGCTGGCGGCCGCCGAGACGGTGTATGAAGCGCCCGCCAGCAGCGTGGAGGTGAGTGCGAACGCCTTCGTCGATGCGAACCGGCGCTGGCCGGTGATCGACACCGGCCGTACCTTTTTCGATCATGAGTATCGCGTCGGTCTTCCGGACGGTCGCTTCGTCACATTGCCGGTCCCCGCCGGAGCGGATCTTTTCGACGTGATCGAGGGGCGCGCGATCGTGCGCCTGCAACGCGCGGCGGGGGCGTTCGCCGCCGGGTCGCTGGTCGCTTACCCGCTGACCGACCTGGCGGCGGATCGCGCGCCTGTAGCGGAACTGGTGCTTGCGCCAACCGCCCGGCAGGCGATCGAGGAGGTCCATGCGACCGATCACCGCTTATGGGTGAAGCTGCTCGATGACGTATCGGGCAAGCTGCTGATGCTCACCCGGGGGACGAACGGGCGCTGGACGTCGGAAGAGATGCCGCTGCCTGCCAACAGCACGATCCAGGCCGGGGCGACCGCTGGTGCGCGTGATTATCTGTTCGCCACGGTGGAGGGCATGCTGACCCCGCCGACGCTATACTGGATCGGGCAGGGCGTTGCGCCTCGCGCGGTCCAGTCGCTGCCGGCGCAATTCGACGCCAGCCTCTATGCGGTGACGCAACGCTTCGCGACGTCGAAGGACGGAACGCGCGTGCCTTATTATCTTGTGACCAAGAAGGGCGCGAAAACGCCCGCGCCCGCGCTGATCCACGCTTATGGCGGGTTCCGCAACGCGCAGACGCCGACCTATCTGACCGAGCAGCCGTATCGCGCCGGGCCGCTGGCGCTGTTCTGGGTCGAACAGGGTGGTGCCTATGTGCTCGCCAATCTGCGTGGCGGCGGCGAATATGGGCCGCGCTGGCATCAGGCGGGACTGCGCGAGAAAAGGCAGAACGTCTTCGACGATCTGCACGCGGTGGCCGGGGATCTGGTGAGCACGGGCGTCTCGCTGCCGGGTAAGATCGGCATTTCCGGGCGGTCCAACGGTGGCTTGCTGGTCGGCGTGGCGATGCAGCAGCGCCCCGACCTGTACGGCGCGGTGATCGCAGGCTCTCCGCTGGAAGATATGCGGCGTTACTCGCATCTCTCGGCGGGCGCATCGTGGATTGACGAATATGGCGACCCAGACAAGCCCGCCGACTGGGCGTTCCTACGGCGTTATTCGCCCTATCAGAATGTGAAGCCGGGCGTGGCCTATCCCCCGGTGCTGTTCTACCTGTCGACCAAGGACGACCGGGTGCATCCGGGGCATGCCCGCAAGCTGGCCGCCTTGCTGAAGGCAGAGGGCAATACGGTCTATTTCCACGAGTATCTGGAGGGCGGTCATTCGGTCGGCGCCGATCACGCCGAGGATGCCCGGCGGGCGGCGCTGCTGGATGCATTCTTGCGACGGGAATTGATGGGCGCGAAATGATCGCGCCCCGTGCCCCGTCGAAAGACGGGGCGACGATCTGAATCGGATCGACGCGCGGCCTATGCGCTCGCGACGAGCCCCGCCCATGGCAGATCAGGGCCCACTGGGACGATCCCGAATGGGTTCAGGTCGCGGTGACTGGCGTAATAATGCGTCTTGATATGGTCGAGGTGCACCGTCGCGGCGATCTCCGGGATGGCCAGCAGCCGTTCCAGAAACGCCTCCAGCGCGGGATAGTCCTGAATGCGGCGGCGGTTGCACTTGAAATGGCCGTGATAGACCGCATCGAAGCGTACCAGCGTGGTGAACAGGCGAATGTCCGCTTCGGTGATGCGGTCGCCGACCAGCCATTCGCGTGATGCCAGCCGTTGCTCCAGCTCGTCCAGTGTCGCGAACAGCGGGTCCACCGCCGCTTCATATGCCGCCTGTGTAGTGGCGAAGCCCGCTTTGTAGACGCCATTGTTGACGTGATCGTAGACCGGATCGTTGATCGCATCGATCTCCGCACGCAGCGCTTCGGGATAGAAGTCCCCCGGGGCGGCGCCGAGGTCGTCGAAGGCATGGTTGAGCATGCGGATGATCTCCGCCGATTCGTTGCTGACGATCGTTTCGCGCTTGCGGTCCCACAGGACGGGCACGGTCACCTTGCCAGTATAGTCCGGTCGCGCGCGGGCGTAGAGTTCGTGCAGGAAGCGACTGCCATACAAGGGGTCGCCCGTACCGCCGTGCCGGGTGTCGAAAGTCCAGCCGTTCTCCAGCATCTCCGGATCGACGACCGACACCGGCAGCAGATTCTCCAGTCCCTTCAGCGCGCGCACGATCAGGGTGCGGTGCGCCCAGGGGCAGGCGTAGCTGACATAGAGGTGATACCGGTCGCGCGCCGCCGGATGGGTGCGACGGCCGTCGCGGTCAGGCGCGTCATCGGCGGCGATCATGTCGCGAAAGCCGGCGTCCTGTCGCTTGAAACTGCCGCCGGACGAATCCTCGGTCACTTTGCCGGCATGCCAAGTGCCGTCGATCATCTTGCCCATCGCTGTCCTCCGCTTCGCCGAAGGATACGCATGAGCGCAGCTAAGGTTCGACGGCGGGCGCTCCCCCCGCCGCTCCGGCGGGGCGGGGAGAGCGTCCTGGTTCAGTCGACCAGTTCGATCGCCAGCGCGGTGGCCTCACCGCCGCCGATGCACAGCGAAGCGACGCCGCGCTTCTTGCCGTGATGCTTGAGCGCCGCGACCAGCGTGGTGACGATCCGCGCCCCCGATGCGCCGATCGGATGTCCCAGCGCGGTGGCGCCGCCGTGCACGTTGATCTTGTCGTGCGGAATGCCAAGATCGCGCATCGCGAACATCGCGACGCAAGCGAACGCTTCGTTGATCTCGAACAGGTCGACGTCGTCGATCGTCCAGCCGGCCTTCTTCAGCAGCGACTGGATCGCACCGACCGGCGCGGTGGTGAAGGCCGACGGCGCCTGTGCGTGCGCGGCATGCGCGACGATCCGCGCCACCGGCTTCTGCCCCTTGGCGGCAGCGACGCTTTCGCGCGTCAGCACCAGTGCGGCGGCGCCGTCGGAGATCGACGAGCTGGTCGCGGCGGTGATCGTGCCGTCCTTGGCAAAGGCGGGCTTCAGCGTCGGAATCTTGTCGGGCATGCCCTTGCCGGGCTGCTCGTCGGTATCGACGATGACGTCGCCCTTGCGGGTCGCGACGGTGACGGGAACGATCTCCTCGGCAAAGGCACCGCTGCTGATCGCTTCCTTGGCGCGACGCAGCGACTCGATCGAATAATCATCCTGCGCCTGACGGGTCAGCTGATATTCGTTCGCGGTGTCCTGCGCGAACGTGCCCATCGCGCGGCCGGGTTCGTAGGCATCCTCCAGCCCGTCGAGGAACATGTGATCATATGCCGTATCGTGCCCGATGCGCGCGCCCGAGCGATGCTTCTTCAGAAGATAGGGAGCGTTCGTCATGCTCTCCATGCCGCCCGCGACGATCAGGTCGACGGAGCCAGCGGCGATTGCTTCGGCGCCCATGATGACGGTCTGCATGCCCGAGCCACAGACCTTGTTGACGGTCGTTGCCTGTACCGAGGTGGGCAGGCCCGCCTTGATCGCGGCCTGGCGCGCGGGCGCCTGGCCGAGCCCGGCGGGAAGGACGCAGCCCATGTAGATCCGCTCGACATCGCCGCCCTCGACACCGGCACGTTCGATCGCCGCCTTTACCGCGGTCGCGCCAAGATCGGTCGCCGAGACGTCCGACAGGGCGCCCTGCATCGCGCCCATCGGGGTGCGGGCATAGGACAGGATGACGACGGGATCGGTGGCCATGTAAACGGTCCTCTCTAGTGATGCTCTATGGCGAATGCTGCGCTGCACATAAGCGCTTCGCCACGGCAATACAATTCGCGCTTCCGCAGGCTTCCTGCGCGCTCCTGCACATCCGCCGCGCGCGGCTGTTCCGTTTTCGCGGCCCACGCCCTAGGGCCGGGGGATGATCGGATATGTGCCGCCGACCCTTCCGTTCTTCGCGCCGTTGCTGGGGCTGGCGGGGGCTATCATCGGCAGTTTCCTCGCGACGATCACGGTGCGCTGGCCGGAGGGGCGGTCGGTGCTGCGCGGGCGATCGACGTGCGATGGCTGCGGGCGGAGGCTGCGCGCCTGGCAGTTGGTGCCGCTGGTCAGCTGGATCGCGAGCCGGGGCCGTTGCACCGCCTGTGGCGCACGGATCGACCCGCGCCATCCGCTGATCGAAGGCGGGTGCCTCGTGATCGGCGTCATCAGTGGCGTGGCGGCGCCGGGGATGGTGGCGGTAGCGGGGGCGGTATTCGGCTGGCTCCTGCTGACGCTGGCCGTGCTTGACGCGCGCGACTTCTGGTTGCCCGATCCGCTCGTCGCCGCGCTGGCGCTGACGGGGGCGGCGGGGGCGGCGTTCGCGCCCCCCGCGCTGCTCGACCGGATCGCGGGCGGGCTGGGAGGATTCCTGGCGCTCTGGTTAATCGCGGCGGCATATCGCCGTGTGCGCGGGCGCGACGGGCTGGGCGGGGGGGACCCCAAGCTGCTCGGCGCGATTGGACTGTGGCTGGGCTGGCGGCTGTTGCCCGCCACTTTGGTGATCGCGGGCATGGCGGGGATCGGCTGGATCGTCGCACGACGGCTGCGGGGCGGTGCTGTGGCGGCTGACGACATGTTGCCGCTCGGCACGTTGCTGGCGATCGCGGCTTACCCGGCGTGGCTGGCCATGATAATCAATGGTGTATGATCCTTTCGTTGTTGCCGCTGCTGCTACAGGCCGCCATCCCCTCGATCGATGGCTTGCCGGTGGGGGGGCTGTCGCCCCAGACGCTACCGAAAAAGGGCTGCGCCGCATACCTGTTCAGTACCGGCCAGACCCGGACGCTGGCGGCGGTGGCGACGATGGAACCGGCGTCGCTCCGGATCGCGCTGGACAATGCCGTCGTCGATCTCCCTCGCGTTGAGGCGAGCGGGACGCAGCCGCTCAACATCCCGTCGCAGCTTCGTTACGCCGCCGGAGAGATCAGCGCGACGCTCGACCTGACGGTGGAACAGCGCCCCAATCTGAACGCGGGTGCGGCGGTGCCGCGTGCCGCGCTGCGTGTCGATCGCACGGGTAAGGATACGATCGTCATGCCGCTTGCCGGATTGATCGGATGCGCCGCATGATGGCGGGAGCATAACGACGGGAGAGGATATGGAGCGCATCCTGGAAGCGCAGCGAGCGGCGTTCATGGCCGCGCTGCCGGAGCCCTTGTCGGTCCGCAAGGACCGACTGAAACGCGCCGCCGCGATGATCGCCGATCACGCCGCAAGGTTCTGCGATGCGCTGAGCGAGGACTTCGGGCATCGCAGCCGCGAACAATCGATGATCACCGATATCGGCGGTTCGGTCGCGCCGATCCGCCATGCGCTGAAACATCTCGACCGCTGGGCACGCGCGGAGAAGCGCAAGGTGCAGTTTCCGCTCGGCCTGCTCGGCGCGAAGGCGCGGGTCGAATATCAACCGAAGGGGGTGGTGGGGGTGATCTCGCCGTGGAACTTCCCGGTCAATCTCGTCATGTCGCCGCTCGCGGGCATCTTCGCGGCGGGCAACCGTGCGATGGTGAAGACGAGCGAGTTCACCCCCGCCACCGCCGCCTTGTTCGAAGAGGTCGTCGGGCGCTATTTCGCGGCCGAGGAACTGGCGTTTGTGTCGGGCGGGCCGGAGGTTGGCAAGGCGTTCGCCGAACTGCCCTTCGACCATCTGATCTTCACCGGCGCGACCGGCATCGCGCGGCACATCCTGCATGCCGCGGCGGATCATCTGGTGCCGGTCACGCTCGAACTGGGCGGCAAGTCGCCGGTGATCATCGGCCAGCGCGCCGACATCCGCCAGGCGAGCGAGCGGGTCGCGATCGGCAAGATGCTCAATGCCGGGCAGATCTGCCTCGCGCCCGATTATATGCTGGTGCCGCATGCGCAGGAGCAGGCGGTGGTGGACGGTCTGCGCGACGCCGCCTCCGCTCTATATCCCACGTTGCTGGCGAACCCGGACTACACCGCCGTGATCAACGATCGTCATCATCAGCGGCTCACCGACTGGATCGAGGATGCGCGTGCCAAGGGTGCGACGATCGAGGTGGTCAATCCGGCGGGGGAGGATTTCGGCGCATCCAACTCGCGCAAGATGCCGCTGCATATCGTCCGTGACGTGACCGACGACATGACGGTGATGCAGGAGGAGATCTTCGGGCCGGTGCTGCCGATCCGCCGCTACGATGGCGGGATTGATGGCGCGATCGACGTCGTCAACCGTCGCGATCGCCCGTTGGCGGTCTATTATTTCGGTCAGGACGAGGGCGAGAAGCGTCGCGTCCTCGACCGCACGATTTCCGGCGGGGCGACGATCAACGACGTGATCTTCCACGTCACCATGGAGGACCTGCCGTTCGGCGGGGTGGGGCCGTCCGGGATGGGTGCCTATCATGGCGTTGATGGCTTCCGCACCTTCAGTCACGCCAAGGCGGTGTATCAGCAGCCGAAGCTCGACGTGGCGAAGCTGGCCGGGCTCAAGCCGCCCTATGGCGCGGGCGCCAGGAAGGCTGCGGCGATGCAGATGAAGATGTAAGCCGCCCCGATGGCGGGCAAAGAAACGCCCGGCGGAGGGGACCGCCGGGCCGCTGTCTCCAGCCGTCGCGCGCTCAGTGGCTCGACGTAATTTCTTCCTTGAGTTTCAGTTTCTGCTTCTTCAGGTCCGCGATGATCAAGGTGTCCGGCCTGGGACGCTGCGTTTCGGCAGCGATCCGCTGGTCGAGCGACGCATGCTTGGCCTCGAGAGCCGAGATGTGCGCGGTCTGCATGGGCAGGTACCTCCTTCTTGGTGAAACCAGGACTGCGGAGTGAACCACGAAAACGGCCAAGAGTCGCGTCAATTTCGCCCATTGGCGATGGGGCGCGGCAGGGGTGCGACGATATGCGGGGGCAGCGGCGCCGGGCCAGTGACGGCCACGCCCAGCCGCAGCTTGCTTTCGTTCTGACCGATGGTTGTTTAAGGGGGAAGCGGGTGGCCGGTTGGCAAGGGCAGGGGACGGGCGCGTGAGCGATACGATGGACGATTCGGACATCCTCATGCGGCTCAATCTGCTGCGTATCGAGCATCGCGATCTCGACGCCGCGATCGCCGCGCTGGGTGCGGACGGCTCGGCCGATCAATTGCAGTTGATGCGGCTCAAGAAGCGCAAGCTGCGGCTGCGCGACGAGATTTCCCAACTCGAAGATCGACTGATCCCCGACATCATCGCCTGAGCGGCACGAAATGAGACGAGCGGCTGCACTTTCCCCGCCCCGCCGGCTTGGCGCGCGGCGGTTCTTCATGGCAGAGCGACGCGCATGGCGGAGCCACTGACCGACGCGCGGATGCACCACCGGCTAATCGATTCCTTCTATACGGAAGCGATGTTGCTGGCCGATGAAGCGCGCAGCTATTTTGACGAGGGTGGGCGGATCGAGCGCGATGCGCTGTCGCCGATGGATCGGGTCGCGTTCAGTTGCGAGTCGCTCAAGGTGACCACCCGGCTGATGCACATCATAGCCTGGTTGCTGACACAGCGCGCGGTGATCGCGGGGGAACTGTCGTTGTCACAGGCGCTCGACGGATCGCGCCGGCTGGGGTCGGCGCCGGTCAGCGACGGCACGATCGTCGCCGGCCTGCCGGATCAGGCGCGATCGATGATCGCTGCCAGCGTCGATCTGCACCGCCGCGTCGGGCGATTGGACGAGGCCCAGGAGCGGCAGATGCCGATACCCAGCCCGGCACGCAGCATGCTCGATCGGCTGGCGACGTCTTTCTAGCCGCGACGGGAGAGGTTCAGGCCGCCAGCCCCAGCCGCGCCGTGGCGGCACGATATTCGCGCTCCAGCCGGTCGACCCGCTGCGCCACCGGCTCGACCGCGTCGACCACGCCG
>NZ_JBELIE010000243.1:0-2893 GCF_042091075.1 Sphingomonas sp. | reverse complement strand
CCCGACCGGCTGTACATCGAACTCGTCCGCCGCGGCGATGCGGTGGAGGAAGCGCCGAAGCCACGACGGCGCCGCGTTCGCAGCGCCGCGGCGGAGGTCACCCCGGCGGAGTGATCGGCAAGCCGTTCGATGACCGATAAGCAAAATACCCGTCCTCCCTGTGGAGGGCGGGTTTTTTGTCGATCGGCGGGTCGTCCTTCGGGCCACGATCGGCGAGTGATCGTGCGCTGCGATATCGTGTTCGGTTCACGCCGCGCGCTGCTGCCCGGCCGTTACGGTCGGTCGTGGCGAGGCCCCGATACGTCGCGGTCGGCGACGAACGAGTCGACCGCCTCGTCATGCCCGGTGCCCGAGCTCATGAACGCCAGCCCCATCAAGGCGCCCGCCATCGCTACCGAGGCGACCACGCCCCCGAACGTTGCCAGCGTCGCCATCCAGCCGAGCGGACCATAAGCGCGGCCCAGCAGCGCGATCGCGGCCAGCGCCGTCAGCACGCCGACGCCCGTGATCGCATACAGGATCCGGCGGAAGCGTTCCCAGGCGAAACGCGCATGATGTGGATCGTCGAGTCCGGCCATGGATTGTCTTTGCGCGCAAACATGGGATGATGCCAGCGGTGCACGACCGGCGCGGCACGATCCAGGGCCGGCGCGCGCCGAACGACGTGCGGTGGAGGAGAGGGTCATGACGATCGCCAGCATCCTGAGTGGCAAGGGCGCGCAGATTTTCTCGGTGACGCCCGATACGCCGGTGACGGAGGTCGTCGCATTGCTGGCGGAAAAGCGGATCGGCGCGGTGCCGGTCGTGGATGACGGCGGGGTGCGCGGCATCTTTTCGGAACGGGACGTGATCCGCCTGCTCGCGAGCGGCGGTGGCGGGTTGGGCGCCCCGGTCAGCAGCGCGATGACCGCGCCGGCGGTGACGGTGACTCCAGGGGAATCGGTGATCGGCGCGCTGTCGCTGATGACGCGCCGGCGGATCCGGCACTTGCCCGTCGTCGATGGGGGTCGGGTGATCGGCTTCGTCTCGATCGGCGATCTGGTGAAATATCGTATCGATCGGATCGAAGCCGAAGCGATGGCGATGCGGGCCTATATCCAGCAGGCCTGAGGCCCGTCAGCGCCGCGCGAGCGAATACAGTTCGCGGACCAGCCGCCGCGCGACGATCCATAGCAGCACCGCATAACTCGCCGCACCGGTGGGCACGAGGATCGCCAGCCGACCGGCCGGATCGGGCAAGGCCAGGAACCGGTCCAGCAGCAGGACGATCATCGCCATTGCCGCGGCGGCCAGCAACGGCGGCAGGATCGCGCCGATCACGTCGCGCGCGCGCGCGCCGATCGCGGGCAGCGCGCGCCGGCTCGCGATCAGCAGATAGAGCGGATATCCGCCGACCCACGCCAGCGCGAGGCCGGTCACACCGTGGGTGATGCCGATCAGAAAGGCGATCGTCATGATCGCCGCGCCGGTCGCGCCGTTGCGCACGCTGATCCCGGGGCGGCCGATCGCGTCGCAGGCGGGCTGGTACAGCACCTGCAGGGTCATGAACGGCATCGCCAGCGCGAGCCAGCGCACTACCGGAATCGCCTCGCGCCATTTCCCGCCCAATACCGTCAGCACCAGCGGCTCCGCGGTCACCGCCAGCCCCAGGTAGAAGGGCAGCGCCGCCGCCATCACGATCCGCACGCCCTTCACGAACGCCTGCGCGCGCGCGGTCCTGTCGTGCTGCAGCCGCGCATAGGCGGAAAAGGCGACTTCGTTGAGCGGGGGGACGAATTTCGCGACCAGGATCTGTGCGAGGAACAGGCTGGTGGTGTAGATGCCCAGACGATGCGGCGTCAGGTAACGTCCCGCGATCGCGACGTCCGCCTGCGTCTGGATGAACCAGAACAGCTGCCCCAGCGCCATCATTCCGCCGTAGCGGACGAGATGGCCGATGCCGCGCCAGTCGAACAGCGGCACCATGGCGAAGCGCGCCGCGCGCGACATCGCCACGGCGCGAGTCGCGTACAGGACGAACGGCGCGGCGACCAGCGTCCACACCCCCCAGCCCGCCAGCGCGGTGCCGAGCGCGGTGAGCGCGGCGGCCAGCGCGGCGAGCATGTTGGCCTTGGCCTGCGCGCGAAAGTCCATCCGCCGGCTCAGCAGCGCGGCGGGCAATGCGATGAACGGTGTGGTGAGGTACATGAATGCCTGCACCCGCAGTAGCGCGACGATCTCTGGCTGGCGATAATAAGCTGCGACCCACGGGGCCGCGACGATCTGCGTTACGGACAGCGTGCCGTTGAGGATGATCAGCACGCCCAGCGCCTGGCGGATCTGCCTGGCGGTGATATGCGGTTGCCGCACCAGCGCGCTGGCGAGGCCATAGCCGTCGAGCAGCGCGGTGAAGGCGAGGATCACCCCGGTCATCGCGAACAGTCCGTAATCCTCCGGGGCGAGGATGCGGATGACGAGGAAGGTGGCGCTCCACTGCACCAGCTGCGCCACGATCTGCGCCCCGGATCGCCATAGCACCGCGCTGCGGACGGTGCGCGCGAGCCCGGAATCGCGGTCGCGCGCCGGATTCGCGTCGTGATTCGGCGCATCGATCATTGCCCCGCCCTAGCCAACAGAGGTGATTAGCGGGTTAAAAGTCGCGGAATTCTGCGGCCTTGCGCGGTGAGTGAAAGAAAATTGCAAAAAGTGTTTGACGGGTTGGGGCCGCCCGCATAGAAGCCACTCCACCGACGCGGTGCTGCTGAAACAGCCGCTCGCATCGGTCGCCACATCAACGGACACCAAGTCCCCCGGTAGAGATAGCGGGGAACGAAGGTTGTCCGGTTTTGACGTCGGTTGGCTCTTTGACATTGTGATTTGATGAAGGGACATGTGGGCGGTGGTCTGCGGGTCT
>NZ_JBELIE010000072.1:2378-15335 GCF_042091075.1 Sphingomonas sp. | reverse complement strand
ATCGACGCAGCGGTGTCCGCCGCGTTCGCGGCGGATTTCCCCGAACAGGCCGAATTGACGCGCGACGTGTTCGCGCAGGAAATTGCGTGAGGACCGGACGATGACCGCACCCCAGAAGATGACGATCGTCGAGGCGATCAATCGCGCGCTGCATGACGCGATGGCGGCGGACCCGCGCGTGCTGGTGATCGGCGAGGACGTGGCTGATCCGGAGGAAGGCGGCGTCTTCGGCGCGACCAAGGGACTGTCGACGGCCTTCGGCGAGGCGCGTGTGCGCACCGCGCCGATCGCGGAGCAGGCGATCGTCGGCGCCGCGATCGGTGCGTCGATCGGTGGCTATCGCCCGGTGGCGGAGGTGATGATGATGAATTTCACCACCGTCGCCATGGACATGCTGCACAACCACGCGGCCAAGCTGCGCTTTATGTCGGGAGGACAGACGGCGGTGCCGATCGTCGTCCGCACGACCACGGGCGCGGGCTTCTCCACCGGTGGTCAGCATTCCGACTATCTCGAGGCCTGGTTCGCCCATATGCCGGGGATGAAGGTGGTTGCTCCGTCGACCCCCGACGACGCCTACGGCTTGTTGCGCAGCGCGATCGAGGACGAAGATCCGGTCCTCTTCATCGAGAATATTCCCAGTCTCTGGACCCCCGGCGATGTGACGTTCGAGAAGCATCCCCTCGGCAAGGCGCGTGTCACGCGGGTCGGCACCGATCTGACCATCATCGCCCATTCCTTGATGGTCGGTCATGCCCTTGCGGCAGCAGTTGAACTCGAAGGGGAGGGGATTTCCGCGGAAGTGGTTGACCTCCGCACGATCGCCCCCTGGGATCGCGAAACCGTCCTGGCGTCGGTCGGCAAGACCGGTCGGGCGCTCGTCGTCCACGAAGCGGTGAAAGCGTTCGGGATCGGCGCTGAAATCGCCGCCACCATCCAGGAGGAGTTGTGGGGTCGCTTGCGCAGGCCGGTGAAGCGCCTGGGCGGGGCCTATTGCCCCGTTCCGTTCTCGAAGCCGCTGGAAACAGCTTTCGTCCCCCAGCCTGCGGATATCGCGGCGATGGCGCGTGACCTTATCGCCGACTGAGCCAGAAGATCGTCAAAATGCGGGGAGCAAGGCATGTCGAAGGTCATCATCAGTTGCGCCATCACGGGATCGATCCACACGCCATCGATGTCGCCACACCTGCCGGTCACTCCAGCGGAGATCGCGCGCTCGGCGCTTGAGGCGGCGGACGCGGGCGCGGCCATCGTCCATCTGCATGCTCGCAATCCCCAGGACGGGCGCCCCGATCAGTCGCCAGAGGCGTTCGAACCCTTTCTGAAGGTCATCAAGCAATCCTCGGACGTGATCGTCAATCTGACGACGGGTGGATCGCCCTATATGCCTGTCGAGGAACGGGTTCGGCCCGCGGCGGTATGGAAGCCGGAAGTTGCCAGCCTGAACATGGGGTCGATGAACTTCGGGTTGTTCCCGATGCTCAAGCGATACAGTGAATTCCGGTACGAATGGGAACCAGCGATGCTGGAGGCCAGTCACGACCTGGTGTTTCGTAATAGCTTCAAGGATATCCGCTACGCGCTTGAAACGTTGAACGACACCGGCGCTCGATACGAATTTGAATGCTATGATACCAGTCACCTGCACAACCTTCATTATTTCTGGCGCGAGGGGTTGGTGAAGGCGCCGCTGTTCATTCAAACCTGTTTTGGCCTGCTTGGCGGAATCGGGGCGCACCCGGAGGAGGTGCTGCATATGAAGCGGACCGCCGATCGGCTGTTCGGCGCGGACTATCACTGGTCGGTGCTCGCTGCCGGACAGGCTCAAATGCGGGTTGCGGCACAGGCGGCGGCAATGGGGGGGCATGTTCGGGTCGGCCTCGAAGACAATCTCTGGATCGGTGCCGGTCGATTGGCGACGTCGAACGCCGAGCAGGTATCGAAGGTCCGATCCATCATCGAGGGTTTGGGGCGAGAAATTGCATCGCCACAGGAAGCACGAGCGATTCTCGATCTCAAGGGCGCGGACCGGGTCGGGTTCTGAGACGCCGACGCCGGGAAACGCCGTCAAAGGGCAGGCCACACCAGTAAGCTAGCGAACCAAATATCGCTTGACTTGATAGTGTGCTTGCGTATCGTTTTTAGCCAGATCGGAAATGTATCCGGCAGGCAACGGCCCTTTTGGGGAGGATAAATATCATGCGCATCCGTTCCATCTTGTTCGCAGGCGCGGCTTCTTCAGTGCTTGGCGCGCCGGCGCTCGCTCAGGTGTCGCCCGATGTCGGAACCCCCGGCACGGCTAAGGTGGATATGGCTACCCCTTCCGGCGCGGCGAACGGGGCGGATATCGTCGTCACGGCGCAGCGTCGCGACACGGCCTTGTCCAAAACCCCCGTTTCAGTCGCCGTTGTCACGAGCGAGAAATTGCGCGACGCTCAAATCGGCACGGAGGAGGATCTCAGGGTCGCAACACCGGGCCTGTCCGTTCGTACGAGCGCATCCTCAAATCAGGTCAATTACTCGCTTCGCGGCCAATCTCAGGACGCCTACAGCGGCACGCGACCGGGCGTGCTTCCCTACATCAATGAAGTCCAGGTGCCCGGCTCCAACGCGACGGTGTTCTACGACCTCAGTTCGGTTCAGGTTCTCAAAGGGCCGCAGGGCACACTCTTCGGTCGCAGCGCGACGGGTGGTGCCGTATTGTTTGCCACCGCGTTGCCCGGCGACAGGTTCGACGGTTATGTGGACGCATCCTACGGGAATTATAACGCCGCAAAGGTCGAGGGCGCGGTCAGTATTCCGCTCGTAAAGGACGCCGGCCTTGGATTGCGCCTCGCGGGTTTCTACGAACGTCGCGACGGGTTTCAGGAAAACATTCTTCTCGGCGGTCGCGAAGGCGATATCGAGCGATATGGGTTTCGCGGCACCCTGCGCCTCGAATCAAACGGCTTTTCCAACATCACCACATATGAGTATTTCAAGTCGGACAGCAGCAACACGATCGGTGTGATATCAGGCCTGCTGCCCTTCACAGGTTCTCCGCCGCCCTACATCCCGGTTACGGCCCTGTACGCGGGAAACTCCACTCCGCTGCAGACGGCCACCGGGATCGGCACCATCCAGGCCTTCACTGGCGGCGCCGTTCCAGCCAATGTGATTGCGGCCTATTATAACAATTACTTTTCGACGCCAGGCCATCCGGCCACGGGTCTCACGCAGTTTCTGGCGGATCAGAATGCGCGTGGTCCGTTCAAGGTGGCGATAGATGGCGACAACTTTTTTCGAACGGAAAATCACATTGTGACCAATCGTTCGACCGTGCCGCTTAGCGACACGATCGACTTGGTAAACATCATCGGTTTCTCGAAGATCAATTCCAGCCTGTCCCAGGATGCCGATGGCACCTCTTATGGCATTGCAGAGCAAGGATATCGTGGGGAGGGCCTTTCCGCAATCCAAGACAATTGGCAGATATCCGACGAGCTTCAGCTCAAAGGGAAAATCTTCTCGGATAGGCTGGATTTCGTCGCGGGCGGTTACTTTGCCGATGAAAAGCGAGATGAGCGGCAGCATACCCGCCGGTTCTTTGATATTCTTTTTGGCGGCCAGGAGCAATTCAACGACTACATTCTACGTAACACAACCCTGGCGGGTTATGCTCAGGGAACTTTCAAGGTAACCGATAGCGGTTTATCCGCGACCGCCGGTGTGCGCTATACAAGCGAAGATGTCGGCAAGGATACTTTGCCCACCGACTCATATCGTAGGGCGCTGGGTGAGAATCCCGCAGTGCCTGGTGTCAATTATCGCCAGCGTGCAAATTACTCGAATTGGAGCTGGACTTTCGGATTGCAGCAGCAGTTCGACAACGTACTTCTCTACGCCACGACACGACGCGCCTACAAGAGTGGCGGGTTTAACACGACGGTTGCACCGATCGATGCGGGAGCGGCAGCTGGTGGTGACATCTACAATCAGGAGATGGTCACTGACGTCGAATTGGGTGCGAAGTTCTCAGGGCGTGTAAGTAACATGCCCACCAGGTTCAACCTCGCCCTTTATCGCAATTGGATCGAGAACAGTCAGCGCACTGCTTATACGCTTGTGCTCGGGAACCCGGCTTCGGTGACGGTCAATGTTCCAAAAGGCCGCGTTTATGGCGTCGAAAGCGATCTGTGGGTTCAGCCCACGAACTGGCTGAGCCTGGGCGGGACTGTGAACTATATCAACTCCGCATTCACCGATGGTCGGGTGAACGCCAACGGTATCAGCCAGATTTTTGACCGCGTTCCCGATACGCCCGAATGGTCCGGGACGGTCTTTGCGGATGTGACGGCCCCGGTATCCGATAGCCTCTCGTTGCTGCTGCATGGCGATGCTTACGGGCAAACCGAAACCTTCACTTCGCCGCGTTCCGCCAATTTTGCAGGCACGCGTATCGGTGGCTACGTACTGGCAAATTTCCGTCTCGGAATTCGAGACAATAACGCCGGCTGGACCCTGAGTGCGAACCTGAAGAACGCGTTCAACAGAGTCTATTATGGAGGCGGCCTGCCGACTGGCGAGATCTATCAGATCAACACCCTGGTACCCGGCAATCCACGCACCATTTCGGTTCAGTTACAGTATAAATTCTGACACGTCGTCGACAGCGCTTTCCTCTTCCGTGCGTCCAATCATGCGGAGATGGCGCCGGACTCGCCGTGCAGTATCGCGCGCATCAAGCCGCGGTTCCGCCGTTGGCAGTCTGTGGGACTGCGCGGCGGATCGCGCCACGAATTGCCCGTGCGCGCGATCTCCAGCCTGATGATGCCTGCTTCCTGTCGCGCTATGCGACCGCTTCCGCCAGAGCGGCGTCGATATCTGCCGCTGCGTGGCGCTCGCGCAGGTATTCGCCTGGCTCGCCGCTCGGGCGATTGACGATCCGGCCGCGCCGCACGCCTTCGCGCCTGCCGACCGTCTCGGCCCAGCGCTTCAGGTTCGGATAGTCTTCCACCGCGAGGAAGGTCTGCGCATTGTACAGGCCGTTGACGAGCAGGCCGCCGTACCATGGCCATACCGCCATGTCCGCGATCGTATAATCGTCGCCCGCCAGATAGGCGCGATCCGCCAGATGGGTGTCCAGCACGTGTAGCTGGCGCTTCGCCTCCAGCGCGTAGCGATCGATCGCATATTCGATCTTGAACGGCGCATATGCATAGAAATGGCCGAAGCCACCGCCCACGAACGGCGCCGATCCCATCTGCCACATCAGCCAGTTGATCGTTTCCACCCGCGCCGGTCCGGAGGCGGGCAGGAAGGCGCCGAACTTCTCGGCGAGGTACAGCAGGATCGAACCACTCTCGAACAGATGCGTGGGGGGAGAGGTGCTGTGGTCCGCGAGCGCGGGGATCTTCGAATTGGGATTGATCGCGACGAATCCGCTGCCGAACTGGTCGCCCTTGCCGATGTCGATCAACCAGGCGTCATATTCGGCGCCGCGATGGCCCGCGGCGAGCAGCTCCTCGAGCATGATCGTCACCTTCTGCCCGTTCGGCGTGGCGAGCGAGTAAAGCTGTAGCGGATGCTCGCCGACGGGCAGTTGCTTGTCGTGGGTCGCGCCGGATATCGGGCGGTTGGTGCTGGCGAACTTGCCGCCATTGTCACGATTCCATGTCCACACCGCCGGGGGCACATAGCCCTGCGGCTGGTTGTTGGCTCCGTCCTCGTTCGCCATCTGCGATCTTCCTTTCCGCCGGTGCTGGATGTTGCCGGACCAGGGAGATAGGGCGGCGCATCGTCGGCGACCAGCGCATTAACGGCAACGCTGCCTTGCCGAACGCGGGCGAAGGCAAGGCTGGACGCCGCCGGCCGGACGCTTATCACGCATCGACGCGCCGGGGCAGGTCATCACGCGGCGGCGATGGGAGACGACGGAATGAAGACGGCGATCGTGACCGGGGCGACTTCGGGCATCGGGGAGGCAACGGTGCGCGCCCTGGTGGCGGGCGGGTGGCAGGTGATCGCGACCGGACGGCGTGCCGAACGGCTCGCCGCGCTGGCCCGCGACCTGGGCGAGCGGGTCCACCCGGCGGTGTTCGACGTCACCGATGAGGACGCACTCGACCGCGCGCTGGCGGAATTGCCGGAACGCTTTCGCGGGATCGATCTGTTGGTCAACAATGCCGGGCTGGCGCTGGGGACGGCCCCCGCGCAACGCGCCGATCTGGCGCAGTGGCGGACGATGATCGATACCAACGTCACCGCGCTGGTGACGATCACGCACCGCCTGCTGCCGACGCTGATCGAGCGCAAGGGCGCGATCGTCAATATCGCGTCGGTCGCCGGCAGCTATCCCTATGCCGGCGGCAATGTGTACGGCGGGACAAAGGCGTTCGTGCAGCAATTCTCGCTCAATCTGCGCGTCGATCTGCATGGCACCGGGGTGCGGGTCACCGCGATCGATCCGGGCATGGTGGAAACCGAGTTCACGCTGGTCCGCACCGGCGGCGACCAAGCGGCTTCCGACAGCTTGTATGCGGGCGCGCAGCCGATGACGGCGGCGGATATCGCCGCGACAGTGGCGTGGATCGCGAACCTGCCGCCGCATCTTAATATCAACCGGCTCGAACTGATGCCGGTGAGCCAGTCGTTCGCCGGTTTTCAGGTCGCCCGCGAGGGTTGACCCCGGGGGGGAAGTCGGGGCCGTCCGGGGAGCGCTATGGCAAGGAAGAAACGCCTGCTCACCGCCACGATGGCGGACGGCTATGTCAAGACGATCGGGCCGACCTCTGCGCGCTTCACGCATTACTGGCGGATCGTCGCTTATCTGCCGAACGGGGCGACCGAGGTATTCTGGGGCCATAGCGCATCGCTGCGCGACGCCAACCGCAAACGCGCCGCCGCTGCCGAAGCCGCTGCGACGCGCGGCTGGACCCGTTATGATTTTGAGGTCGTCGAACTGGTCGAGCATTGATCAGGCGGCGCGCCCGGCAGGGACGCGAACCACTCGGCATAAGGCGTGTTGCGCGCCATGTGCCGGTGATAATCGGGCGCCCCGTCGCTCCACCACACCGGGCCGCGCTCTCCCAGCCCATGTTTGGCGTGGTCGACGCGGGCGCGGGCGGCGCGCTCCGCAGCGGCATCGCCATGCCGTTTGGCGACCCCCACATCGCGGCGCGCGGTCATCAGGTCAGCGACCAGCAGCGCGCGCCGGTCCGCGTCGAGCCGGGGATTGGTCGCGCGCCATAATCGGCCACGGACGACGATATAGCGTCCGTCCGGCGTGGTGGCGGGGGGATCAGCCATGCACGGCGCGGCGGGCGATCGAGTGCGCGATCGCCTGTACCCGCAGCCACCGTTGACGCTCCTCCCGGGCATCGGCCAGCGCGCGATGGGCGGGCGGTTCATCGGGCGCGCGAACCTCGCCCAGTGCGAGTGCCTCCGCCACCGCCGCCTGCAACCCCGCCGCGGGCAGGATCGGCGCGAGGATCGCCTCGGCCGCCTGTCGATGGGCATCGTCGCTGTCGCCCAGCCGCAGGCTATGCCGAGGCAAGCCGGCAGCGCGAAGCAAGACGCTGAGCCACTTGCCGTCCCATGACGGTGCGCTGGCGCGGCAGTCATGGCCGTCGAGCGCCGCAATCATCCGCTCGGCGACCTCGTCATGCGCGGTTCCCTCCGCGATCAGCGTGGCGCGTGCGATTCCGTGGATCGCCTCCGCTTGCCCGTCCCAATCGGTCCAGCCCGGCGCCGGCCGGATCAGGAAGGATTGCGCGCGTCCGTCCTCGAACACCCAGCCGACCTCGATCGGATAGCTGTGCTTGCCAAGCGAGGAGGCTTCGAAATCGAGGAACACCAGCATGCGGGCTGAACGCCCGGACGCGGGGATCGGCTGCGCGGACCGACGCGGATGGCCGGCGCATGCCGATCATCCGCGGGCCACGGATCAATATGCTGCCGACAGCGTGACGAACCATTGGCGCGGCGGGATCGGATAGACCGCCCAGCTGTTGGTCGCCGACCCGACCGATAGCGTCGAGGCGCCCTTCTCCTCGAACAGATTGGTGATGTTCAATGCCAGTTCGAGGCGGCGCAGCGGCACCACGTGATCCGGCACCCGCGCTGCCACCCGCAGCGAGGTGAGGAAGAACGAACCGACGCTGGCATCGTTGCTGAACGTCGCGAAGCGGCGCCCCACATAGTCGCCGATCACCTGCGTCTCGATCGGGCCGGTGGTCAGCGTCGCGACGGTCTTGTTCAGCCATTTGGGCACGCCGGGCAGTTGTTTGCCGCAAGTGGGGACGACGCCGTTGGTGACCAGCAAGCCGCCGATGCACGAATCGGTCGCCGCACCGATGCCACTTGCCGCCGCGGTATAGTCGCTTTGGTACTTCGACAGATTGTACGAAGCGGCGTTGTACAGCGAGAAGGTCCGGCCGAAGCGGAGCGTGAAGGCGGCGTCCACGCCATTGGTCTTCACGCTGCCGACATTGACCAGGAGCGATGTGCCGCCGGTGATCTGCCCGCCCGCGATTCCGCCGGGATTGGTCGAAATCGCCAGCAGCCGGTTGCTGAAATCGACATGATAATAATTCACCTGCCCGCTCAGCGAGATATCGCTGCCGAAGGAGCGGTTGGTGCGCACCCCGGCTTCATAGGTCCAGCTGCTTTCCGGCTTGCCCTGGCTGGCGAAGGCGTCGAATGCCGCCTGGCTGCCCGTGAACCACGGGCCGCCGCCACCCGCGAGATATGCCTGATACTGCCGCAGGTTTTTCTGCGCGTTGGCGAAGATCTGTTCCGATCCGTTGATATCGTAGCTGGCGCCGATCGCGGGCAGGAACCAGCGCAGCGTGTTGATCCGCCCTTGCGGCAAGGTGCTGGTCAGCCCCGATAGAGAGCCGATGCGCGGCTGTACCGGGAAACGGCCCTCCGCCCATTGCGCGCTCGTCTTGAATCCGGCCTGCACCAATAGCCGCTGCGTCGCCTGCCAACTGTCCTGCACGTGAAGCTGCAACTGCTCGATCCGTGCGTCGCCCTGATATTGCGTGAACAGTGGCTGGGCCACGTCGAGTGGGCGAATGTACGGTGTGCTGGCGTCGGGATTGTTGACGTTGACGCCATACCAGCGGCGCCATTGCGTGGTGCTGTTATGTTCGTACCAGCCGCCCAGTTCGATCTTGTGGGTGCCGAGTTCGAGAGCGAGCGCGGAAATCACGCCGACGCGGTCGATGCGATATTCGGTGGTGCGGGTGATCAGCCCCGATCCCCCGGTCGCCGCGACCAGCGCGGCGCCCGACGCGGCTGCCTGTGCCGCGGTCAGCGCGGTGCAGGCCGACGGGCGATTGCCATTGTTGTTGGCGCTGAACCGACAGTTGCTTGGCAGGGTGGCATAGGCCGGATCGAGATACGCCTGCGCGGTCGTGATCGATTGGCCGAGCGGCCCGGCGACAACCCCGGCGCCGTCATTGTGGTGGAAATAGCCCGTCGTCGACCAGTTGGCGCGCGACGAAAGCGGCGTCTCCAGCCGGACATAGCCAAGGTAATCGGTGCGCTGCGCATCGGAATAATAGTTACGGTAATTGCTTCCCTCGGCGGATGGCGAATTGCCCAATGCGCTCAGATAACTTGTGCGATAGCCGTTGAAATCGGGATAGAAGAAGGGCTTCACATATGGGGTGTAGAGTTGCGTCGCGGTTGCGGTGCCGCCCGCCGAAGGCTGGAAGAATACGGTCGCATCCTCGTTCGGCTGCGTGAAGTCATTATAGTCGAAATAGGCGGTCAACTTGCCGAAGCTGCCGTCGTGAACAACCTTGGCATTGACCTGCCAGCCACCCTGAATGCCGTTGAAGTCCCATGCGCGGGCGCGCTGGCGCGCGGCGGACACATAGGCGGAGGTGCCGTCGAACACGCCGGTATCGAGGCGGACGAAGGTGCGTGACGTGCCGTAGCTGCCGACCGTCTGTGCCGCCTGCAAGCCAAGCGTCGTCAGCGGAGCGGAGGAGAAGGTTTCGATCGTCCCGCCCAGATTGCTGTTGGACGCGGTCGCCAGATCACCCGCGCCGGTCGACACGATCACCCGGCCCACATTCTCCGAGATGACCGCACGTTGCGGCGCGAGGCCGTTGTAATTGCCGTAGCTCTGATCCCCCAGCGGGATGCCGTCCATCGTATAGCCGAGCTGGTTGGCGGCGAAGCCGTGGATGAAGAGCTGTGCGTTCTGCTCGTTATAGCCCCAGGGGTCGGCGGTGATGTACAGCACGCCGGGCAGGGTCTGGATCGCCTTCAGCGGGCTGACCCCTGGCAGGATCTTCTGCATCTCAGTGCCGGGCAGTTCAACCGAGGTGCGTGTCTGCCGCCCCGTCACGACGATCGTCGAGTCGCCGGCGTCGTCGGCGGTGCTGGTGGCAGGCGCGTCGGCGACGGCGGCCTGTTGCGCATTGGCTGCCGACGAAAAGAACAACGCCGCCGCCAGTGCGGCGATCGAAGCGGTATGGCGAATCATGTCGCGACCTCCCTCGCTACCCATTTCGGGTAGCCCCCTGCGCGGGCGGTAGGCCCGGTTTGCGCAGATCGGGTGACACTCCGATGACCGAGGAATGACGCGGTTTTATTGGCCGATATGTGGGGTGGGACGGGGTGTTTCCCCCGGATCAGCTACGCCGGATCAGCGCGCGTGCGAGGCGCCGGTCCTCAAGCGAGTAATAGAGCCAGATCGCTCCTTCCGTGACGACCACCGACGCCGCAAAGGCGATATCGGACGCGCCGCGTTCGTCGGCTGGCGGCGGGGTGATCAGCGGCTCGATCCCGCGCGACACGACGCGCGTATAATCCGCGTCGAACGCAACCCACCCGATCCGCCAGCGCGCGTCGCGGGTCGCGCCGTTATAGAACATCACCGGGCGGGTCGCGTCGTCGGTCAGCAGCGGCCCGGTCGACAGGTGCCAATTGTCCCAGCCGTCCGCGCGCGGCATGAAGGGAGTCGGCTGTTCGACCCATGGCCCGGCCACGTCGGGCCCGATCGCCAGCCCGATCCGCGACGCCTCGTCGGCGGCATATTCGTAGAACAATCGCCAGGCGCCGTCGCGGGTGCGATCGATCGTGGCTTCCTTGGCATTCCCCTCCGACTTCGACGAGGCGAGCGCGACACCGCGTTTCTCCAGCCGGTCCAGCGTCGGGCCGCTGGCATAGCCGAGTTCGCCATGCGCGTGATCGGCGAGCACGCCAGTATAATAGACGATATAGCCATCGTCCGTCCGCACGACGGTGGGATCTTCCACCCCGCCGGCATCGTGCGGCTCGGGGCCGGGGACGATCGACGGTGCGTCGAGCATCGTGAACCGCGTGCCGTTGTCGCTCCAACCCGCCCAGATCACGCCGGTGTCGGTCAGCGTCGCGCCGGGGCGCAGCACCGCACGGACCATGATCCCCCATCGTCCGTCGCGCTCGCGCCAGACATAGGGGCTCATCAGGTCTCGCTGCATCAGTGCGGGCGGCCCGTCCAGGACGACGTCCTCGATCCGCTGAACGTTGAAGTCCAGCACGACCGGGGCGGGTTCGACCATATCCTTGCGGTGCGGATCGGCGACGGCATCGCCGCCAACGGGCGCCGTCATGCGCCGAGCGCCTGCATGAGCGATAGCCCGCCGTCGATGACGATCCGTGCGCCGGTGATGTAGCGGGCTTTGTCGGAGGAAAGAAACACCGCCAGATCAGCTACCTCGTCCGGCTGTCCGGCGCGCCCCAGCGGGATGTTGCGCTCCAGCGCGTGGCGATAGTCCACGTCGGACTGGGCCCGTGCATTCATCGGGGTCAGGATCATCCCCGGTTCGATCGCATTGACGCGCACGCCGCGCGGCGCTTCCTCGATCGCCAGCGTCTCGACAAGATTGGTCAGCCCGCCCTTGGCGGCGCAATAATCCGCCCCGCCCGCGCGCACCGCGTAGGAATGGATCGAGGAGATATGAACGATCGACCCGCCGTTATCGCCTTCCGCGCGCGCGGTGAGATAACGGCGTGATACGAGGAAGGCGCCGGTCAGATCGGTATCGATCAACCGCCGCCATTGGTCGACCGACATGTCACGCACCTTCACCCCGCTCATATTGAGCCCGGCGGAGTTGATCAGCACGTCCGCCGTGCCCCATTGCCGCTCCACCGCGGTAAAGGCGGCGTCGACCGAATGTTCGTCATCGATCGCTGCCTGGATGGTCATCGCCTCGCCGCCGGCGTGCCGCACCGCCTCGGCGCTCGCCTCGGCAGCGGCGGCATCCGAATGATACAGCACCGCCACCCGCTCGCCCGCCGCACCGAACGCTGCCGCGCATGCCGCCCCGATACCCGATTCGGCGCCCGTCACCACGATGATCCGAGCCATGATGGTCAACCTTTCCCGTCGTTCGTCGAGGGTAACGAAGATTATGCCATTTGGCTTCGCCGCGCTGTCAGGCCGCCAGCATCGCGTCTCGCTGCCCCGCCTGCCGGTAGAGCGCCTCGCAGCTATCGAGCCACAGGTCGCGGGTGAACATCCGCGCGACACGGTCACGCGGAATGGCCCGTGGCAGGGTGATCGCGCTGATCATCGCCGCCGCCAGCGCGACGGCATCGCCCGGCGGCGCGAAGGCACCCGCATCACCGATCACCTCACGCGCGGCGCCCATGTCGAATGCGGCGACGGGCAGGCCGCACGCCATCGCTTCCACCGCCACCAGTCCGAACGGTTCGTCCCAGCATGGGGTGAAGACGAACAGGGACGCCCTTGCCAGTTCGGCCGCCAGCGCTGTGCCGTCGAGATGCCCGCCATAGGCGATGCCGTCGCCGAGTAGCGGCGCAACCTGTTCGTCCCAGTAATCCGGGTCCTCGATCGGCCCGAACAGGGTAAGCCTCAGGCCCGCGATGCGTGCCGCGCGTACCGCATAATGCGTGCCCTTGTTGGGAGTGATCCGCCCGCACCAGACCGCTGCGCCATCGCCGGTCCGCCCG
>NZ_JBELIE010000072.1:0-2368 GCF_042091075.1 Sphingomonas sp. | reverse complement strand
CAGGCGATGTTGCGGTGCCGCGCTCGTCGCGACGAACCAGTGCAAGGCGTCATAGGGTGGCACGTGCAGCGAGGTGACGGTCGGCGTCGCCTCGGTCCGGCGCCGCTCCAGCGGAAAGCGGTGCAGGCTGTTGTTGTGAACGACGTCGAAGCCACCGGCCGCGATCCGGTCGCAAGCGGCGTCATACCCCGCGTCGAGATGCGCGATCAGCGGCGCCGAGCCGCGATGCTCCGCCCAGGGAAAGATGCGCTCATAATGTTCGTCCAGCACCGCATCGATCGTGAAACGCGCGTCGCTGTCGCCGGAGGCGAACAGGACCACATCATGTCCCCGCTGTTGCAACCCTGCCGCCAGATCCCATGCATGCGCCTCCATTCCCCCCGCGAAGGGCTGCGCGATCCGCTGGCGGACACGCGCAAGGATCGCGATCCTCATGCCGCAACGGCGACCGATGCCCGATCGGGCGCGGCGGTGCGCGCGGCCTCCGCCTCCAGCAGACGCAGCACCCGGGCGGAATTGGCATAGGGTTGGTGGCTCTGCTGCCCGGTCAGCGCCAGATCGCCTGCCTCGGGGCGACGCAGGATGCGGATCGGTTGACCGGGGGTGTCGTCCACCAATCCCATCAGGCGAAAGGCGTGCAGCCAGTGCCCCATGGTGCGATAGCCCCATTTCGCCTCGAACAGCTCCGCATTGCGTACGACGCTGTCGAGATGATGCACCGGCGGCATATGATGTGGATGATGCTGGTGATAGGCGAGGCCGCCCTTGATCCATGCAATCGCCACGCCCGCACGGTCGACGACCTTGCCAAAGTCGGTATCCTCACCGCCGTAACCGACATAGCGTTCGTCGAACCCGCCGACCGACAGGAAGGTATCGCGCCGCATCGCGAAGTTGAGCGACCAGAAGCAGCGATAATCCTGGCAGCGTTCGACGCCGCTGGCCGGCGGGCCGCGCCGGTCGGAATGCTTCTCCGCGATCGCGGCAAAGGCATCGCACGACCAGTCGCCAGCGGTCGCGCCACCCGGCAGGTACATCACCTCGCCCATCAACAGCGCATCATGTGCCTTCAGGAAGCCGGCATAGTCCGCGATCAGCGTCGGTGTCGGGATGCAGTCCATATCCAGGAACACCAGCCATTCGCCGACCGCCGCGCGCGCGGCGGCGTTGCGCGCGGCAGCGAGCGGCAGGCTCTCGCCGGTGATCCGCATCTGCCGGATCGGAAACGGAGCGTCGGGCAGGCGATATTCCTCCTCCTGCATCACCGCGACGATCAACTCGCTCGGCATCACCGTCTGCATCGACAGACCGCGCACGACGTTGACGAGATGATCGGGGCGGCCCTTCGCCAAGGTGACGACGGAGAGAGATATCATAGCGCACGGCGCTCCACGGAGGTGAGGGAAGGGGTGGGGACCGCCGGCGTCCAGAGCCGGTCGGCAAGCGCCTCCAGCCACAGCGCCACCCGGTCGGCGGGGGAATCGTCGATCATCGCGCGTTGCCGGTCGGCGCGGTGCGCGGCGCGGGTTTCGGCCAGCGCGGCGCTCCACCCCTGCGCCGAGGAAGGAAGATGCGGGCGCACCGTCGCCACGCCAGCGGCCATCAGTGCATCGGCCTTGCGGTGCTGCTCATCGAAATAGCGCCATTCGGGCACCGCCAGCCACGGGCGCCCCGCCGCCAGGATCTGCTGGCAGGTGGTATTGCCGGTCGAGGCGATCACCAGGTCGGCGGCGGCGATATGGTCGGCCGCATCGTCGACCCAGCCGCGATGTTCGATATTGGCCGGCTCGGTCGCGTGCCAGTCGCGCTGGATCTTGCCGATGCTGATCCAGCGCGCGTGCGGCAGCGTGCGTGCGCCCACGCCCAGCGGGGCCTGCGCGAAGCCGTCGCCCCCGCCACCCGACAGGACGAGGATCATCTCCTGATCGACGCCGACACCGATGCGCTGGCGCGCCACCTCGCGCTCCGGCACGCGCACATCCACGCCCAGCCCGCCCGCGAAACAGGTCTTCGCGCGTATCGACACGGGCCAGTCCGGTTGCGCCAGCGTGGCGTGGAACGGCGCCAGCAATCCCGCCGCCCCATCATAAGCGGCACGATGGCCGGGATCGCCGCGGTCGCCATGTTGCAGGACCTTGACGTGCGGGACGGAGCAGATCCGCGCCAGCTGCGCGATTTCCGCCGACACGTCGCAGATCATCAGCGCGGGGTCCGCCTTGTCGAACCACGACGCCAGCGTCGCCATTGCCCGCCGGATGCCGGGCCAGCCGAGCGGGGCGCAATGCAGCGTGTCCGGGGTGGCGACCCAGGCCAGCGATCCCGCCTCGTCGCCGCGCGGCTCGAACAGCGAGGGCAGGCGTACCAGATC
>NZ_JBELIE010000242.1:1559-2915 GCF_042091075.1 Sphingomonas sp. | reverse complement strand
TGGTCAGTTCCGACAGGCTCATCACCTGATAGCCGCCCGAGTCGGTCAGGATCGGCCTGTCCCAGCCCATGAAGGCATGCAACCCACCCAGCCGCGCCACCCGCTCGTCACCGGGGCGCAGCATCAGGTGATAGGTGTTGCCCAGGATGATGTCCGCTCCGGCGCGCGCGACGTCGGCGGGCTTCATCGCTTTCACCGTCGCGGCCGTGCCGACCGGCATGAACGCGGGCGTTCGGATCGTGCCGCGTTCCATCGCGATCTGCCCGGTTCGCGCCGCGCCATCGGTGGCATGGATCGAGAAGGCGAAGCGCGTCACCGGGCGTCCCGGTCGTCGCCGTCCGGTGACGCGGGCGTATCCGGGGCTGGCGCGGGACGCTCACGCCCGCGTCGCCCCTTCCGGCCGCCCTTCTCGCCGTCCTGCGCGCCAGGCGGGGGGCGGCGGCCCATCGTCGGCCCCCGCGCGTCGATCGGCGCGGTACGGAACGTCAGCAACTCGGCGCGGCTGATCGTCTTGCTGCCATCCTTGTCGTAGCGCGCGAACAGGCGTGAGAACTGGTCCTGCAATTCCTCCAGCGTAATCTGGCCGTCGCTATCGCGATCGACCTCGAACGGGCTGGGCAGCGCGTTGCGATCCCCCAGGAAGGTCAGCGCCCAATCGGCGAAGGCGATGTAGCGCAGCTTGCCGGACGTCGCCGCGACGCCCGCCATCTTCTCGGCGGTCTCGAACGATGCGCGGACCCCGGCCTGCATTTCGGACCGGTCGACCAGCGCATTGCCGTCGGCGTCGAACGTCGCGATCATCATCGCCACCGGCTCGACCACCATCGTCGCCGGTGTCTGCGGCTGCGCGGGTTCGGGGCCCTTGACGATGATCGGCGGCCCGTCCGACTGCGGGTCGGGGGCTACGGGAGCGGCGAGGAGCAGGAGCGGGAGAAGCAACGTCATGCGGGTTCCCGTGGCAGAGCGGGGGCTTGGTTGACAAGATGGGGCGGCAGGTCCGGCATCGCCGTCCAACCCGGCTCGGGATCATCGTCCACCTGCACTCGCGACCGAGGATCCCCGGCCGCGCCGGGAGCGCGCGCCTGATCGGCCGTGCCCGATTATCCCTCGCTTTCCCCCTCCAGCGCGCGGCGTTCGACCGTCACGCCGCCCCCGATCGCCGTCAGCAGTTGATGGGCATTATAGGGCTTGGCCAACACCATCGCTCCCGGCAGCGCATCGCCGATCGACGCCGTGTCGCCGCTCGCGATGACGATCCGCATCGCCGGACGAACCACGCGGGCGCGTTCCGCCAACATGATGCCCGACGATCCCGGCAAATGGATGTCGGTGATCAGGACGTCGATCGGCGCGGTC
>NZ_JBELIE010000242.1:0-1549 GCF_042091075.1 Sphingomonas sp. | reverse complement strand
TCGCCTCCTCGGCGCTGGCGGCCTCGACGACGATATGCCCCGCGTCCTGCAAGGTTTCGGCCGTCGCGCCGCGGATCAGCGCATCATCCTCGACCAGCAGGATCGTCGCCGCGCGCGCTGGTGCAGCCGGCGCCGGCGCCAGATCGGACGACACCCGATCGAGCGGTGCCGTGAGCGGCGGCACGGCGGCATCGTTGCGCTGTCGCTGATTGGCCAGGACGTGACGGAATTTCCGCGCCAGCGCCTCGCGCGTGTACGGCTTTGACAGCAGCTCGACCCCGGCATCCAGCCGCCCGCCATGGACGATCGAATTCTCGGTATAGCCGCTGGTGAACAGCACCGCGATCTCGGGCATCCGCTCACGCGCCTTGCGCGCCAGTTCGGGGCTCTTGAGCGAGCCCGGCATCACCACGTCGGTGAACAGCATGTCGATCGGGATACCGCTTTCGATCACGTTGAGCGCGCTTTGCGCGTCCACCGCCTTCAGCACGCGATATCCAAGGTCCGCCAGCATCTCGACGACGGTGGCGCGCACCTCTTCGTCATCCTCGACCACCAGCACCGTCTCGGTGCCGCCGATGATCGGGCCGTTGTGCACCTCCACCTCGACGTCCTCGGCCTCCACCGCCCTCGGCAGGTACAGCCTGATCGTCGTGCCCTCGCCCGGCTCCGAATAGATCTTCACATGCCCGCCGGACTGTTTGACGAAGCCATAGACCATCGACAGCCCCAGTCCCGATCCCTTGCCCTCCGCCTTGGTGGAGAAGAACGGTTCGAACACCTTGTCCAGCACCTCGGGCGGCATGCCGCAGCCGGTGTCGCTGACCGCCAACATCACATATTGCCCCGGCGCCACCTCGTCATGGGTGCGGGCGTAATCGTCGTCGAGATGCGCATTCGCCAGTTCGATCGTCAGCTTGCCCTGCCCCGCCATCGCGTCGCGCGCGTTGATCGCGAGGTTCAGCAGCGCATTCTCGATCTGGCCGGGATCGATAAAGGTGTTCCACAAGCCGCCGCCGAAGACGGTTTCGATCTCGATCCCCTCGCCGATCGCGCGGCGCAGCATGTCATCCATGCCGCGAACGAAGCGGGTGACGTTGACCACTTTCGGCTCCAGCGCCTGCCGACGGCCGAACGCCAGGAGCTGCGCCGCCAGTTTCGATCCGCGCGCCACCCCGGCCAGCGCGTTGCCGATGCGTTTTTCGGCACGCTCGTTCCCGGCGACATCCCTCGCCAGCAATTGCAGATTGCCCGAAACGACCTGCAGCAGATTGTTGAAATCGTGCGCTACGCCCCCGGTCAGCTTGCCGACCGCCTCCATCTTCTGCGCCTGCGCCAGTTTCGCCTCGGCCTCGCGACGGGTCGCGATCTCATCGATCACGCGCGCCTCAAGCGTTTCGTTGAGGTGGCGTAGCTGCTCCTCGGCGCGTTCGCGATGGCGTACCTGCCGTTCCAGCTGCTGCGCATGATCGCGCAACGCCGCCTCGGCGGCGCGCTGATGGGTGATGTCGCTGTGTACGCCAACCCATTCGACGATCTCGCCCGCGTC
>NZ_JBELIE010000071.1:0-15437 GCF_042091075.1 Sphingomonas sp. | reverse complement strand
ATCATGTTCCTGATGTTCGGCATGGTGTTCGGCTTCGGCATGGCGGCGACGATCCTCGTCGGCCAAAGCTGGGGCCGCCACGATCACGATGGCGCGCGCCGCGCATTCGGTTCGGCGGTCGGCCTCGTGCTGATCGGATCGGCACTGACCGCCGCGCTGGGCTATCTGTTCGCGCGAGACATTCTGACGCTGCTGGCGACGCCCGGAGGCGCTTATGACGAGGCACTGGCCTATCTGCGGGTGATCTTCCTCGGCCTGCCGCCGTCGATGTTGCTGGTGCTGATTTTCATGGGGCTGCGCGGGATCGGCGATTCGCTGACGCCCTTGTGGTTCATGGGGCTATCGGTGGTGCTCGATTCGGCGTTGAATCCGGTGTTCATCCTTGGGCTGGGCCCCGCTCCGGCGCTGGGGATCGCTGGTTCGGCGACCGCGACGCTGATCGCCAATATCGTCTCGTGCGGGGCGCTGCTGCTCTACATTCGCTGGCGGGACCTGCCGTTGCGGCTCAAAGGGGCGGAAATCGGCTATATCGTACCGCAGCCCGCGTTGGTGCGCGTCATCCTGTCCAAGGGGTTGCCGATCGGCGCGCAGATGCTGGTCATCTCGACCGCGGGTCTGACGATGGTGGGGCTGGTCAATCGCCACGGCGTCGACGTCACCGCCGCTTACGGCATCACACAGCAATTGTGGACTTATGTGCAGATGCCCGCGATGGCGATCGGCGCGGCGGTCAGCGCGATGGCGGCGCAGAATATCGGCGCGCGGCGCTGGGACCGGGTCAGCGCGATCACGCGATCGGGGATCCTGTTCAACCTGCTGATCACCGGCGCGGTGATCGCGGTCGCGTGGATGTTCGATCGCGCGCTGTTGTCGTTGTTCGCCGCGTCGGACAGTCGCGTCATCCCGATCGCCCAGCATATCAATGCGGTCGTCAGCTGGGCGTTCATGCTGTTCGGCGTGACGATGGTGGTGTTCGGTACCGTGCGGGCCAATGGCGCGGTCTGGGGACCGCTGGCGATCCTGTTTGTATCGATGTTTCCGGTGCGACTGGGCGCGGTGGCGTTGTTGCGCCCGATACTGGGCCTGGATGCCCTATGGTGGGCCTTTCCGATCAGCCTGCTGACCAGCATGTCGCTGTCCCTGCTGTATTATTGGCGCGGAACCTGGCGGAAGGGCGAACTGACGATAGCCGACCCGCGTGGGTGCGAGGAGCGCAGCCACGCCGATGTGGAGCCGGTCGGGGTGGTAAAACCCGCCTGACGCGGGCGGCTCAGGCGGGCGTGCGCGGCACCATCACGCGGATCACGCCGGGCGCGACATGCGCGGTCACCGGGGTGTGCGCCAGCACCTCTCCGTCGATCGAGATCGGCAGCGGCGGATCGGTGCGGATCTTGATCGACGTGCCGGAAAAACTGATCGTATCGTGATGCCGCTCGGGCCGGCCGAGGAAGCTCCACGCCCAATTGGCGACGAGACGGCGCTTGTAATGGCCGCGCACCGCCTGGACGACGATCTGGCCTGAATCGACCGCGGCTTCGTCCACCAGCCAGGTGCCGCCGTGATAGGGGCCGTTGGAGATCCGCACCTCCACCACCCGCAGCTTCTTTTCGCCGCTTGTCCCGTCGTCGACGAAGAGGGTGAAGGGTCGGAACTTGCCGAGTTGATAGCCCGCCCAGCCGAGATAGCCGACCCGCCCCAACACCTTTTTCAGGCCATGTGGAACCGATTCGGCGATCTGCGGGCTGATCCCCAGTGCGGCGCAATTGGCGAAATAATCATTGTCGATCATGCCGAGATCGATCCGCTTGGGCGTGCCCGTCGCCAGCATGTCGATCGCGCCATCGATGTCGAGCGGCAGGCCCAACGTCCGCGCGAAGCTGTTCGCGGTGCCGAGCGGCAGCACGCCGAGGATGACGTCATGGCCGACCAGCAGGTCCACCAGGCCACTGATCGTGCCATCGCCACCGCCCAGAATGACGAGGTCGGGCTTGTTTTCCAGCGCCTGTCGTACCGTGCGGTCGAGATGTTTGGGATCGCGGACCGCATGCGGCTCCACCTTGAACGGCAATTGATGCAGCCGGCGGCAGGCGCGCTTGAACAATTTCTGCCCGCGACGGGACTTGGCGTTGACGATCAGGGCGGCGGTGCGGATTTCGCTCATGCCACCCCAACGCATCAACGCGCGTTTCGCTTCCGTAACGCTTGCACCGGGTGCGCCGATGGCCGAAAGCCACGCCATGAATGCTGCCTATCCCGCGTTGCGCCTGCGCCGCACCCGTGCTGCCGGCTGGAGCCGCCGGCTGCATGCCGAAAACGTCCTGACCACCGCCGACCTGATCTGGCCGTTGTTCGTGACCGAGGGCGAGCGCGTCGAGGAACCGATCGCGTCATTGCCGGGCGTGTCGCGCTGGTCGGTCGATCTGCTCGTTGATCGCGCGCGGGAGGCGGCGGCGCTCGGTATCCCGTGCCTCGCGCTGTTCCCGAACACGCAACGCGAGCGGCGTAGCGACGACGGCGCGGAGGCGCTCAATCCCGACAATCTGATGTGCCGGGCGATCCGTGCGATCAAGCAGGCGGTGCCGGCGATCGGCATCCTTACCGATGTCGCGCTCGATCCCTATACGGCCCACGGGCATGACGGCGTGCTCGACGATGCGGGCTATGTGCTGAACGACGCCACCGTGGAGGTGCTGATCGGGCAGAGCCTTAATCAGGCCCGTGCCGGCGCCGATATCATCGCGCCGAGCGACATGATGGATGGCCGCGTCGGGCGGATCCGCGCCGCGCTGGAGCAGGATGGACACGTCAACGTTCAGATCATGGCCTATGCCGCCAAATATGCCTCCGCCTTCTACGGCCCGTTTCGCGATGCGGTCGGCAGTCGCGGGCTGCTGAAGGGGGACAAGACCACGTATCAGATGGATCCCGCCAACGCCGAGGAGGCGCTGCGCGAGGTCGCGCTCGATCTCGCCGAGGGGGCGGATAGCGTGATGGTGAAGCCCGGGCTGCCGTATCTCGATATCGCGCGCCGGGTGAAAGAGCGCTTCGACGTGCCGGTGTTCGCTTATCAGGTATCGGGCGAATATGCGATGATCGAGGCGGCGGTGGCCGCCGGCGCGGCGGACCGCGACGCGATGGTGCTGGAAACGCTGCTGGCGTTCAAGCGCGCCGGCTGCTCGGGCGTGCTGACCTATCATGCGGCGCACGCGGCGCGATTGCTGACCGCGTGAGCATCGGCGTCGATCCGATCGACACCGCCCGGCTGACGCTGCGTTATCCACAGCCGGAGGATCGGGCCCCGCTTCTTGCGCTATGGGCCGATCCGCGCGTGATGGAGAATCTCGGCCCGGTGAAGGACGCGCAGATGGCCGATGCCACGATCGCGCGGCATGCCGGTTATCGCGCGCAAGGGCTGGGTTTCCGCGCGATCGTTCGAAAATCGGATGCCGCGACGATCGGCTTCTGCGGGCTGAAACCCGGCGCCCCCGGAACGCCGATCGCGGGCGAGGTGGAGATCGGCTGGATGCTCGCCGCCGATGCGTGGGGGCAGGGCTTTGCCGCCGAAGCCGCCTCAGCGATGCTCGCCTGGGGCTGGGCGACGCTCGATACGGCCCGGATCGTCGCGATCACCGCCGCGAGCAATCATGCCAGCCAGCGGCTGATGGAGCGGCTCGGGATGCGGCCGCTGCCGGATGGCGCGTTCGATCATCCCGATTTCGATCGCCTGCACCATCTTCGCCGCACGGTCACCTTCGCGATCGACCGCGCCGCGTGATCGTCACCGATCGACTAATCCTGCGGCCGTGGCGCCGCTCGGACATCCGCCCCTTCTACGCGATGGGGCAGGATCGCGAGGTGATGCGCTTCTACGGCCCGCGCGCCACAATGGCGGACTGCCGTCGCGATCACGATCGGATGACCGCGATCCAGCGCCGTTACGGTCATTGCTTCTGGGCGCTCGAACGGCGCAGCGACGCGCGCTTCATCGGCTTTTGCGGGCTGCTGCCCGGTGGCGGACCGATCGACGGGGAGGTGGAAATCGGCTGGCGCCTCGCACGCGATCAATGGGGGCAGGGACTCGCGCTGGAGGCCGCGCGCGCCAGCCTGGCGTGGAGCTGGAAACATCTCGCGGTCCGCTCGATCGCGGCGGTCACCGTGCCGGCGAACAAGCGCAGCCGTCGGTTGATCGAACGGCTGGGCATGGTGCGGGCGCCGGAGGGCGATTTCGAACATCCCGATCTTGCGGCCGGCGATCCGCTGCGTTCGCATCTTCTGTATCGCATCGCCCGGCCGACTCATGGGTGAGAAGGCACCGGCGGCGGGGCGCGTCGTCCTGCACTGGCCCTATGTGTTGACGATCCTGACCGGATCGTTCCTGCTGTTCCTCGTCCAGCCGATGATTGCGCGGCTGGCGCTGCCGCGGCTCGGCGGCACTCCCGCGGTGTGGAATTCGGCGATGCTGGTCTATCAGGCGTTGCTGCTGGGCGGCTATGCCTATGCGCATCTGCTGGGGCGGCTGGCACCGCGACGACAGGCGATGGTGCACGGCGCATTGCTGCTCGCCGCCTGCGCCTTTCTGCCGATCGGACTGTCGGGTGCCGCGCTGCCGGCGGGGGTGGAGCCGGCGCTGTGGGTGCCGTGGCTGTTCGTCACCTCGATCGGCCCGTTGTTTTTCATCACCTCGGCGCAGGCCCCGCTGATCCAGCGCTGGTATGCGGCGACGCGCGCCGGGGCGGATCCCTATCCACTCTACGCCGCGTCGAATATCGGCAGCTTCGCGGGGCTGATCGCCTTTCCGTTGCTGGTCGAACCGATGTTGCACGTGACGCAGCAGCGCTGGCTATGGAGCGCGGGCTATCTGGCGATGATGGCGTTGACATGGTGGTGCGCGACGCGCCTCCCCGACGCGGCACCGCCAAGCGTGGAGATGGCGCGCGAACCCGCGCCGACGCGCTGGCGGGTGTTGCACTGGATCGCGTTGAGCGCGGTGCCCTCCGGGTTGATGCTGGCCACGTCGACCTTCATCAGCACCGATCTGGTCGCGATGCCGTTGCTGTGGGTGATCCCGCTCGCTTTATATCTGCTCAGCTTTTCGATCGCGTTCGCGGCGCGGCGCTCGATGGCGAATGCGATCACCGGCTTCGCGCCGGTGACGATCCTGCTGTTCGGCGGAATCATGATGGGCGGGTTCAACGAGACCCCGACGCTCAGCGTGGTGCTGGCGTTGATGCTGCTGTTCGTCGTCGCGGTGGCGTTGCACACGCGGCTGTACCGATTGCGCCCCGAGCCGGCGAGATTGACCGGCTTCTACCTCGCGATGTCGATCGGGGGCGCTTGCGGCGGCGTCTTCGCCGGGCTGCTGGCGCCGATCCTGTTCGACTGGACGTGGGAATATCCGCTGCTGATCCTGGGGGCGGGCGCTCTGGTGCCGCAAACCTATCTGACGCAGGGGCTGCGCAACTGGTGGCAACGTCCCGGCACGACCGCGGCGGCGGCGATCGTCACGATGGCGGCACTGGCGATCGCCATCTTCTATGGCGCTCAGCAGCCCGGTGGGCTGACGGTGGTGCATCATGTCACCGCCACCTTCGTCGTCATCGCCGCGATCGGTCTCGCGACGCTGGGCGCTCGCTGGCCCTATCTGATGGTGCTGACCGTCGCATTGCTGCTGTTCGGCGGGCTGCGGTCGCTGACGCTCTCGATCGAGGGCGATGCGCGCATCCGCAGCTATTTCGGTGTCTATACCGTCGCGCAGGAGGCGGGACGGCGGACGCTGATCCACGGCACGACGCTGCACGGGGTTCAGCTCACCGGCTCGATGGAGCGGGAGCGGACGCCGACGACCTATTATACGCCCGATTCGGGTGTCGGCCGGGTGCTGGAGGCAGCACCGACCCTCTATGGCAGGAACGCCCGGATCGGCGTGGTCGGGCTCGGCACCGGCACGCTCGGCTGTTACGCGCGACCGGGGCAGCAGTGGCGTTTCTATGAGATCGATCCGGTGATGGAGGCGCTGTCGCGGCGACGCTTCACCTTCCTATCTCGCTGCGTGCCGCAGGCGCGCGTCGTGCTGGGGGATGCACGGGTTTCGCTGGAGCGGCAGGCCGATCGCTCGCTCGATGTCCTGGCGCTCGACGCCTTCAGCTCGGATGCGGTGCCGATGCACCTGCTGACGCGGGAGGCGTTCGCGACCTATCGGCGCGTCCTGTCGCCGTCCGGGGTACTCGCGGTGCATATCTCGAACCGCTTCATCGATCTCGCGCCGGTGATTGCGGCGGCGGCGCGGGATGGCGGCTGGCATGCGATGCTGCTCAGCCATAACCCTTCCGACCTGGAAGAGGCCGCGACGCCGTCGTCGTGGATCGTCTTGTCGCGCGATCCGGAGAGCTTTGCGTTTCTCTCGCTCGACGGGGCGGGGTGGAAGCCACTGCGCCCCCGTCCGGGGTTCGCCGCCTGGACCGACGACGCCGCCAGCATCTTGCCGCTGTTGCGTTTCTAATCGGTCAGGCGGGCGCGAGCATCGCCGCGATCGCATCGATCCGCCGCGTCTGCGCAGCCGCCGTCGCGCGTGACGCCGACAAAGCCGATTCGAGTGCGGGATAGGCCGGCTGCAGCCCTTGCGCCCGCGTCGCGGCGAGATCCTCGAGGCCGGTCACCGCATCGCCGTGAGCGGCGCGCAGCGCATCCAGTTCGGCGAGTGCGGTCTGCGCGTCCAGCCAGCGTTCGCTGCCTGCGCTCGATCCGCGCGCCGCGCGCGCCAGTCCCTCGGCACGCGCCGCGCCACGATCAAAGGCGGCCACCGCCTCCTCGCGCTGCCGGACGAGCCGCGCGACGCGGGCATCAAGTTCCGGATCGGCGGTGACTGACGCCGGGGGTGGCGGAGCCGGTTCCTCGAACCCGATCGCCTCCGCCGGGCGCGGCGCCAGGGACGGATAGGGCGTGGTATCCTTGGTGCAGGCCGTCAGCGACAGCATGCCCAGCAGGGTGACGGAGCAGGCGCGGAGGCGCATATCGGAGCGGGGAGCGCGGCGAAGCATCTTTTTCGCCTAGAGCCGTGCGAAAATCGACGCAACGTACTTGCGCCCCTGTGATTCGCCGTCTAACAGCGCCGCTCCACAACGCGCCCGTAGCTCAGCTGGATAGAGCATCAGACTACGAATCTGAGGGTCGGACGTTCGAATCGTTCCGGGCGCGCCAACGTTTTCCGCGGCTTCGCGGGTGAAAGCCGGGTCAGAGATGGCCTGGCTTTTTCGTGTCAAGTAATCACCCGATGAGCACGAGGAGAGAAGTCGTGGCTCGAACGGTGTTCTGGTCCTGGCAGAGCGATCAGCCCGCGCGAGAATATATCGTAATCTGATTCGCGACGCTCTAACCGCACCGATCGTTGTGTCGCCAAGTGGCAAACACGTTGCCAATCCCAACGCGCTGATCGAGCTTGGATACGCGAAGCGAGCGCTGCCGCTAGATTGGGTCATCCAAGTCTGTAACATTGCTAGGATCAGCCCAGCGTCGCGGACGTGACCGCGCCGTTCAGTGACCACCCCAGCCGTTCGTATAGCGCTCGCCCATCGTCGGTCGCGACCAGCAGCCCCCGGTCGGCGCCCCTCGACGCGGCTTCCCGACCGAGCAGCCGCATCACCGCGCTGCCCAAGCCGCGGCGGCGATGCGCCTCGGCGGTGACGATCTGGTCGAACACGCACCAATGGCCGACCACCGCCGCCCGTCCGGTCGCGCCGACGTCGCCATCGCGATCACGAAGCTCCACGGATATCGCCCGCTCGCCAGCGATCGCGGCGACATAGCCAGCCGGCGTCACCTCCCGGTCACCCGCCGTCTCAAGCGTGGTGTTCATCAGCCAGACCGCCGGCTCGACCGCCCAGCCGGCGGGCAGCATGGCGCCGATCGCGGCCGGGGTGCCGAACGCCTTGATGTACATGCCCGGTATCGTGATTCCTGCCGCGAGCGGGGCGACAAACGCTTCGGCCCCTTCGGCAATCACATGTCGACCGATCTGATCGGGGCGGTCGACGTGGATATAGCGACCATAGGGGGTCTCGACGGGTTGCGGGCGGGCCCTGGTCGCCGCCCAGCCATCGGCCCAGACCGTCATCAGCGGTCCCGCGTCAGCATGGGGCGGGAAGACGTTACGGCCGGATACCGACATGGATCGTCACCCGCTCGGGGTCTGCCGCGTCGTGGAACTCGACGTCGGCGACGAAAGCGCGCGGCAGGTTGTCGCCCCAGATCGCCTGCCATGCCGCGATGAGCGCATCGGGCTGAGGGCCGGAGGCGTCGCGCACGATCACCGGCTGCGCTGGAACGGTGACGGTCGCAAGATCTCCGGTGCGGCCCATTGCTGCGTCCTGCCGGTGTCCGATCGTCATCCGGAACGGCGCTTCGTGGTCGCCCTCATAATCATGGTAGACGCATATGATGTCGGGGTTGGTCGGCGCGGCGATATCAGCGGCTCTGAAGCGCGCCCACAGCGCCCCTATCGCAGCGGGGTCATCGTTCGACACGCGGGCGGATACGCCGGCGACGAGCATGCTTTCCATCTTCATGTCCGCGCCAGACATCACGCCCACCGTTGCCGTGTCGGACGGCCGACCGGCCTTCCAAGCCAGACGGCACGCGAGCACGATACGTCGTACCCGAACCCAGCGACCACGAACAGTCGTGGTGCAATGGGCGCGGCCGATCTAGACGCCCATGGGATCGGTTTTTGCTCGTTGACCGATGGCGTCCACACATAACATCGGAGACGGCGGGTGAGATGCGGGCATCATCATCAAGAACGCTTGACACCCATGTGACTATGAACATATTAGAACCTGTTCATATGTTGATGAGTGCATGACACAGGACGAAGGGACACAACTCGCCGAACTGTTCCGCCTGTTGGGGGAACCGAACCGGCTGCGGCTGGTCGCGGCCTGCCTCGACGGGCCACGCTCGGTCGGCGATCTGACGGAAGAGGTCGGCATCAGCCAGAGCCTCGTGTCGCAGCATCTCCGGTTGCTGCGCGCGGGCCGCCTGCTGAAGCAAACGCGTAGCGGACGCAACGTCTTCTACGATCTGCCCGACTGCCATGTCCGCACGATGCTCACCAACATGATGGACCACGTGCTTGAACCCGAAGACCATAGCCACGAGGAATAAGATCATGAGCGTTACTGTCGAAATGGTGAAGTGTGCCTGCAACGATTGCGTCTGCGTCGTCAGCACCGACAAGGCGGTGCAGGCCGACGGCCGCCTCTTCTGCGGCGAGAATTGCGCCAATCACCACCAGCAGTCGACCGGCTGCGATCATGCCGGTTGCCCCTGCCACGGCTGAACGGAAGAGGGAGTGGCGAGGTGCCACTCCCTCCCGTCGTTACGGATGATGTGACGGGCGTACCTTAGTTCGTCGCGATCCGCAGCGTCGCCATCAATCGCCGACCCGGCATCACCACCTCATCCTTATTCAGGGCGGTCGCCAGCCGCTGGACATCGTCCGTCAGGTTCTGGCCGACCAGCGCGATTTCGACGTTGGGATGGCTGTTGAACGGCCGCACCGCAATCTGGCTATCCAGCGATACGTAGCTGGGGGTGGCGGTGTCGAAGGCACCGTATTTGTCTTGCCGGCCCGCGTAGATGAGATTGAATCCGGCATCCAGTCGGTCGCCCTGCCAGTTCAGCCCGCCGCCAACGCGATAGGGGGGGATACGCGGTACATTGCTGCCGTCGTCGAGCGTCGCGCGCGTATAATCCGCCAGAAGATTGAAGCGGTACACGCCGCGCGCGGTGCGAACCAGATCATAGCTCGCCTCGCCCTCGACGCCGCGGAAGTGCGCCCCCTGTTGGCGATAGTTGAGTTCGCGCAGGTCGCCATTGCCCCCTGCGGCGCACACCCCGTCGTCGTCGCAGACCCGGCCGGTAAGATCCCCGTAGATGTAGTTCTTGAACCAGCTACTGTAGATGCTGCCATCCAGCCGGAAACCACCGGAGCGGACGCGGAGCGTCGCTTCCAGTGAATTGGCGCGCTCGATCCGCAGGTTCGGATCGCCCGTCTCGAAGGTATTCGGGCCATCGTGGCCGCCCCGCGCGAACAATTCGGTCAACGCCGGTGCGCGCCCCGTGCTGGAGAAGGTTCCGCCGATCTTGATCGCGGGCGAGATTTCATACAGCGCACCGATCGCCCCGCTCAGCGGATTGAACTCGGGCGTTGTCGCGACCCCTGATGCCGGCGTCCCGCTCAGACGGACGTGTTCGATCCGTCCGCTCGCTTCAAGATGCAGCCTGTCGGCCACCTGCGTATCGGTGAACACATAGCCCGCGAAACTCTCCATCGTGGCCGGGAACAGGTACGAACTGTCCTCGCCAATCGCGGAAAAGTCGCGATGCTGATATTCTACGCCGAGCGCCGAATTGTTAATGAAACCGATGCGATTCAGCAGGAGTTCGGCGCGTCCATTATATTCCTTGTTGCGGAACGTCGTGTCGATCGTGCCGTCCGGCTCCTTTTCGTCATGTGAATAATTGGCGTAGCTGCCGTCGATGTTCAGGCGCTGGAGCAAGCCGGTGCCGAGCGCGAAGGAGGAGCGTGTCATCACCTTGGTCTGACGCATGTCGATGAAGGTGGTGTCGCTCGGGATACCGTACTTCGCGTCATATTGGCTAATCGCCGCGCCGATGTGACTGTCATGGTCCGCACCGAAGAAATATGACCCGCCGACCGACCCGCCATAGCCGCGGAAGAAGGAGTTCTGCTGCGTGCCCAGCGGCGTATCATAGTCGCTGGCATGGCGGCCGAAGCCGTCGGCGTGGAGCGCGAGGTTGCCGACCGCCGCATCGACCAGGGCCGCGCCCTGATACAGATCCGACACGGTGCCATAGGTACCGTCCAGTTCCCCCGTCAGCGGCTTGGTTGGCAACGCGGTAGGGACGCGATTGTTGAGGACGTTGACCACGCCCCCGATCGCCTGGCTGCCGTAGCGCAGCGTCCCGGCGCCACGTACCACTTCGATGCTGCGGGCGGCGAGGGGGTCGATTGGAATGCCATGGTCGGGTCCGATGTCGGACACGTCGGACGCGCTGGTGCCGTCCTCCAGGATGCGGACACGGGTCGCGTCCATGCCGCGAATGATCGGGCGGCTGGCGCCGGTGGCGAATCCTGTCGTCGAGATTCCGGGGACGCGGGACAGGGAATCGGCGATACTGGCCCCGCCGCTGCGCAGGATGTCCTCGGCATTCACCTTGGCGGTGATCGCCGGCGTATCATCGCGGTCATGACCGATCGGGGAGGCGGTCACGACGATATCGCGGCCGGTGTTGGCGGAGGAAACCGGGCTGGCGGCCCCGGCAGGGTCGGTCGATGGCGTCGCCTGTTGGGCGGACACGACGGCGGGGATAAGCGCGGCGAGCGCCGCGCCGGCAAGCAGGATGGGTCGCATGATAGTCTCCGGATAGGCTCGTCCGGCACGTGCCTCCGCCGATGCGATGGCGGGGCGATCGTGCCATGTTCAGAGGATCGAGACCGGCTCCGGTGGTGCGCGGCTGTGCCAGACGTGCGCACGGGACGTCAGAACGGGATAGCTGGGGCGGTCGACCGATGCGATCGACATCGCTGACGGCAATGACGCCGTCGTTGCCTGGGTCGACGGCAGGAAAGGCTCCTGCACGGCAACGGCATCACAAAGCTCGCAGGTGGCGTCCGGCTGCGATGCGACGGCGTGATTTGGCGGCACGCTGATCGCGACCGGCCGATGGGGCGCATGCCAATGCCCGGCGAGGACGAGGCCGTTGTAAACGAGCGCACACAGCGCCAGCAACGCTATCATAAGCGTGCTGGCCTTGCGCCGATATGAGTGATGGAGCCTGCCGGTCACGCCCGCGACCCACACGGTTTGACCTTTCTATAAGCTGAATGCGTTTTGTGGTATCATAACATATGCCGTGTGCCGCGCCGTTGCTCGCGTCACTCCGCTATCAATGTGATGCCCAGCATCAGGCCGACACCGGCCAGCACCAGCCACGTGGTGCGCATCCTGCCGTCCCGCGCCAGGCTGCGCGGCACCAGTTCCACGGCGCCGATGTAGATGAAGACCCCAGCGAAGACCGCTGTGATCGGGGCGAGCGTCGCGGAAGGCAGCGACATCGCCAGACCGACGACCACGCCCAGAAACGGCGCGCCGCCATTGGCGATAAGCCAGCGCAGCGCCGTTTCCTTCCGGGCCGCCTGCATCGCAAGGCTGACGGTGTTGATGCCGTCGGCCAGATCATGGGTCAGGACGGCCAGCGCGACCACCCAGCCGATCTCGGGCGAGATCTGGAACGCCAGCCCCATACCCACCCCGTCGAGGAAGCTGTGGAGCGTAAGGCTCGCCGGCGCGATGTGCGACGTCCAGCCATGTTGCCGTTCGGCGTTGGCAAGCGACCGCGTCAGCAACAGATAGCCGCTCAGACCAGCCGCGGTGCAGCCCAGGATGGCACGGCTCGACCAGCTTCCCTCGCCATATTCCAGTGCTTCCGGCAGCAGGTCGAAGAAGGCGACGCCGAGAACGACGCCAGCCGCGACCGCCAGCAGCCAGCTGATACGCTCCGCGAAGCGCAACGCCAGATACCCGCCCAGCAGCGTGGTGGCGCTGGCCGCGACGCCGAAGAGAATGGGCAGCCCCCAGAACATCACAACACTTCCGTCGAGGCTCGATGGATCGCCCGCGCGCGAACGCGTTGAGGGGTGGCTGGCCGTACTGTGGATCGGCGCAGACCGCGAGCCATCTCAAAGGGGAAGGCCCGTTCCCGTTGTCGGCATGATCGTGAGCGGCGGATCGTCACGTCACCGGCCGCATTGACGCCATGGCGCTTTCCCAAAAAAACGGCATCGGCACGCTGATGGCGTTGCCGATGCCGCCCCCCCTTACAGGCTGAAGCGCAGGGTCGCGCGCAGATCGCGGCCCGCCAGCGGCGCGAAGTCCTTCAGGAAGCTCGCGGCGCGGCGCGCGGTCACGTCGAAGATGTTGTTCGCGCTCACGATCAACTGCGTCTTGTTGTCGCGACCGAAAGGCGAGAACGAGAGGCTGGCGTTGACCATCGTATAGTCATCGGTGCGGGTTTCGAACGGAGCCGTGCGATTCTGATCGAACACATGCTCGACCTCGGCCCGCGCGGTGAAGGCATCGCCTTGTGCCTCAAGCCCACCCAGCACGCGCGGTGCCGGGATGCGCGGAACCGGGCCCTGATCGACGATGCTGGCATGGACGTAGTCGCCCAACACGTCGGCGTTGATCCGCGTGGTGCCCAGCGTGAACAGATTGGCCGAGAGATCCGCCTCGAAGCCATAATAGCGCGCGTCGGCCTGCGTGTATTGGAAACACGGCAGATCCACCTCGCGCCCGACGGCGCCATATTGCACCGCCGCGCCCTCGCAGATGCCCTGATCGACCTGGTTCTCGTAGATGAAATTGGAGATCCAGTTGTAATAGGCCGAGGCGTCGAAATTCACGCGATCGCTATGCGCGTGCAGCGTCGCCTCAATCCCCCAGCTGCGTTCCAGCCGGAAATTGGGGTTGCCCAATTCATAGGCCTGGGTGCCCGCGTGGCCGCCGTTCGCGAACAGCTCCTCTGCTGACGGTGCACGCTCCGTGTAGGAGCCATTCAAGCCGATGCGCACATCGTCGGACAGGCCATAGGAGGCGCCAAGCGAACCGGAGAATGCCCCGTATTTGCTCTTGCCGCTGAAGAAGCGATCTTCTGAATCGTTCTGGGCGGTCTGATCGGTCCATTCGTAGCGGGCACCCGCCTCGGCCTTGAGCGGCCCGAAATCGAGTTGCTGCAGCGTGAAGATGCCGGTCTGGCTCGTTTCGTTACGGGGGAGAAAGGCTTCTTCGCCGACGACGTTGAACTGCCGGTTGAAATACTGAACGCCCGACGCGCCGCTCCACGCGCCCTTGCGCGCCTGCACCAGCTCCAGTCGGCCTTCCAGCCCGTTGTTGTAGAAGGCAGTGCCGATCTCGCCAGATTCTTCCAGCTCGAAGTGGCGATATGTCGCATGGCCGGCACGCACGCGGATACGATCCAGAAAGCCGCCGCCGGTCTCCACTTCGCCGCGCAGATCGACCCGGTTCTGGACCAGGTCGAGCCGTGGGGCCTCCTGCTCCTGGCCGACCTCGGTCGCGTAGCGGACGGGAATGCCATAGAAACTGTCGTAATGGCTGTAGCTGATGCCGAGCTGCCCGGTATCGGTGATGATGCTCGCGCCGACGCCCGCCGTCCAGGTTTCCGAGAAGCTGTTGGGCAGCCTGTCGCGGATCGCGGCATTGGCGGCGAAGTCGATCGGCTCATCGGCGGTTTGCGGCAGTCCGACCTGGCTGAGGGCGGCGGCGCGGGAGGCAGGCGAGAGAGCGTAGCCACCGATGCGCAGGTTGTCGGTTTTCAGGTACGATCCATCGGCATGCAGCACGAGATACTCGCCGACGGCGACATCACCGGCCAGTTCGCCGGAGCGCTCGCTCGCCGCCGAGCCGTAGGTGCCGATCCCGCTCAGGCGATAGCCCTTTTCGGGGCGTGAGCGCGGGATGCGCGTGTCGACCACGTTAACCACGCCGCCCACCGCTGACGAGCCAAACAGAAGCGATGATGGCCCGCGCAGCACCTCGACACGTTCGGCGAGCAGCGGATCGATGACCACGGCGTGATCGACGCTCGTATTGGACACGTCGATCGAACCGATGCCGTCGGTCAGCACGCGGATCCGCTCCCCTTGGAAGCCGCGCAGGATCGGGCGCGAGGCACTCGGCCCGAACGAGGTGGCAGATACGCCCGGCAGTCGCGTCAGGGTTTCGCCGATGGTCGGCCGCAGGTCACGCGTCAGCGCTTCGCCGCTCAGCACCGACGTGCCCTGCAGAACATCACGCTCGCTCCGCGCGACGGGTGCGGTGACGATGATGTCGCTGCGGACGGCAGGGACGTCCCCACGGACGACGGGTTGGCGCGACGAGGTCGACACCGTACCCGATCCGCCGTCCTGCCGCGTGTTCGTCGCGTCGGTCCCCCCGGACGCCGATTGCGCCACGGCGGGAGTGGCGATGGCCAGCGCGAGCCAACTGACGGCTACACCCAGTGATGTTTTCATGTTTTTGCGTCCCTAATCCCTGTCGGGTCGGACTAGGGGCGATGCGCTGTTATATCAACCAGTATGTGACGATATATAGTCATCGCGGAGCGCCACCGGGCCGGGTGTGTCACCGCCGCAACGGGCGCTGATCCGCCAGCCGATTGCGGATCGTGGTCGCGGCAACCCCCGCTTCGCCCATCGCGTGGCTGATCTGGTCGAGCCCTTTCACCACATCGCCGGCGGCGAACAGCCCCGGTATGGTGGTACGCTGATGGTCGTCCACTTCGAGGCAGCCGTCCGGCGTGGCGCGCGCGCCCGCCTCGATCGCGAGATGGGAGCGGAT
>NZ_JBELIE010000070.1:0-15699 GCF_042091075.1 Sphingomonas sp. | reverse complement strand
CCGAGGTGCTGATCGAGGAATCGCTGCTCGGCTGGAAGGAATATGAGATGGAGGTGGTCCGCGACCGCGCGGACAATTGCATCATCATCTGCTCGATCGAGAATATTGATCCGATGGGCGTCCACACCGGCGATTCGATCACGGTCGCGCCCGCGCTGACGCTGACCGACAAGGAATATCAGATCATGCGCAACGCATCGATCGCGGTACTCCGGGAAATAGGCGTCGAAACAGGCGGTTCGAACGTTCAGTTCGCGGTCAATCCGAAGGATGGCCGGCTGATCGTCATCGAGATGAACCCGCGCGTGTCACGGTCGTCGGCATTGGCGTCGAAGGCGACCGGCTTCCCGATCGCCAAGGTCGCGGCGAAGCTGGCGGTCGGCTACACGCTCGACGAGATCGAGAACGATATCACCGGCGCCACCCCGGCGTCGTTCGAGCCCACGATCGACTATGTCGTCACCAAGATCCCGCGCTTCGCCTTCGAGAAGTTCAAGGGTGCCGAGCCGGTGCTGGGAACCGCGATGAAGTCCGTCGGCGAGGTGATGGCGATCGGGCGCAACATCCACGAATCGATGCAGAAAGCGCTGCGCGGGCTGGAAACCGGGCTGTCCGGCTTCAACCAGGTCGAGCATCTCGCCGGGGCGCCGCGTGCGGAGATCGAGGCTGCGCTGGCCGCGCCGACCCCGGATCGTCTGCTGGTCGCCGCGCAGGCGCTGCGCGAGGGCTTCACCGTCGCCGAGGTGCACGCGATCGCGAAATACGATCCGTGGTTCCTTGAACGGATCGCGGAGATCGTCGCCGCCGAAAATGAGGTGATGACGAACGGCCTGCCGATCGATGCCGCCGGCATGCGGCGACTGAAGGCGATGGGTTTCTCCGACAAGCGTCTCGCATGGCTGGCGCTGCAATCCGCCAATCTGCGCGGGATGGAGCGGGGGATCGCGCGTGGATCGGGGCTGATCCACGAGGCGGTCAAGGCGATGACCGGCGGCGTGACCGAGGAAGAAGTGCGCGAGCATCGCGTGAAGCTGGGCGTTCGCCCCGTCTTCAAGCGGATCGACACCTGCGCCGCGGAGTTCGATGCGCGGACGCCCTATATGTATTCCACCTACGAGGCGCCGAGCTTCGGCGAGCCGGAGAACGAGGCGCAGCCGTCCGACCGGCGCAAGATCGTCATCCTGGGGGGTGGGCCGAACCGGATCGGGCAGGGGATCGAGTTCGATTACTGCTGCTGCCATGCCTGTTTCGCGCTGGCGGACGCGGGCTTCGAAACGATCATGATCAATTGCAACCCGGAAACGGTCAGCACCGATTATGACACGTCCGACCGCCTCTATTTCGAGCCGCTGACCGCGGAGGACGTGCTGGAGATCCTGCACGTCGAGAAATCGCGCGGCGAGCTGGTGGGCGTGATCGTCCAGTTCGGCGGGCAGACGCCGCTCAACCTGGCGCGCGCGCTGGAAAAGGCGGGTATCCCGATCCTTGGCACCAGCCCCGACGCGATCGACCTGGCGGAGGATCGCGAGCGGTTCGCCGCGCTCGTCAACCGGTTGAAGCTGCTGCAACCCGCCAATGGCATCGCGCGCAGCCGCGAAGAGGCGCTGAACGTCGCCAACCGCATCGGTTACCCGGTGCTGATGCGCCCCAGCTACGTGCTCGGCGGGCGCGCGATGGAGATCGTCGACAGCGACCAGCAGCTGGAGGATTATATCCAGACCGCGGTGCAGGTGTCGGGCGATGCGCCGGTGCTGATCGACCAGTATCTGCGCGACGCGATCGAAGTGGATGTGGATGCGATCTGCGACGGCGATGATGTGGTGGTCGCCGGCGTGTTGCAGCATATCGAGGAAGCGGGGGTCCATTCGGGCGACAGCGCCTGCTCGATCCCGCCCTATTCGCTGCCTGCCGAAATCATCGCCGAGATCGAGCGTCAGGCCGAAGCGCTGGCGCGGGGGCTGAACGTTCGTGGCCTGATGAACATCCAGTTCGCGGTGAAGGACGGGCTCGTCTATCTCATCGAGGTCAATCCGCGCGCGTCCCGCACGGTGCCGTTCGTGGCCAAGGCGATCGGCGCGCCGATCGCGAAGATCGCCAGCCGGGTAATGGCCGGCGAGAAGCTGCGCGACCTGCCGAAGATCGATCGTGACATCGCTTATTTCGCGGTGAAGGAAGCCGTGTTCCCGTTCAGCCGCTTCCCCGGGATCGACCCGGTCCTGTCACCGGAGATGAAGTCCACTGGTGAAGTGATGGGTATATCGACCGATTTCACGACCGCGTTCGCCAAGTCCCAGCTTGGCGCCGGCACCGTCCTGCCGACATCCGGTGCGGTGTTCGTCAGCGTCAAGGACGGTGACAAGGAAGCGATCGTCCCCGCGGTCCGTGCGCTGGTCGCGAACGGTTTCTCGATCGTCGCCACTGGCGGCACCGCGGACTTTCTGGCGCGGGCGGATGTGCCGGTGAAACGGATCAACAAGGTGGCGCAGGGGCGCCCGCATATCGTCGATCGAATCAAGGACGGCGGTATCGCGTTGATCTTCAACACGACCGAGGGCTGGCAGAGCCTGAAGGATTCGCAACCGATCCGCGCGTCGGCGGTCAACGGCAAGATTCCGTACTTCACGACCGCCTCGGCGGCGGTGCAGGCGGCGGAGGCGATTCGCACCGCTTCGACCCGCAAGCTTGAAGTACGGCCGTTGCAGTCTTATTATTCGCAGCCGCACAACTGATCCCCACATAGTCGGATGGTGCGGGTGGTCCTCGGGGAGGGGGCCGCTCGGGGACGTGTTTTCAAAGGATTTGCGATGGCCACCGTCGAGAAGATGCCGATGCTGCAGGAAGGCTATGAGAAGCTGACCGCGGACCTGAAGCGCCTCAAGATCGAGCGGCCGCAGATCGTCGACGCGATCGAGGAAGCGCGCGCGCATGGCGATCTTTCGGAAAACGCCGAATATCATGCCGCGAAGGAGCGTCAGGGCCAGATCGAGGCGTCGATCGCGGATATCGAGGACAAGCTGAGCCGCGCGCAGATCATCGATCCGAAGGATCTGTCGGGCGACAAGATCGTGTTCGGCGCGACCGTGACGCTGATGGACGAGGACGACAAGCCGGTCCGTTACCAGATCGTCGGCCAGACCGAGGCGGACGCGAAGACCGGGCGGATCAGCTACAATTCGCCGCTTGGCCGCGCGTTGATCGGGCGTAGCGTCGACGATGAGATCGAGGTCGCGGTGCCCGCCGGCGATCGCTATTATCTGGTCTCAAAGATCGAATTCATCTGATGCCGATCCCGCTCCCTCCGCCATGGCGGGAGCGGCTGACCGGCGCGACATGGAAGCGCGAACCCGAAGGCGAATCGGGGGGTATCATCCATCGTGTCATCGCTGCAGACGGGACGCGGCTGTATCTCAAATATGGCGAAGGTGCGGTCGCGGATGCCGTGGCCGACGAGGCGATTCGTCTCAGATGGTTGCAAGGACGCGTAGCGGCGGCTCGACTTGTGTCGAGCGTCATCGATCCTGACGCGGCGTGGCTGTTGACGTCGACCGTGCCCGGCAAAACCGGTGATGCGTGGCTCGAGCAAAACCCCGGGCTGCTGGAGCAGGTCGTTCGGGGTTTCGCGTCGATGCTCATCGGGCTCCACGCGCTGCCCGCGGATGAATGTCCGTTCGATGCGTCGGCAGCCGTCCGGCTCGCGGCGGCGCGCAAGCTGGTCGCAGCCGGTGCGGTGGATGAGGGTGATTTCGCCGACGACCATTTTGGGATGAGCGCCGCCGCCGTGCTCGCGGAAGCCGAAGCGCTGTACGGCGCCGCCACGGGCCGCGTCGTGACGCATGGCGACTTCTCGCTTGGCAATATCCTGCTTGATGCGTCCGGCAGGGTGACGGGCTGCGTCGATGTAGGAAGACTGGGCGTCGCCGATCCCTATCAGGATATCGCGATTCTCTGGGAAAACCTCGGCGATTTCGGCGAAGAGGCGCAGCGGATGTTTCTGGCTGCGGTCGGTATTGACGAGGTCAACGAAGAACGCCTGCGCTTTCACCGGATGCTTGACGAGTTGTTCTGATCCTTCGTCGGCACGGGCCTGATCCGGGGCCCCGCTACGATCCCGGATGGGCGAAGAAGCGAGGCCCGGATCACGTCCGGCACGTCGGAGGAACTTACGCCGCCGGTTTGGCGAGCAGGTCCGGTTCCAGCAGGCGGTGGAGGTGGACGACGACATATTTCATCTCGGCATCGTCGACCGTGCGCTGCGCGGCGGCGCGCCATGCCTTTTCGGCGCTGGCGTAATCGGGGAAGACGCCGACGACGTCGATCGAGGTGAGATCGTCGAATTCCAGCGTGCGCGGGTCACTGACGCGGCCGCCGAAGACGAGGTGGAGCTTGCTCATGGCTGATTCCAGACAGAAGGGGGACGTGGGTGATCGGAAGACGCCGTCACACGCGACCAGCCCGGCAAATCCACATGACGAAACGAACGCGCGACGGCTCGGGTGGCGGCACGCTGCGCGTCTCCCTGTGGCACCCGATCTGGCGCGCGATGCGCCGCCGTTCCCCCGCTTCTATCGCGAAATTTTGCGTAATTGAAGGGGCAGACGGCGCGCCGCGCGCCAATGAGCGTCAGGCGCTTTTCACGCCGTCCTTGCCCGCCTTGGCCGCCGCGCTACCGGCGGTGGCCGCCGCTTTCAGAACGCCCTGGAACAGCGACTTGGCCTGGTCCTTGGCGGCGCCCTTGTTGAGACCGAGGCTGTCCAGCTCGGCACGACCGGCCTCTTTCGCGGCGGCGATCGCGGCGGTGGTGGCGGCGCTTACCTTCTTGCCAACGGGGGCGAGCCACTCCTTCTCGCGCTGGCCGCGCGGGATCACCGAGGCGACCAGTGCGCCCAGCGCCAGCCCGCCGACGATCACCCCCAGCGGGTTGGTATCGATCGTATCGGCGGCGACATGCGCCGCCTCGCTCGCCTTGGTCCGGGTGGTTTCATACGCCGACGATGCGGCATCCTTCGCGCTGTCGATCCCGTCGCGGATCCGGCCGTGTGGCTCGGTGGAGGGGGAGGTGTGATTGGTCATGCTGCAATCCTTTCGACCTGTCGGACGAGGAGAATGAAGGGGGCGGGCAGGAGCGGACTCATCTGTTTCGCCGCGTGAAAAGGCGTCGGATCCGCTTGCGGTTGAGCAGCGCGAGCAACACGGCGCCCGCGCCGGCCAGCACCGCCGGATGCTGCCTCGCGACGGCGACCGAGGCATGCGCGGCGCGCGCGCCGCCATCGGTCACCTCGGCAACCGCCGCGCGCGCCAGCTTTTCCGGTGCAAGTTCGGCCTGCAACGTCTCAACGGTGTTGGTCAGCCGCGCGCGCGCCTCGATCGCGCGGGCTTCCGCTGCTTCGACCCCGCTCATCGGGCCAACCGCGCCCTGCCGGACAGGCCCAATGCCGCCGCGCCAGCGAGCGTCGCGCCGACGACGATCAGCGTGGCAAGTCCGGGCCCTACCAGCGTCGCCAGCGTCATGATGAGGCCCACGAGCAAGGCGAACAACGCCGCAAGCGCCAGCACCCCGGCGATCGCGAAGCGCACTGCGGCGGCGCGATAACGAGTCACCGAATCGCGCACCTTCGCCTTCGCGAGCGCGATCTCCGCACGGGCGACGTCACGCGCGTCATGCGTCAGCCGCGCGACGAGGTGCGGAATACCCTGGTCGGCGCCGACAACCGTATCCCGCACCGGGTCCGGCAGGACTTTGTCCGTCACGGGCATCGATCAGGCGTCACGCTGATCGATGCCGGCGGTTACCAGCCGGGCGAGCACGAAGCCGATTCCGGCCGCCACGCCGACCGCGATCGCCGGGCTCTTCTTCACCAGCTCGCGCACGTCATCCACCAGATCGTCAACGGTCTTCGAATCGATCGCGCTCGACAGGCCCTGCACCTTTTCGGCGGCCTGCCGGGCATAGGCGCCATATTGCTCGCCCAGCTTCTCATCCACCTGTCCGGCGGCGTCGTTCAGCATCTCCGAAAGCTGTCCGAGCGCGCTGGTGGCGCGGGTCTTGCCATCCTCGGCGAACAGCCGCGCCTTCTCGGTCGCCTGCTCGCGGCCCTTTTGCACGTTATCGAGCAGCGCCTGCCGGGCGCCGCTGACGGTGCCGTCCGACCGTGCCGATGCCTCGGCCGTCGCGGGCGCCGCAGCGTCCTCGACGCCGACAGCGGGCGTGATCGCCGGATATGTGTCGTGATCCTGTTGCTCGGCCATGATCGTTCCTTCCCTGGTCGATGCTGAAGAACCCCGCTGGCTTCGGCGCGGTTCCCGTCCGCCCGAAAACGGGACGCTACGCCCGGCTGCTTCACCCAAGCGACGGGCGTCGCGTTGCGGCGGCGCATCAACGCGGTTAGAGGCACGCCATCCTGCCGCCACGGCAACCACGATAGGGGGATCATTTCGTGACCGCAATCATCGACCTGCACGGCCGCCAGATCATCGATAGCCGGGGCAACCCCACCGTGGAGGTCGACGTGTTGCTGGAGGACGGCAGCTTCGGTCGCGCCGCGGTGCCCTCGGGCGCATCGACGGGCGCGCACGAGGCGGTCGAGAAGCGTGACGGCGATGCCTCGCGCTGGGGCGGCAAGGGGGTCGACCAGGCGGTCGAGGCGGTCAACGGCGAGATCGCCGAGGCGATCACCGGGCTGGATGCCGAGGACCAGATGGAGATCGATCACGCGATGATCGAACTCGACGGCACCGACAACAAGGCGCGGCTCGGCGCCAATGCGATCCTCGGGGTGAGCCTTGCGGTCGCCAAGGCGGCGGCGGACGCGCGCGGGCTGCCCCTGTACCGCTATGTCGGTGGCGCGGCGGCGCACGTGCTGCCGGTGCCGATGATGAATATCATCAACGGCGGCGAGCATGCCGACAACCCGATCGATTTCCAGGAATTCATGATCATGCCGGTGGGTGCGACGTCGCTGGCGGAGGCGGTGCGGTGTGGCTCCGAGATCTTCCACACGCTGAAAAAAGCTCTGCACGACAAGGGGCTGGCCACCGCCGTGGGTGACGAGGGCGGTTTCGCGCCGAACCTTGCGAGCACCACCGACGCGCTCGATTTCATCATGAAGAGCATCGAGGCGGCCGGCTACACGCCGGGCGAGGATGTGATGCTGGCGCTGGACTGCGCCGCGACGGAATTCTTCAAGGACGGCAAATACGTCATCTCCGGTGAGAATCTGACGCTCGAGCCGGGGGCGATGGCCGATTATCTCGCCGATCTCGTCGCGCGTTATCCGATCCTGTCGATCGAGGACGGGATGGCCGAGGACGATTTCGACGGCTGGAAGGCGCTGACCGACGCGGTCGGCGGTAAGGTGCAGCTGGTCGGCGACGATCTGTTCGTCACCAACCCGAAGCGGCTGGCGATGGGGATCAGCAAGGGACTGGCCAACTCGTTGCTGGTGAAGGTCAATCAGATCGGCACGTTGACGGAGACGCTGGAGGCGATTCGTATCGCCGAGCGCGCCGGCTACACCGCGGTGATGTCGCACCGTTCGGGCGAGACCGAGGATGCGACGATCGCGGATCTGGCGGTCGCCACCAACTGCGGACAGATCAAGACCGGCAGCCTTGCGCGATCGGACCGGCTCGCGAAATACAATCAGCTGAGCCGTATCGAGGAGGAATTGGGCGACGTCGCGCGCTACGCGGGTCGTGACGTGTTGCGGACGCGGTGATCCCTCTTGCCAACACGCGGGCGGCGCGCGAGAATCGCGCCGTCATGCCGCGCAAGACCCATCCGTTGAAAGCCACGCTGCGTCGCGCGATCGCGCCGGCGCTGTTCGTGGCGGTGCTCGGCTTTTTCGGGGCCTATGCTGTGCTCGGGCCGAACGGCGTGTTCGCGCTCGGCGATTACAAGCGACAGATCGTTCAGCGCGAGCATCGCTATGCGATTCTCGATCAGCGTCGGGCGATGTTGAAGAACCGCGTCACCTTGCTGGATCCGCGTCATGCCAATCCTGACATGGTGGACGAACTGGTGCGCAAGGAACTGAACGTCGCGCATCCCGACGAGGTGATCGTCCCGCTGAAATAAACTCGGGGGCACGACCCGCCGGGTTGTTTCCCAAATGTCACCGCCGCCGCGTCGAAACCATGTTCGAGCGGCGGCGATAGGCAGTTTCGCGGGGAAATCAGCGCCCCAGGAACGTCAGCAGATCGTTGGTCAGCCGGTCGCTTTCGGTCGCGAACAGGCCGTGTGGCGCGCCGTCATATTCAACCAGCTGCGCATTCGCGATCCCTTCCGCGGCGCGCCGGCCACTGGCATCGATCGGGACGGTCTTGTCACTCGTTCCGTGCAGCACCAGCGTCGGCACGCGGAAGGCCGCCAGATCGGGGCGGAAATCGGTGTGGCCGAAGCTTTCGGCACAGGCCAGCGTCGGTTGCAGTCCGGCCTGCATCGCCAGCCGCCACGCCCAGTCGAGCAGCGCTTCGCTGACCGGGCTGGTGACATAGCCGACCCCGAAGAAATCCTTAAAGAAGGTGCGGAAGAAGTTCGGACGGTCCTTCAGCATGCCGTCAGCCATCTCCTGCAGCGTTTCTTCGGGAACGCCGTCGGGATTGTCGTCGGTCTTCAGCATATAGGGCACGACCGAGCTGATCAGTCCCGCCGCGATCACGCCCTTGCCGTCATAGCGGCTCTGGTAGCGCGCCACCTCGCCCCCGCCCATCGAGAAGCCGATGAGCGTGGCGTCCTGCCCGGCGCCGGCCGCTTCCATCACGTCATGCAGGTCGTCGGTCAGCGTATCATAGTCATAGCCGGACCAGGGCTGCCCGGAGCGCCCGAACCCGCGCCGATCGTAAGCGATCGCGCGAAAGCCCGCCTCCGCGAGCGCCTTCATCTGCGGGTCCCAGCTGTCCGACGACAACGGCCAGCCGTGCAACAGGATGACGGGGCGGCCCTCTCCCCAGTCCTTCACATAGATGTCGGTGCCGTCGCGCGTCTTGACGTAAGGCATGTCGCTCTCCTTGGAAGAGCAGCCGTAACGGGTTGACCGATGCGGGCGTTCCGCGCCGAATGGGGGTCAGCGCGCCTGTTCGGTCAGAAACGCTTCGACCTCGTCGAGCGCCACCGTCCGGTCGAGGTAGGTGCGGCCGATCCCGTGTGCGAGCAGGAACGGCAGCGTCCCGGCGGCCATCTTCTTGTCGTGGCGCATATGCTCTACGAGCCGTGCGGCGGGGGCGGCGATACCGCTGGCACGCAGCCCGTCGGGCAGCCCGGCGTCGCGCCAATGCGCGGTAACCCGCGCCGCCTCCGCCGCATCGCAGCGCCCGGTATCGGCCGAGAAGGCGAATGCCAGCCCGCAGCCGGCGGCAATCGCCTCGCCATGCAGCAGCCGATCGGAAAAGCCTGCCTCCGCTTCCAGCGCATGGCCAAAGGTATGCCCCAGGTTCAGCAACGCGCGCTGCCCGCTCGTTTCGAACTCGTCCTGGCCGACGATCCGCGCCTTGGCCGCGACGGCATGCGCGATCGCATAGCTGCGCGCATCCGGGTCACCCGCCAGCAGGCGAGCGCCATTCGCCTCGCACCAATCGAAGAATGCGGCGTCATCGATCAGGCCATATTTGACGACCTCGGCATAACCCGCCCGCACCTGTCGCGCGGGCAGCGTATCGAGGACATCGGGGTCGATCAGCACGATCCGCGGCTGGTGGAACGCGCCGATCAGATTCTTGCCGGCGCGCGCGTTGATCCCGGTCTTGCCACCGACCGACGAATCGACCTGCGACAACAGGGTGGTGGGAATCTGTACGAAGCCGCAGCCGCGCTTCAGGATCGCGGTGGCGAAACCGACCAGGTCACCGATCACCCCGCCGCCCAGCGCGATCACGTGATCGCCGCGCTCCACGCCCAGTTCCAGCAGGCGATCGGTCAGCCGTTCCAGCACCGTCCAGCTTTTGGTCGCTTCGCCGGAGGGGAGGACGATCGTCTCGTGCGGGATGCCCGCGCCCGTCAGCGAGGCGGACAGCGTCGCCAGATGCGGCGCGACATGTTCGTCAGCGACGATCGGCATCGCGCGCCGTCCGGCCAGCGCCGCGAGGATGTCCCCCGCCTGGCGAAGCAGTCCGGCCTCGATCCGCACGTCGTAGCTGCGTTCGCCCAACTCCACACGGATCGTCGTCACTGTCGTAAAGCCTCCAGGATCGCGCGCACGGTGGTTTCGTGCGGCGCGTGCGCGCTCGGGACGCGGATCGGCGCCAGCGCATAGAGCGGATTTCGTATCGCGGCGAGTTCGCGCAGCACCTCCGCCGGATCGCGGCCCCGCAACAGCGGGCGCGTATCGCGGCGCTGGACGCGCTCGACCAGCACCTCCACCGGCGCATCGAGCCAGATCGCCAGCGCGTCGGACAGGATCAGCGCGCGAGTCGCGTCGTTGACGAAAGCGCCGCCTCCCGTCGCGATCACCTTGGGCCGGCCGTCGATCAGCCGTTGGATGACGCGGCGTTCGCCGGCGCGGAAATAGGCCTCGCCGAAGCGCGCGAAGATATCGCTGATCGTCATGCCCGCCGCCGCCTCGATCTCGTTATCGGCGTCGGCGAACGGCAGCTTCAGGCGCGTGGCGAGCCGCCGCCCGATCGTCGACTTGCCCGCGCCCATCAATCCCACCAGCACGATCGGCTGGCCGGTCCAGGCGGGGGAAGACGCCTCATCGGTAACGGGTGGGCTTTGCAACATCGTCCACCGGGCTATACAGCGCGCATCGATACCGGCAACAGTGTCGCTGGCGGATCGATAGGGTGCGCGGGCGGTGCGCTGCGCCGGACCAGGTATGCGTGACAGGGTGGAATTATGTCTCGGTTGATCGTCTCCCTGCTGGTGTTGCTCGTCATCGTGCTGGGCGCATTGTTCTTCTTCGCCGGGCGCGCCACGGAACAGCCGACCGCGCGGGTCGAGCAGGCGGTCGAGCTTGGCAATCTCGCGAGCTAGGCGGGCGCTGATCGCGGGAACCGTTGCCGCCGTCGCGGCGGCGACCGCGATCGCGCAGGAACGCCCCGAATCCCTGCTGCCCCCGGGCTTTTCGGAGCCCGCGCCGACGCCGGCCCCGGCGCCCAGCGCACCCGTCGCGCGTCCGACGCCGGCGGTGGGCGTGCCGGGGCCGGTCGCGTCGGTCAGCCCTAGCGCGCCGTCGCCGTTTCCATCGCCGACGCCGTCGCCCGGCGCATCGCCGACGCCCGCCGCGACCCCGCGTTACGAGATGCCCGCCTTCGCCCGCCGCTCGCTCGCGCGGGTCGGGGCGAGCGACGCCTTCGCAGGCAGCGGCTTCGGCGCCACCAACGGACAATATCTCGAAATTCTGATGCGTCGCCTGTCGGTGCCGCTACCGTCACGCTGGTTGTCGATCACGCTGCGGCGTATGCTGGTGTCGCGCCTCGATACGCCGCGCGGCGTGAACGGCGCCGATTTCGCGGCGGAACGCGCGTGGTTGCTGCTGCGCATGGGCGAAGCGGCGGATGCACGTGCCGTCGCACAGGCGGTCGACCTCGATCATATCACGCCGAAGCTGCGCCAGATATGGATGCAGACGGCGCTGGCGACCAGCGATCCGGCGGGGCTGTGCCCGCTCGCCGGCAGCGCGGGCAACAGCGAGCGTGGCTGGATCGTCGCGCGCGCGATGTGCGCGGGGCTGACCGGCGATCGCAGCGCGCCGTCGCTTATCAACGATGTCCGCCGTCGCCGGGTCGCCAGCGGGATCGACCTGCAACTCGCGCAGAAGGTGATGGGGGCGGGGCTCGACAGTCGCCAGGCGATCACGATCGAATGGGCGCCGGTGACCGAGCTGACCGCGTGGCGCTTCGGGCTTGCCACCGCGACCGGGGTGGCCATCCCGAACGATCTCTACGCCACCGTCGGGCCGCAGGTGGTCGCGTGGCGGGCCTTGTCGCCGGCGATCCCGCTTGCTGACCGTGCGGCGCCGGCGGAGACGGCCGCGGCGCTGGGCGTCATCTCCAATGCGGCGCTGGTGGATCTCTATGCCGCGCTGGCGGACGGAGACGAGACGCCGGCCGCGCTGGCCCGTACCGCGAACGACCTGCGCGACGCTTATGTCGCGAGCGACGCGGCGTCGCGAGTGGAAGCGCTGAAGCGGCTGTGGTCGGCGGCGGAGACGCCCGCGGCCCGCTATGCACGATTGATTCTGACCGCGCGGGCGGCGGCGCAGCTGCCGGTCGGCGATGATCAGGCGGAGGCGGATCGCATCGTCGCATCGATGCTGTCGGCCGGTCTCGATCGTACCGCGATGCGCTGGCAGGGGCATGTCCGCGAGGGCGGCGATGCCTGGGCGATGTTGCTGCTGGCCGATCCCGACGCGATCGCCCGCCTGCCCGGCAGCGTCGTCGGCAGTTACGCGCCGCAGGGTGCCGCCGCGCAGCGCAAGCGGCAATTGTTCTTCGCCGCGCTGGCCGGGCTGGGGCGCCTGTCCCCCGCCGATATCGAGGACCGCGCCAACGCGCTCGATGTGCGGATCGGCGCGGCGAACAGCTGGACGCGCGCGATCGATCGCGCGGCACGCGACGGCGAGGCGGCGACGGTCGTGTTGCTCGCCGCGATCGGGATGCAGAGCGGTGACTGGGGGAGTATCCCGCCCGCCGCGCTATACCGTGTGATCGACAGCCTCCGCGTGGTGGGGCTGGATGGCGAGGCACGGATGATCGCGGCCGAGGCGATCGCGCGGATCCAGTGAGCGTCGACCGCGACTCCATCGACCGCTTTCTGGAAATGATGGCGGCGCAGGCGGGAGCGGCGGCGAACACGCTGGCGGCCTATCGCCGCGACCTGACGCTCGCATCGGTCGAGCTGGCGGGCGAACTCGCTGCGGCAGATGCGGAGCGGATCGGGCGGCTGGCCGATTCGTGGCGCGATCTGGCCACCGCGACGGTCGCACGTAAATCGGCGGCGTTGCGGCGCTTCTACGGTTTCCTCGCGGAAGAGGGGTTGCGCGACGACGACCCCTCCGCCGCGCTGCCCAGACCCGCGACGCGCCGGGCCCTGCCGCGCACATTGGGGCATGGCGACGTCGCGGCGCTGTTCGCGGCACTGAACACGCGATTGCAGCGCGATCCGGCGATCCCCGCCGACCTGCGCCTCGCCGCGTTGATCGAACTGCTCTACGGCTCCGGTCTTCGCGCGAGCGAGCTGGTGTCGCTGCCGCGCCATGCGATCCACCCCGACCGCCCGTTCCTGATCCTGCGCGGCAAGGGCGGGCGGGAGCGGCTGGTGCCGATTTCCGATCGCGCGCGGGCGGCGGTGGCGGCATGGCGGGCGCATGTCGCCGCCGATCGCGCTTTCCTGTTCCCGTCGGGCATGACGCATCTGTCGCGCGTGCGCCTGTTCCAGCTGGTGCGGGCGCTCGCGGCCGAGGCCGGCATTCCGCCGGAGCGGGTCAGCCCGCACGTCCTGCGCCATGCCTTCGCCACCCATCTGCTGGAGGGCGGGGCGGACCTGCGCGCGTTGCAGGCCATGCTGGGGCACGCGGATATCGCAACGACCGAGATTTACACGCATGTCGACAGTGCCCGGCTGGTGGCGCTGGTCAACGAACGCCATCCGTTGAGCGAGGCGCTCGTTGACGCATCGCGCCTGCGCACGTAACGGCGCGCGATGCCAAGTTTCCTCGACTTCGAGAAGCCGATCGCCGAGCTGCAGACGCGCATCGACGAACTCCGCCAGACGGGGACCGATGGCGGCGTCGACATCTCCGCCGAAATCGCTCGCCTGCAGGCGAAATCGGACAAATTGCTGAAAGATACGTTCGCGCGTTTGTCGCCGTGGCAGAAGACGCAGGTGGCGCGCCATCCCGAGCGGCCGCACTTCAAACATTATGTCGCCGGGCTGTTCGACGAGTTCGTCCCGCTGGCTGGCGATCGCGCGTTCGGCGACGATCAGGCGATCCTTGGCGGGTTCGCGCGCTTTCGTGGCCGGCGGGTGATGGTGCTGGGCCATGAAAAGGGCGACGACACCGCGAGCCGGCTGCGGCACAATTTCGGCATGGGCAAGCCGGAAGGCTATCGCAAGGCGATCCGGCTGATGGAACTGGCCGATCGCTTCGCCCTGCCGGTTGTCACGCTGGTCGATACGTCGGGCGCGTTCCCCGGCATCCAGGCGGAAGAACGCGGCCAGGCGGAAGCGATCGCGCGCTCGACGGAGGCCTGCCTCGCGCTGGGCGTCCCGATGGTGTCCGCGGTGGTGGGCGAGGGGGGCTCGGGCGGGGCGATCGCGCTGGCGAGCGGCAATCGCGTGCTGATGTTCGAACATGCGGTCTATTCGGTGATCTCGCCCGAGGGCTGCGCCTCGATCCTGTGGCGGACCGCCGACAAGGCGCCCGACGCCGCGGAGGCGATGAAGGTCACCGCGCAGGACCTGAAGGCGCTGGGCGTGATCGATGCGGTCGTACCCGAGCCGCTTGGCGGCGCGCATCGCGCGCCGTCGGTGGCGATGGCGACGCTCGGCGATGCGATTGACCGCGCGCTGACCGATCTTATCCCACTGACGCGTGATGCCCTGCGGCGCGATCGTCGCGAGAAGTTTCTGGCGATGGGCCGGCTGGGCTGACCGTCCCCGCCGCGCACGCCGATCCTTGCGTCGATTGCGGAGCGGATATGAAAAAGGGCGGCGAACCTGGTGGTTCGCCGCCCTTCTTATGTCAGATCGGGAGGGATTAGCTCGCCATCTTGTTGGTGACGCTGCCGAAGGTGTTGGTCAGCTGGTTGCCCAGGCCCTTCATGGCGGCGATAGCGGCGACGGCGATCAGCGCTGCGATCAGGCCGTACTCGATCGCGGTGGCGCCCTTGCTGTTCTTCAGGAAAGAGCGAATCTTCTGCATGTCGATCTCCAGTGGATACTAAAGCTTCAGTTACCCGGCCGATGATCCGAACGTCTCATCCAGCGATTCGTGATTTAGGATATCGATGTTGAGAAAGGTTTAAGGCCGATACTCAAGTTAGGAATATGATGCTTAATTTGTTATTGATAAAAAGCGCTTCACATATTCCCACATCGTGGTGTTTGCGCCGCCCCAGCGGATCATTGCCGGCACAAGTGTGACCGCGATGAGGGCGAGGATCAGGCCGTATTCTATAGCGGTCGCGCCTCGCGCGTCGCGCGGCAGGCGTCGAAGGCGGTGCAGGGCGGAGCTCTGTCGCGTCATGTCGCTGGACGTACGGGAAAGTTGTTAAGGAAGGGTCGACGGGATGCTCGTGGTGGCGGCGGCATTGTTCGATGAGCGCGGGCGTTGCCTGATGCAGCAGCGGCCCGCCGACCGGCAGCATGGCGGCCTGTGGGAATTTCCGGGCGGCAAGATCGAGACGGGTGAAACGCCGGAAGTGGCGCTCGTGCGCGAACTTGCCGAGGAGCTTGGGATCGTCGTCGCAGCCGAATCGCTGACGCCAATCGCCTTCGCGACCGATCCGATCGGCAACGGCGAGGCGCTGGTTATGTTGCTGTACCGCTGCACGATATGGTCAGGCACGCCAGCGCCGCTCGCCGCACAGGCATTGCGGTGGGATCGCCCGACGCGATTGCTGACCTTGCCGATGCCGCCGGTCGACGTGCCGCTCGCCCATCGACTGGCCGCCGACCCGTCATCATAAGGTGGAGCCGGGCTCCACGTTGGAGGCGCGACCGGGAATCGAACCCGGGTGCAAGGATTTGCAGTCCTCTGCGTC
>NZ_JBELIE010000241.1:0-3000 GCF_042091075.1 Sphingomonas sp. | reverse complement strand
ATGAGCGGCATGTCGCCCATGTAGACGTCCTGCTCCTTGATATCGAGAACGGAGCGGGTTTCCGTATCCGGATCCACCTCGAACACGATCAGGCGCAGCGTGACGCGCATCGGCGCGGCATAAGTGATGCCCCGCTGACGGCATTCCTCGACGTCGAACTTCGGCGGTTCAAGCTCGTAATTGACGAAGTCCAGCTCGGCGGTGCCGGCGAAATCGCGGATCGGGAATACCGAGCGCAGCGTCTTTTCAAGGCCGGAGACATAGCCGATCGACGGATCGGAGCGGAGGAACTGTTCGTAGGATTCGCGCTGAACCTCGATCAAATTCGGCATCTGCACCACTTCGTGGATGTTGCCGAACACCTTGCGGATACGCCGCTTGCGCGTTCCCGCCTTCTGCTCGCCCCGGGCCGTGCCCGCGTCGATCGGATTGGTCGCCATAAAAGCTTGTGCCTCGTCAGCCGTTCATTCACGAGCGCATGATACCGAACGGCAAAAGGCCGCACGTCCCGATCCGCTCTGCGGAAAAGACGGCAGCCTTCAGCGTCCTGTATTCCCAGCCCCTATCCGTACAACGCGCTGCGCGACGGCGCGTCATGTCCCGAAGCTGTGGAAAGTCTGCCGGATATAGAGACGGTGGCGGCGGACGTCAACTCGCGCACGGCATCGCGATGATCGCGGCGCGTCGATCGATCGGTCCACCGCCGCGCACGGCAGTTGACGGTTGACGTCATCGTCATCGGCGGTAGCGGATGTGGATGCGTTCGCGTTTTTCCCTGTTCCTGTGGTCGTTACCGTCGCTCGGCGGCGTGCTCCTCGCGGCTCAGCCCACCGTCGCCCAGCAATCCGCCCCCGCGCCGGTATCGACCGTCCCGGCGGAGGCGAGCGCGTTGCCGGCGCCGCTCCGCGTGCCGATCGCGCCCCCGCCTGCGCCCGCCGCCACGCCGGGCGCCGCGGCTGCTGCGGGTGCCGGCACGGCGGTGCCACCCGCCGATCCGGCTGCAAGTATCGCGTCGCCCACCATCGTTGCGCCCAATCGGCCGTCGCCGACGCCGACGCCGCGCGCGGTCGCCACGTCGCGCCGCGAACCCGCTGGCAGGATTCCGGTCCCAGGTGCCACCGCAACACCTTGGGACGTGACGCCGCCGTCTCCCGCCGCCACGCCCGAAGCCCCGCCGGCGGCGACGCCGACGCCGGACGCGGCCGTTCCCGCACCCGGCGCGACCGCCCCGACCGCCCCGACGGCGTCAATCGAACCGCGCGACGTCGAGGGTTCGCCGTGGCTTGGCTGGTTGATCGTCCTGCCGGCCGGGGCGGCGGTGCTGATCGCGGGGCTGCTGTGGCGGCGGCGTCGGCGGGGTGCTGCTCTGGCACAGTCGCCCGCGATCGACCCGGACGCTGCCGCCGCGCTGCCACCCGCGCCGCCCGTGGCGATAGCCGATCCCGATGCCCATGCCGATGCCGTGCCGGACGAACGCGCATGGGTGACGTTCGCGCTCACGCCGCGCCGGGCGGGGGTCAATCTGTTGACCGCGACGCTGGAAGCGGTGCTGGTGGTCCGAAACGAAGGCGAGGCCGTGGCCGAGGAGGTGCGGATCGACGTGCGTCTGCTCAGTGCCCGGATCGGACAGGAGAGCGAACTGGCGACGCTGTTCGCCGAAACGGCTGAAACCCCGGTGGTGGCTCCTTTTGCGCTGGCGGCAGGGGAGGAACGCGCGATCGACCTGCTCGTCACCGCGACGCGCGCGCAGCTCAACGTGCTGTCGGCGGCGGGGCGCCCGATGTTCGTGCCGGTCGCGGCGGTCAATGTCCGCTATGTCAGTAGCGGGGGCAGCGGGGGAGTGCACGGGCAGACCGCCGCCGGCTTCGCGATCGGCGTCGAGCGTGAGGGAACGACGAAGCTGACGCCGTTCTGGCTCGATACGCCGGGCCGTATGCACGATCGGCTCGCCGCACGCCCGCACGCGCTGTCGCTGCGGAGTTGAATCCGGAACAGGATGAAGTTGACGCCACATGCGCATGGGCCACGGGCCCGCGCGGGGGGCGTTATGCACAGGCTGGCCGTGCCACCTTCCCCCGCAAGGCCTTTGAGCGGGGCCTTGGCAGGGGGCTTCGCGGTGCGGATCGAGCGGCCGGGGGGATGTTCCGACGGAGGTGATACTCACCCCGCCTTGTGCTCCCGCGCGTGGGCGACGCCCATGAAAAAGGGGCGGTGCCCGCGCGGGAACCGCCCCTTTTCTAGCTGACCGCCACGGGATTCGATCCCATGGCGGCGGGCCGGGCGCGGGGCAGGCGGCATGGCCGCCCGCCCGCGCTGCGGCTTACTTGAGCTCGACGGTCGCGCCGGCTTCTTCCAGCTGCTTCTTGACCTTCTCGGCCTCGTCCTTCGACACGCCTTCCTTGACGGGCTTCGGCGCGCCTTCGACCAGCGCCTTCGCCTCGGTCAGGCCCAGGCCGGTGATCGCGCGGACCTCCTTGATGACGTTGATCTTCTTGCCGCCGTCGCCGGTCAGGATGACGTCGAATTCGGTCTTCTCTTCAGCGGCCGGCGCGCCACCGGCGGCGCCACCGGCGGCCGGTGCCGCCGCAACCGCCGCAGCGGCCGACACGCCCCACTTCTCTTCGAGCAGCTTCGAGAGCTCGGCGGCCTCGAGGACGGTCAGTTCGCTCAGCTGGTCCACCAGCGCGTTCAGGTCTGCCATGATCTTACTTCCTATCTAAACGGGGACAGGGCCCCACATTCCAACAATCAACCGAAAGCTGCCCGTTATCAGGCGGCTTCCTTCTCCGAATAAGCTGCCAGCACGCGCGCGATCTGCGCCGCCGGGGCCTGGGTGATGGTCGCCAGCTTCGTGGCGGGTGCCACGATCAGGCCGACGATCTTCGCACGCAGCTCGTCCAGCGACGGCAGCGTGGCCAGTGCCTGCACGCCCGCCACGTCGAGCGGGGTTGCGCCCATCGCGCCGCCGACGATCTCGAACTTGTCGGTCGTCTTGGCGAA
>NZ_JBELIE010000240.1:0-2961 GCF_042091075.1 Sphingomonas sp. | reverse complement strand
ATCCACCGTGCCCTCAAGCGCCTGCGCCAGCGGCCGCATCGCTTCACCGACCAGCACGGCCAGTTCGACGCGCGCCGCAATCACCGCCCCGGCCAGCGCCGCGTGATAGCCTGGCGCGCTTTCACCCAATTCGCGCATCTCACCCAGGATCGCGACATGCCGGCCCGGCATCTCACCCAGCACCGCCAGCGTGGCCCGCATGGACGCGGGGTTGGCGTTGTAGCTTTCGTCGATCACCGTGGCGGTGCCGCCCGCGACCGGGATATCGATCCGCGCGCCACGCCCCGGCAGGCCGCCGAGTTCGGCCAGCGCCAGCCCGGCCTGCGCCAGATCGCCGCCGACCGCATCGACCGCCGCCAGCACCGCCAGCGCGTTCGACACCCAATGCGCGCCGGGCTGGGCGACGGTGAACGACAGCTCTCGTTCCCCGACGCGCGCGGTGACGAAGGTGCCCCCGGCGGGCGCTTTGGCGATTTCCAGCGGACGCACATCGGCGCCCTCGCCCATGCCGAACGCCACGATCCGCGCGGCATAGGGCGCCGCCGCCGCGATCAGCCGGTCGCGATGCGGGCTGTCGAATGGCACGATCGCGGTGCCACCCGGCTCCAGCCCGCGAAAGATCTCACCCTTCGCATCCGCGATCGCGCTTTCGTCGGCAAAGAATTCGGTATGCGCCGGGGCGATCGCGGTCACCATCGCGACATGCGGGCGTACCAGGGTGGTCAGGTGAGCCAGCTCGCCGGGATGGTTCATTCCCATTTCGAGTACCGCGACATCGCTATCGGCACGCATGCGCGCCAGGCTGAGCGGCACGCCGGTATGGTTGTTGTAGCTCTTGACCGAGCGGTGCGCGCGTTTCCCCGGCGCACGGTCCAGCGCGGCGAACAGCGCCTCCTTGGTCGATGTCTTGCCGACCGAGCCCGTGACCCCGATCACCTTGCCCCGCATCCGCGATCGCGCCGCGCGCGCGAGATTTTCCAGCGCCTGAAACGTATCGCTGACCGCCACATGCGGCATCCCACACGGCCGCGAGACGATCGCCCCTGCCGCACCCTGTGCGAACGCCTGGTCGAGAAAGCGGTGGCCGTCGGTGCTCTCGCCCGTCAGCGCGATGAACAGGTCTCCGGCGCCGACCTCACGCGAGTCGAACGCGACGCCGTCCGCCGAGAAATCCGCCGACGCCACGCCCGTCACCGCCTCGGCGATCTCCGCTGCGGTCCACAGCGTCATGCTCGCCCCCGCCCGGATACCGGGAACAGCAGCAACAACACCTGTCGCAACCTCACGCCGCCACCTCCCGCGCCACCGCGACATCATCGAACGGCAATATCAGGTCGCCGACGATCTGACCCTGTTCGTGGCCCTTGCCCGCGATCAGCACGATATCGCCCGCCCGCGCCTCGGCTACCGCCGCCGCGATCGCGGCGCGGCGATCGCCGATCTCGGTCGCGCCGGGCGCGCCCTCCAGCACATCGGCACGGATCGCGGCCGGATCCTCGGAGCGCGGATTGTCATCGGTGACGATCACCACATCGGCCTGCGCGACCGCCGCCTGCCCCATGGGCGCGCGCTTGCCCGGATCGCGATCACCGCCAGCGCCGAACACGAGGATCAGGCGCCCGCCCTTCCCCATCGCCACATGCGGGCGCAGCGCCGCGCAGGCCGCCTCCAATGCGTCCGGGGTATGCGCATAATCGACGTAGACCGGCGCGCCGTCGGCGGCGATGGCGGCGCGTTCCAGCCGTCCGCGTACCGGCTGCAGCCGCCCGAGTCCCGCGATCGTCGCCGCGACATCGCCGCCGGTCGCGATCACCAGCCCCGCCGCGATCAACGCATTCGCCGCCTGATAGGCACCGATCAACGGCAAGGTGACGCGGTGCTCGGCGCCCCCCGCACGGATCGTCAGCCCCTGCCCCAGCAACGTCGGATCGCGCGACACCAGCCGCAGGTCGTCGCCATGCTCGCCGACCGTCAACACGCGATTGCCGCGTTCACGGGCGATGTCGATCACCCGCTCGGACTGCGGATCGTCGGCCCACACCACGGCGGTGCCGTCATCCGCCAGCACCTGCGCGAACAATCGCAGCTTGGCGGTGAAATAGGCCGCCATATCGCCATGATAGTCGAGGTGATCGCGGCTCAGATTGGTGAACGCCGCCGCGCGCACCGGCAAGCCCTCGGTACGATATTGGCTCAGGCCATGGCTCGACGCCTCGAACGCGAGATGCGTCACCCCTTCGCGCGCCAGTCCGGCGACGTTCGACAGGAAGGTGACGACATCGGGGGTCGTCAGCCCGGTGGTACTGCGTTCATCGGCGGTGGTGACGCCCAGCGTTCCGATCGAGGCGGCATGGCATCCGGCCATGCGCCACAGCTGGCGCGTCATCTCGACGGTGGAGGTCTTGCCGTTGGTGCCCGTCACCGCCACCGCGGTTTCCGGGAAAGGCGCAAAGAAACGCGCCGCCAGCCGCGCGAAACATTCGCGCGGGTGATCGTCGGCGATATGCATCGCGCCCTCGACGCGCACACCGGGGCGGGCCACCACCGCGATCGCGCCGGCCCCGATCGCCGCGGGGATAAAATCCTCGCCATTGACACGCGCGCCCTCGAACGCGCCGAAGATCGTGCCCGGCGCGACTTTGCGGTGATCGATCGCGAACCCGGTCACCACGGCATCGCCGCCCGACGGAACAAGCTGTGACAGCTTCATATCCCGCTCACTGCCCTCCGCTCTTTGGTGCCTGATCCGGATCCTGCCACAAAGTGGGCACGATGTCGGAGACATCGATGTCGCGATGATCGTCGGGCACCACCCCCAGGATCGCCCCGACGCGCGCGATCGTCCGCCCGACGACCGGCGCGGCATTCCACGCGGCGGTCTTCCAGCCGAACGTCTCCTTGGTGCCAAGTGGCGAATCGAGCATCGCGAGGACGACATAGCGTGGCGCGTCCATCGGAAAG
>NZ_JBELIE010000069.1:0-15945 GCF_042091075.1 Sphingomonas sp. | reverse complement strand
GCGATCAGGATGCGATACGTCTCGCCGCCTGCAGCCTGGACGACCTGCTCGGCGCTGCGCGGCAGCGTGTAGGGCGTCTCCGCTGGTGACCCGGCGGCGATCGGAGTGCCGGGTGCCGCCAGCGCGAGCATGATGGCCGAGATCATGCTCACCACCGGTATTGCAGCCGCAGGTTCAACGTCCGTCCCGACCCATAATAGCAGGACGCCGGCGACGAGCACAAAGCGACATAGCGATGGTTGGTCAGGTTGCGCGCATTGACCGACAGGATGATGCCGCTGGCAAAGGCCTTGCGCAGAAACAGGTCGTACAGGGTGTAGCTGGGCACGCGATAGGCATTGGCCGTGTCGCCATAGGAGACACCGACATAGCGCACGCCGCCGCCCAGTCCGACGCCGCCCAGCGGCCCGCCTTCGGCGAAGCGATAATCGGCGAACAGCGACCCCATCCAGTCGGGCACCTGTGCCAGACGGTTCCCCTGCTCCCCGGGCTCGCCCCGCGTGATCTCACTATCCATATAGGTGCCGGTCGCGATCAGGCTGAGCCCGCCGACCAGCGTCGCCTTGCCTTCCAGCTCGACGCCACGGATGCGCCCCTGCCCGGTCTGGACCTCACATGTCGTGCCGGCGCAGACATGGTTCTGGTCCGGGTCTGGGCTGGCGAGATTGTTCTGGGTCAGTTGGTACAGCGCCGCGGTGAGCAGCGCGTTGCTGCCGCGGGGCTGATATTTGACGCCCGCCTCATATTGCTCGCCGGTCGTCGGCTGGAAGGGCGTGCCATCGAAATACTGGCCCGTCGTCGGCTCGAACGAGGTGGCGTAACTGGCGTAGGGTGCCACGCCACTCGGCGAAACCCAGGTGGCACCCGCCCGCCAGGTCGCCTTGTCCGCCTTGGTTAACGTCACCGGATCGGTCGCGCCGGTCGCCAGTTCGTTCACCTGATGGTTCTTCGCCCAGTCATAGCGCGCGCCCATGGTGACATGGAGCTGTCCGACCGTGACCTGGTCCTGGCCATAGACGCCGACCTGCTCCAGCCGCGCGTTCAGATGGACCTGCGGGCTCAGCGTCTGGAGAACACTGCCGATGCCCTGCGACACGGGATTGAAGATGTCGGGCATCGGCGGGACGTTCGTCGACAGGTCGCGCAGGTGACGCCATTCGGTATCGAGCATGTCGACGCCGACCAGCACACGGTGCTCCATCGGGCCGGTATCGATGCGGCCTTCGACCTTGGTATCCAGGCCATAACCGTCCGAATGGCCGACGCCCTGCACCGCGCGACGATTGATCGTCTGTCCGTTGGCCAGCGTGCCGCCGCGCAGCACCGTTCCCTGGAACAACGTCTCGACCCGCGTGTACCGACCATTCTGCCTAAGCTCGAACCGATCGGAGAAGGCGTGGCGCAGTTCGTAGCCGACCAGATACTCGTTCCGGTCGTAGGTGTTGAACTGCGGCTCGCCCAGAAAGGCGTCGAGGCGGATATGCTGCCCCCCCGCCCCCGGTTGCCGCGACCCGATATCGGGCAGGAACTGGAAGGTCGATCCCCCCTCGTCCCGCTGATGCTGGGCCATCAATGTGATGCTGGTCGCGGCGTCGGGCACCCAGGTCAGGCTGGGTGCGATATAATAGCGGCCCGTCTTGATCGCATCGATCTGCGCATCGCCATAGCGCGCTAGCCCGACGAGCCGCGCGCGGACCGTGCCGTCGGCGGTGAGCGGGCCGGACACGTCGGCAGCGCCCTGATATTGCCATTTGCCGAGGTTGGTGAACCCGGCCCCCTGCAACATGATCTCGCCACGCGGGCTCGCGGTCGGGCGCTTCGTCACCAGATTGACGATACCGCCCGGCGCCACTTGCCCGAACAATACCGCAGAAGGGCCTTTCAGCACCTCGATCTGCTGAAGCGCGAAGGGATCGAAGGCGGTGCGCGTCCATTGCCCGCCGGCGGGCAGGCGGATGCCGTCGAGGAACAGATTGTCGCTGAAGCTGCCGGCGGCGAAGCCGCGCACCGAAAAGCTGTCGGCCCGGCTGTCGATACCGTCCTGTTCGGCCTGAACGCCGGCGGTATAGGCGAGCGCCTCGGTCACGCTATGGACCGCACGAACGTCGAGTTCCTCGCGCGTGATGACCGAGATGGATTGCGGCACCTCGATCAGCCGGGTGGCGGTCTTCGTCCCCGACGTCGCCTCGGTCTGTCCGGTGGCCGTCACGACGATCTCGCTGTCGCGAAGCGCGTCGCCCTGACTCTCCTGCGCCGCGACCGGCCACGCCACCGATGACAGCAGCAGCCCGACAACCCAATACATCTTCATAGCTTCCCCGCCCCTGGTCACCGCCCCCCGGCGGCGCTTCCTCAAAAGGTTCGAAGGGGCCTCTAAGCGATAAGGATAATGCGAGTCAATCGCATCTCTGCGGTGCTGTAGTGCTGCTACAAGGGGGGCGCACCGACAAGGGACGGCAGGTGCGTACTACGGCCGTCGGCCCGTTCCCCGCCAACGGCTGGGGCCTGAACGACGTGATCGGGAACGTCTGGGAATGGACCGCCACCCATTGGGACAAGGGCGTGGCGGAAGGATGCTGCGGCGGACAACCGCACGGACCGACGCGCTTTGTGGTGAAGGGAGGTTCATTCCTCTGCTCCGACCAATATTGCGCGCGATACCGTCCGGCGGCTCGGCAGCCCCAGTCGGCCGACACCGCAACCAGTCACATCGGGTTTCGCTGCGCACGTTAGCCGAGGACGTTGCCCGGAGCCTGCGCAGGTTGGCGCAAGCGGGTCCGCCCCCTGCCCTTCTTCTGCCGGGCCTGAGTGCGCGTACCAGCCTCGCCTCTTCGGACGGCGAATACACCAACTACCCCGCCGGCCGGTGCCCGCTGGAGGTGCAGACCGCCGCCACGACGCGGTGCAGCCTGACTGGCCGCCGTCTCGCCTCGTTGCCACGCTTTGCGATCACCGCCGGGCTGGATTACCAGCGGCCGGTCGGTGACGCGCAGGTGTTCGTCCACGTCGACACCGCCTCGCGCAGCGGCTTCAATGGCGACCCCAGCCTTTCGCGATTCACCTACATCCGCGGGTACAACCTGACCAACGCCAACATCGGCTACCGCTTCGCGGACGGGCTGGAAGTGATCGTCTGGGCGCGCAACCTGCTCGATGCCGACTATATCCAGAACCTGACGATTCAGGCGGGCAACTCCGGCCTGATCGTCGGCACTCCCAGCGATCCGCGCATCATCGGCGGGACAATCCGCTTCCGGATGTGATGCGAAACACGGCATGCGCAACGGCCTTGTGAACGCACACGGCGACAGCGTTTTCGGCAGGACCTCTTTCACCGAATCTGACATGAGATGCGGACTCATTTCGAGCGGAGACAATGGCTATCTCCGGAGTACGAGTGATGAAGACCAGTTTCATTCGCCCGGCATCGGATCTGATCGGGATTGTGGCCGGCTTTCGCCAGCGCAGTTCGCTGTCATCCAGCCCGCCGATGACCGTGGCGCTTCCCGCACGACCCGAGCTGTTCGTCGAGTTCTATTTCGGGACGCCTTATCGAACGCGATCCGGTCATGCCCCGTCCACCGTGCTCGTCGGTCCCACCACGCATCATCATACGGACATCGAGATCGCGGGCACGATCGATACCTTCACGATCAAGTTCCAGCCCACGGCGTTGCACCGGCTCTTCGGTCTGCCGGGTCCCCTCCTCGTCGACATGGCGGAAGAGGCTGCCGCCGTCGAAGCCGGATTTCAGGACTTGCGGGAACGGTTGCAGGTGACGCCGCATGTCGCCGAGCGGATCGATATCGCGCAGACATGGCTGCGCAGGCGAATGCTGTCCGCCCGATCTCCGGACGGGATCGATCGGGCTGCCCGGCTGATCCGACGATCGGCGGGCGGTATCCCTCTCGCGCATCTGGCAGAGGGATGTGCGATGGAGCCGCGCAATTTCCGCCGCCGATTTGCCGAGGCGGTGGGTATGTCCCCCAAGCTGTACAGCCGTATCGCCCGGTTTCATGCGGCGCTGGAACTGAAGGGCCGGCAGCCGACGCTGACATGGACCGACATATCGCAATACTTCGGGTATTTCGATCAGTCGCACCTGTTGCGCGACCTGTCCGAGTTCGCGGACGGCATGGCCATTCCAGGACGATATCGGGCAAGGGACACATCCGTCGCTGCCGATATTTCCTATTCCGACCGCCAGGCCGGTGGCATCGCTTCTCCAGCTGCATGGAGATCCGATCGATGCCCCTGACGTCCGACGCCCCCGCCGATATCGTCGCCTGGCTGGAAACGCATTGCCGTGCGTGGAACGAAGATGACGTGCCGGGCATGTTCTCTGCTGCTGCGGACGATCTCCACTGGGTCAATGTGGTCGGCATGCACTGGCAGGGCCGGGATGCGTCGCTCGCAGCGCATGTCGCCTTCTTCCGGCAGATGTTCGCGGGCGTGCCGCTGACGCTTGCGTCGATCGAGAGCGTCACACCTGTTGGTGAAACCGTGCGGGTCGCCGTCGTGCGATGGCTGGTCGGCGACTATATGGTGCCGACTGGGGAAGTCGTGGCCGGGGAGGAAAACCGTATGAGCCTGGTGTTCTCCGGGTCGGACGACACACTTCGATTGCGGCACGTCGCCAATGTTCGCATCGATCCCATCGCCGCTGCGCATGACCCGATGCACCCCGGGAACGTCCGCCCGACCGTCATGTAACCGGGTCCGGGATCGTGTCCCGCTTTCCGAAACTCTTTCCCAATCGGACGATCGCGAGCGGCGGCGAGCCATGTACCGCTCACCAACCCGCCGTCGACGTGCTGGACGCGGGCGCCTGATTGTCACCCGACACCGGCGGACCGGGAGCAGGTCAAGGTATGCCGACGCCCGACCTGGGAACGGACTTACGAGTGTTGGTGCGCTGCCCCGAAACGCCAGCTTGGTCCGGTCGAAGCATTTCTTCTTAATCCCCATCTATTCGGTAGGGTATCTCGGTCACGGAGGCTTTGTGACCGACCGCCAGCGTGAAACATCCGTCCGGAGTGAGTTGCGATCCGTCCCTGCCGGGCCGGTTGGCGAGGCGCTTTCTGCCTTACGCGCGGCGCGGGAGAACTGGCGCACCCGCCAGGACGAGGCGCGCGACGTGGAAAGTTTCCCGTCGCGCGGCGCGCTGGAGCGTATTGTCCAACTGCTGTCGGCGGCACTCTATCCACGCCGGATCGGATCTTATCGGGGAGCGGCCAGTGACGAGGATGGCTTTGTTGCTGCCAAACTCCTCGCTGCGCTGTCCGAACTCGAACGCGAGATTGACCTCGAACTGGGGTATTGGCAGCACGAAACCGGCGCGTTCGAGCCCGATCATGCCGCCACGATCGTCCGCCTTTTCATCAGCACGCTCGGCGATATTCGCCGTTTGATCGACAGCGATGTGGAGGCTGCCTTCGTCGGCGACCCCGCCGCGCGCAGCGTGGACGAGATCTTGCTATGCTATCCGGGCGCGATTGCCAGCCTGCACCATCGGATCGCCCACCAATTATACAGCCTCGGCGTGCCGATTATCGCGCGGATCATCTCCGAGCTCGCCAACGAGCGCACCGGCATCGACATTCATCCGGGCGCGACCATCGGAGAACGGTTCTTCATCGATCACGGGACGGGCGTGGTGATCGGCGAAACCGCGGTCATCGGCGCACGTGTGCGGCTCTATCAGCACGTTACGCTCGGGGCGCGCAGCCCGGCGGGCGCCGCACGGGATGATGTTCGCGAGCGCCATGCGCGACACCCGATCGTAGAAGACGATGTGGTGATCTACGCCGGCGCCACCATTCTTGGCCGGGTACGGATCGGCGCGCGATCCACGATTGGCGGGAATGTTTGGCTCCTCTCGGACGTGCCGGGGGACAGTGTCGTCGTGCAGCCGGAAGCGCGCCGGCTTGAGCGGTCCGCGGGGCTCGACCTGCGCGAGACGCTGTTTCGGGCGACATCACCATGACTGTTGCCGCGCGACCCATTATTGGCGTTCTGTGCTGCAACGAAACGATCGATCGCGCGGTCCAGACCGTCGCGACACGCTTTGTGGCGCCGCTGTCGCGTTTTTCCCACGCCACCGTGGTGCTGGTGCCTGCAGTGCGCGATGCGGTCGATACCGCCGCGTTCGCCGGAATGCTCGACGGATTGCTCCTTACGGGCTCCCGCTCCAACGTGTCTCCAGAGCGTTACGGCGGCAGACCCTTGCCCACTGGCCAGCGTTGCGACCCCGAACGCGATGCCGTCGCGCTGGCGCTGGCGGAGCGGATGATCGAAGCGGGCAAGCCGGTCCTCGGCATTTGCCGGGGCTTGCAGGAGATCAACGTCCTGTTCGGCGGCACGTTGTCGAGCGATTGCGGCGGCGCGCAGCATCATCGTGGATCATGGGATGATGGTTTCGACGCCTTGTTCGACCATTGCCATGACGTTCATCTGCATGCCGACGGCCTGCTCGCGCGATCTACCGGGCACCAGCGCATTTCGGTCAACTCGGTCCATGAGCAGGGCATTGACCGGCTGGGCGCAGGGCTGTCGATCGAGGCGACGGCGGCGGACGACGGACTGATCGAAGCCGTACGCGCCAAACCGTGCGGCGGCGACGTGCTGGCGGTGCAGTGGCACCCCGAATGGGACGTGGAAAACCGCCCCGAGAGTCGCGCCTTCTTCACGCTTGCAAGCGACCTGTTGCGCGCCTCGGCGGCTGCACGATGACATTTGGCCCGCCATCCGTCGGGCCGCGCAAGGACACGCCTGGCTAGCTCCCTAGCGTAAACTCCCGGCCCGACGTCACCGCGTCGGGCCAGTTTTTTCCAACGTTTTGAACAGGTTTTCTTCGTTACGGATTTTGGGGAAGCGGTAGGCAGGTCAATCCAAACCGCGGAATTCAAACACAAAAGCGTACAACAAAAGGGATTGTAGTGTGCCCCACCTTCGCGTGCTCGCGCTCAGCGCTTCGACACTTGCTTTGTTTCACGCCGTTGGCACCAACGCGCAAAGCGCCCCCGCCACGCCGCAGCCCGCGTCCGAGCCAGCGGCGGAAGCAAGCGACATCGTCGTAACCGGCACGCGGACGGTCGGCCGGTCGCGGCTCGACAGTTCGGCGCCGGTCGACGTGCTGAGCGCCGCAAGCCTGCAGCGCCAGGGCACGACCGAACTCGCCACGTCGCTCGCAGCGGTCGTACCTTCAATCGACTTTCCGCGCTCCTCCGCGGTCGACGGCACGGACTCGATCCGCCCGGCCACGTTGCGGGGCCTGTCCCCGGATCAGACACTCGTCCTTATCAACGGCGTGCGCGCGCACACGTCGGCACTGATCAACACCAACGGATCAGTGGGCCGCGGTGCCGCCTCGGTCGACCTCAATACCATCCCCTCGGTCGCGCTGGACCGGATCGAAGTGCTGCGCGACGGTGCGGCTGCGCAATATGGCTCGGACGCGATTGCCGGCGTGGTCAATCTCCGACTCCGCGAAGCGCGGACCGGCGGCGGGGCGAGCGTCACCTATGGCCAGTACATCACTGACGTGGACACCGCGCGCGGATCGCGCAGCGAGCGCGATGGCGAAACGGTCACGGCATCAGCCTGGCAGGGCATCGGGCTGGGTTCCGACGGGTTTCTCACCGTGTCGGGCGAGTATCTGAACCGCAACCCGACCAGCCGCGGCGACTTCGATCCGCGCAAGACGCCAATCCGCGTCCGCTCGCGCTTCGGCGATCCCGATGTGGAGCAATATAGCGGCTACATCAACGCCGGGAAGCCGCTCGGCGACAGCGGCTGGACGCTGTACGGCTTCGGCGGATACCAGCACCGGGACAGCACGAGCGCCGCGACGCCGCGCATCAACGGCGGCACCGACAACAATCTGAGCGCCGCGGCGCTTGCGAGCATCTACCCCGATGGCTTCACCCCGCTGATCGCGGTGACATCGGACGACCTGACCGCTACCGGCGGGATTCGCGGAGCGCTGTCAGGCTGGAACGTCGATCTCAACCTGTCGTACGGCCGCAACGAGCTGACCTTCTTCACCCGCAATTCGGGGAACGCGACCTACGGTGCCGCGTCTCAGACCAATTTCTACGACGGCAAACTGACCTACGACCAGCTTGTCGGCGGGATCGACGTATCGCGCGAACAGCCTCTGTTCGGTGATGGGACGATCAACATTGCCTGGGGCATCGAATATCGTCGCGAGGGCTTCCAGATCGGCGCAGGCGAGCCGACGTCGTACAACCGCGCCGTGGGCGCCAGTTCGACGCTTGGCTCGGGCGCGCAGGGCTTCCCCGGCTTCCAGCCCTCCAACGTCGTCGACCAGCACCGCGACAACGTCTCGGGCTACCTGGATCTCGAGGCGAAGCCGGTCAACAAGGTGACGCTGGGGCTGGCGGTACGCGGCGAAAGCTATTCCGATTTCGGCGAGACGGCGACGGGCAAGCTGTCCGCCCGCTATGAATTTGCGCCGTGGTTCGCGGTGCGCGGCACTGCCTCGACCGGCTTCCGCGCGCCGTCGCTTCAGCAGCAATATTTCACCTCGACCGCGTCCGTGCTGACCAATGGGGCGATCGTCGAGACCGGGCTGTTCCCCTCCACCAGCCCGGTCGGCATCGCACTTGGCGGCAAGCCGCTGCGGCCGGAGCGCGCGCGCAACCTGTCGGCCGGCATCGTCCTGCGATCGGGCGGGTTCGATCTGTCGATCGACGCCTATCAGATCAAGATTCGCGACCAGATCGCATTGTCGGAGAACTTGGGCGGCGCGGTGGTGGCGGCGCTGCTGGCGGCCAACCCGACCACCAACAATGTCACCGCCGGGCGGTTTTTCCTCAACGGCATCCGCTCGACCACCAAGGGTATCGATGTGGTCGCGCATTACCGCACGACGACGTCCAGCCTGGGGACGTTCGACCTTACAGCGGCCGCCAACATCAACGATATCAAGATCACGCGCGCACCGGCGTCGGCGACCATCGTGTCCTCGGCCGGCAGCGCGACGCTGCCGATCTTCAGCCGGCAGCGGATCGTCTCGTTCGAGCAGGGGACGCCCCGTGAAAAGGTGGTCGGCACGATTGACTGGTCGCTCGACAAGATCGGCGCCACGGCGCGGGCATCCTATTACGGCGATGTGACCCAGCCAAACAACACCGGCTTTGCACAGGACGATATCCACACAGGGCGGCACACCATCTTCGACCTGGAGGCCAGATATACCGTCACGCGCACCGTGACGCTTGCGGTGGGTGCGAACAACCTGCTGGACACCTATCCCGATTACGTCCGACTGACTTCGTCGCGCGGCGTCGCCCTCAACAGCACCGGGCTGGTCGGCTTTCCCTATTACTCGCCGTTCGGCTTCAATGGCCGATATGTGTACGGCCGCATCGGCGTGACCTGGTAGTCGCTCTTGTCCGGGGGAGCGTCCTGCACCCCCGGACCGCTACAGCCCTTCCGCTACCCAATGCGCATTGGATAACCGCCGCGCGAGCGTCCAGGCCTGGTTGCGGATGTCGGGTACGGCAACAATCTCCCAGAATGCGCCGCGCGTCATCGGGCCGAGCGCAAAGATCCGGTCGTTGGGCACGCCATCGTACCCGATCACGCGCATTTGCTCATCGACGTCGATACCGAGCCGGGCACTGTCCGGCTGGATGACCCCCGCTTGCGTCAGACGATGGAGAAGCGGTTCGGACGTGCGATGCAAATGCCCCTGCGGCCCGGTGCAGTTGATGATGCGCTGGACGACGATTCCCTGTGTGTCGCTCCGGCCTCTGGGGCGCCAGTCCACCGCCACGCCTTCCTGGCGTTCCGTTGCGAAGGCGATCTTGCCCGCGACGACACGAAGCTGCCCGCTTTCCTGCAAGGCCGCGATCCGCGTCGCGACGGCGGGAGCGAGGCGGTGCCGGTGTATGTCCCACCAAGGCCGCGCATGCCGGATGAACCGCTCGCGCTCGGCGAGCGACGCCGCGCGCCACATGTCCTGCGTGAACGGTCGCAGTTCGTCGATGGCGCTGCGCCAGCCGATCGCGGCCGCGCGCTCGCGGAGCGTCCGCACGAGGCGGGATAGAACCGGCGCGGGGCGTTCCTTGATCGGCACCCAAGGCTCCCCCGGTGCGGCATGCGCATGCGGCAACAGCCCACGTCTCGACAGTGCGACGATCCGGCCCCGGAATCCCTTGGCGTCCAAGAGGAGAACGACATCGACCATCGTCAGGCCCGTCCCCAGAACCAACACCGTGTCGTCCGCACCGAGTTCGGCGGTTGCCGCCGGGTTCCAGCAATCGGCCGCGTAGCGTGCTGGCGCCAGCGCCGCAGCGTCAATCTCAGGCGGCGTGTGTGGCGGCAAATTGCCGACCGCGAGGATCGCGGCATCGGCGATGACACAATCCCCATCTGCCAGTTTGATCGTAACCCTGTCCTGGGCTTCGACGTCGCTGGCGTCGCCCCGCACGATGCGAAGGCGGCCGGGGAAATCCGCCGCAGCACGGTCGAGCAAATCGCGCAGATAGTCACCGTAGGCCAGCCGGGGCACGAACGTCCGTCCCGCCTCGCCCAGCCCCCTTCTGTCGAGCCAGCGAACGAAATGGTCCGGGTCATCTGGAAACGCACTCATGTTGGCCGCGCGCACGTTGAGGAGGTGAGACGGATGCGCGGCTCCATAGGCAAGGCCCGCTCCGGCATCCGGCTGACGATCGATCAGGGTCGCGCGCGGGCCGTCATGGCGAAGAAGGTTGATGGCCGCCAGCGAGCCCGAGAAGCCGGCACCAACGATCGCGACATGATCGATCAAGTGCGCAGCCTGCTGCTGTCATGACGCATTCGATGCTTCATCCGCTTTCTCCAGTTCCTGTCGCGCATCAACCCGCGGCAGGCAGAAACCTGTCCGCGCTCGGCCCGCACGGCCGGCCGCTACACCCCGAAAATAGTCCAGCTTGCCCCATCGATAGATTTGCACGGCTTTAATCCCTATCATTATGATGGAGTATTCCAGGATGACAGGAGAAAGCCAATGTCGCTGAAGCTTGGAGACACGGTTCCCGATTTTACGCAGGATTCAACCGCAGGCCGGTTCGCCTTTTACGATTGGGCAGGCGACAGCTGGGTCGTCCTTTTCTCGCATCCGCGCGATTTCACCCCCGTCTGCACGACGGAACTGGGCGCGGTGGCTGCTCTCAAACCGGCATTCGACGCGCGCGGCGTCAAGGTCGTCGGCTTGTCCGTCGATCCGCTCGAAAGCCATGAGCGTTGGGCGGACGACATCGCCGAGACACAGGGCCACGCCCTCAACTTTCCCCTGATCGCCGACGCCGACCGCCGCGTCTCAGAACAGCTTGACCTCATCCACCCCGGCGCGTCCGACACGACCACGGTGCGCACCGTGCTGGTCATCGATCCGCAGAAGAAGCTTCGGCTGACGCTGACCTATCCGGCCTCAACAGGTCGCAATTTCGCGGAAATCCTGCGCGCGATCGACAGCCTGCAACTGACCGACCGCCACAAGGTCGCGACCCCGGCCAATTGGGAGCAGGGCCAGGATGTCATCATCGTTCCGTCGATTGGCGACGAAACGGCGGCCGCGCTGTTTCCAGATGGCTGGCAGACGATCAAACCCTATCTGCGCGTCGTCAAGCAACCGGCATGAACCTCGACGTGCCCGCCGCAGACGCAGCAGCCCCGCGGAAGGTCGAGGCCCCGACCCTTGTCGTCGCTGCCGCCATCTACGGCGGCTGGCTGGCCGCGACATACTGGCATGATGCCATTCCCGTGCCGCTGCTGGCAGTGGCTGGCGGGTGGCTGATCGCGTGGCATGGTTCGCTGCAGCACGAGACGATCCACGGGCATCCCACAGGATCACGCCGGGTGAACGCGGCAATCGGCTTTCCGCCCCTCGCACTGTGGCTGCCTTATGCGATCTACGCGCGAAGCCACGTCGCCCATCACCGCAGCCCGGCGATCACCGATCCGCTGCATGATCCGGAATCGCGCTACGTGACTCACGCTCGCGGCGTCGCGGGCATGGCCGCACGCGCGCAGGCAACGCTCCTCGGACGCCTGTTGCTGGGGCCGCCGATCGCGGTCCTGACCCTTTTGGTCGAGGAAAGACTGCGGGCGAGACGTGCCCCCGTCGCTGTCTTGCGTGACTGGGTGCCGCACTTCCTGGCCGTCGCACTGGTGGCGGAATGGCTGGCGTGGGCGCGGTTCGGCATCGGCCACTATATCCTGCTGTTCGTCTATCCGGGCATGGCCCTGACCCTGTTGCGATCGTTCGCAGAGCATCGGGCGGATCTTTCGGCGCCCGGTCGGGCCGCGACCGTGGAACGCGCCCGCATCCTCGGCTTGCTGTATCTCAACAACAATCTGCACGCCGCCCACCATGACCGTCCTGATCTCGCCTGGTATCGGCTGCCCGCGCATTACCGGACGAACCGAGCGCGCCTCACCGGCGATGCGCGCCCCGCCTATCCCACGTATGGCGCTATCGCTCGGGCGTTTTTTCTGAAGCGGCATGACATGCTGGTTCATCCCGCGCATCGCGATGCCGCGCCGTGAACCGGCCCGTCGCCTCGCTGGGGATGTACGAGCACGCGGCCCAGCGTGCCGCTAACGATCGGCTGTGGGGCGAGATCGCCCGTCACCTGACCGCGCGCGGTATCAAGGCACCCGCCGCTCTCGACCGAAGCCGCCCCGTCGAAGCGACCTGGCGCGACCCGGCACTCCTGTTCGGCCAAACGTGCGGCTATCCACTGGTGCAGGATCCCAATCTCGCGCTGCGGGTGATCGGCATACCCGTCTATGTCGCGCCGGGTTGCGACCAAGGCCGCCACCTGAGCTACATCGTTAGCCGATCCGACGACCATGAGGCGGGGCTTGCGGCGTATCGCGGCCGCCGCGCCGCCATCAACGCTCGCCATTCGAATTCAGGATATAACCTGCTCCGCGCCGCCGTCGCACCTCTGGCCCGGAACGGGCGCTTTTTCGCCGATGTTGTGGAAAGCGGGTCGCACCGCGCGAGCGTGGACGCGATACGGCGCGGTGATGCCGATATCGCGGCCATCGACGCGGTCACCTATGCCGCGCTGCGTAGGTTCGAACCGGACGCGATCGTTGGCCTTCGCATCATCGCCACGACGCCCCCCACCCCGACGCTGCCATTCGTCACCTCGCGATCGACTGGCATCGAAACCGTCGCGGCGCTCCGCATCGCGCTTGCCGCCGTCATCGCCGATCCGGCGCTCGCCGACGCCCGCGACGCGCTGTTTCTTCACGACGTGATCCCGGCGGGAGCGGAGCGCTACGCCTCGGTCCGGGCGCTGGAACTGGACGCGATCACCGCCGGCTACCCTATCCTGCAATGACGGAGGATCCCCATGCGCCGTATACTCCTATCGCTTGGATTGATGCTTGCCGCTCCGCTCGAAGCGCAGACGCTGACCTTCGACGCGCATCTCGACCTGCCCAAATCCGCATCGCAACCCGGCTGGAATGGGCTAACGGACGCTTCTTCGCAGTTCGATCTCGACAAGGCCAAAGCGGGCGGGCTCAACGCGGCCGCTATCGCATTGTTCGTGCCGCAGGGCCCGCGCGACCCCGCGTCGCTTGCAAAGGCGCAAGCGGACCTGCGCAGTCGCGATGCCGCGATCCACGCCATTGTCGACGCCAATCCGTCGCGGGCAGCGCTTGCGCTGTCGCCCGCGGAGGTGCGGCGCATCGTGGCAAGCGGACGGTTCGCGCTGGTGGAAAGCCTGCTGAACGCCTGGCCGCTTGGCGATGACCTGGGCCAATTCGATCGCTGGTATGCCCGCGGCGTCCGCATCGTCGGATTCGTCCATGCCGGCCACAACCAGTTCGCCGATTCCTCCCGCCCCGCGCTGGCGTTCGGCGACAAGCCGGTGGACCACAATGGCCTCTCTTCGCTTGGCAAGGCGGCGGTCGGTCGCCTCAACGATCTCGGTGTCCTCATCGATGTGTCGCAATTGTCCGACGCGGCGTTCGATCAAGTCCTGGCGCTAACGCGCGCGCCGGTGATCGCCAGCCATTCCGATGTGCGCGCGCTGGTCGAGACGTCCCGCAATCTCACCGATGCGCAGCTCGACGCGCTGAAGGCCAATGGGGGCGTCGTCGCAATCAACGCCTTCAGCGCCTATCTGCGCGCCCGGTCGGCCGCGACCAAGGCTGCGGTGGCGGACCTACAGCGCAGCTATGGCCTTAGCCCGGAAGGTGGGACGGCGCTCCCGCCCGAGCAGCAGGCGGACTACGACCGACGCTATCACGAGATTGTCGGAAAGGAGCCCAAGGCGACCGTCTCGGACCTCGTCGATGCGGTGGATTATGCGGTGAAGCGTATTGGCATCGACCATGTCGCGGTGTCCTCCGACTTCAATCACGGCGGCGGCGTCATCGGATGGAATGACGAAAGTGAACTTCCAAACGTCACCACCGAGTTGAAACGACGCGGCTACACGCCAGCTCAAATCAATCAATTGTGGAGCGGCAATATCCTCCGCATATGGCAGGCAGCCATCGACGCCCGGAAACACAGCTCGTGATCGCCGCGCGCGCAGCATGTCTCGCATCTGCCCTGTTTCGTCCTGGCGCGACCGGAATGCGTTCTGGCGCAGGCACATTGCCCATCGGAGCAGTAGGAATATCTTTGGCGTCTGGGGCGTGATCCGACTCGGCCCGCGTTGATGGCCGAAAGCTACGCCGCCTCCTTCAAGGGAGAGCAGTCATGGACTTTGTTGCTGACCTGCTGACCGAACCTTCCGAGCCTGTGTTCGTAACGGTTAAGGGCGATGTATCGCCCTCATCCCAGCAACATGTAGAGCTGGACATCGCCAAATTTCGCAGCGGCCGGTGGGCCATGCAGCTCGACGCTGCGTTCGCGCGCCGTGAGGCACCAGCCGTGATCGTTGCACAGGGCGTCGCGTGTCTGGCGGTCTCCTGGTGGGCCCAGCTGTCACCACGGAGCTATTTGCATCGCATCGGCGGCGCCGTGTTTCGCGCGCCATTGAGCATCGGGGTAGGCCAGCTAGCGACTGCGGCCGCAGTTCGAAGCGGTCCGACCTATCGCCTGCCGTTTCCTTCCATCGTGCTGAACGACGCTTCTTTCCGGATGGCAGAGACTCTGTCGCTTGCCGATAAGTGGGGAAGCCGCTTCGTCGTCGGGGCTGGTCCACAGCCGGGCCGGCCAAGCAACCAGCACAATAATGGGGCGGATGCGCGGGATTTTCTTCTTGCATACCTTCCCCTGCTGGAGCGCGTCTCCCCTGGAGAGACAGTTCCACCAACAGATGCTTTCGCCCACCAGCCCGGCACGCAAGGCTGACTCGGGCCAGCGCGAGCAACCCACGCAAAGCGCTCCGCGCGTCGGACATGCGTCACGATAACTGTCATTTCACTCCGGGCTAGCCGGCGTACTCGCGCGTAGATCGACACCGGCTTGGCCTTGAAAGGCACGATATCGAAGCTGTCGGGATCGTGAATCAGCCCAAAGCGTCCCTTCGACGCGATCAGTTCCGCGATCGCGCGGCGATGCCGATCGGAATGGATGCTCGAGAAGACGAGCGCCGGCGCGCCGCTGCCGAGCGCTTCGACCTGCGGCGGCAAGGGCGTCGCGTGATCGAGGACATGGTGGGCGCCCATCGGTTGAGCCCAGGCGCGCGTCTCCGGTCGGGGGGCGGTCGCGATCACCGTCAGGTCGGTCAGCTGTCGTGCCAGTAGGATCGCGACCGACCCGATGCCCCCCCCCCCGCCCGCAACGGGCCGATGCACGTCGATCCGGTCGAACAGCATTTCCCACCCGGTCACCCCCCGTCAGCGGCAACGCGGGGGCTTCCGCCCAGTCGAGGGTGACAGGCTTGGTGCCGACCAGTCAGTCTTCGACTGTGGATCGGCGTGGAAAAGGGACCCCGGTAGCGGGGTGATCGGCGTCGAAAA
>NZ_JBELIE010000068.1:0-16002 GCF_042091075.1 Sphingomonas sp. | reverse complement strand
GTCGCGCTGGACCGCATGGGACTTCACGCCTGAACGATCATCGGAACCATCAAACGCGATCTGCGCCGCGGCGATGCGGGGCAGGTGCTCGAAGGCCCAGTCACCCAGCAATTTGACCGGGCCGGCCAGCGAATGGCCGATATCGGTCAGCTCATAATCGACCCGGGGCGGGATGGATGGCGTCACCGTCCGCGTGACGAGCCCGTCGCGTTCCATATTGCGCAAGGTCAGTGTCAGCATCCGTTGTGAAATGCCGTCGATGCCGCGTTTCAGTTCGTTGAAGCGATAGCTGCGCTCGCGCAGCAAAATGATGATCAGCACCGTCCACTTGTCGCCGATGCGGGCGAGCACCTTCGTCACCTTGAGGCAGGAGCCGGTATCGCGCCGCGTTTCCGCGATTTCTACGGGGGTGTCGGTCACATCCATGTGCCTTCGGTATCAATCCTGTGCGTTCTTGCGGGCCGTTGCCGGGTAGGCACATAGCATAACTGACGCAACAATCGGAACCTGGCAGATGAAAATCCTTCACATCGACAGCAGCATCACTGGCGCCCAATCGGTGTCGCGCGACCTGTCCGCGCGCATCGTCGAGCGGCTCGGCGGCAGTAGCGAGCATCGGATCGTCTATCGTGACCTTGCCGCGACGCCGCTCGCGCACTTTTCGGCGGCGAGTGCGCCATCGGCGCATCCCCTTTCGCAAGCCATGCCAGTGTTGAACGCCCAGCAGCAAATGCAGCGCGCCGAGAGCGACGCCGTCCTTGCCGAGTTCCTGGACGCCGACATCGTCGTCATCGGCGTGCCGATGTACAACTTCACGGTCCCGTCGGAGCTGAAGGCCTGGGTTGACCGGCTGATCGTGCCTGGAACGACCTTCCGCCGCGGCGAGGCCGGTCCGGAAGGGCTGGCGCACGGCAAGCGCGTGATCCTGGGCGTGGCCCGCGGCGGCATCTACGCCGCCGGTTCTCCGTTCGCCGCCGCCGAACATGCCGAATCGCTCCTGCGGTCGCTGCTTGGCTTCATCGGTGTCACCAACATCGAGAGCGTCGTTGCCGAAGGGCTCAACTTCCCCGACAGCCGGCAGGCGGCGATCGAAGCGGCGCATGACGCGGTGCAGCGGCTGGCGGCATGATCGTATCCGCCGTGGTCGGAGATTCTCTCCTCGACATCCGGCTATCGATCCTTCTCCGCGCCCAACACCGCGGACAGGATAAGAAGTTAAACTTTACAGATAGCCTTAAAATGATTTATCCCACCCAATGATGTTTGGACTCTCCACTACCCGTGGCTGACTCGGGCGTCTCGCTCGCGCAGGCGTTGAGGCAAGTTGTCAGCAGGCTGAGGCGGCGTCTGAGAGAGCAGGCTGACGTCAGCGATCTTACGCCGTCGCAGATCTCCGTCCTGCTGCGACTCGAGCAGGAAGGCCCCTTGACCACATCGGCGTTGGCCCGGGTGGAGGTCATGCGTCCGCAATCGATGGGTACCATCGTTACCGCCTTGCAGGATCTCGGCTTCGTTGCGGGTTCTTCGGATCCTTCCGACGGTCGGCAGACGCTTCTTTCGCTCACCGAACGGTGCCGCGTGTGGATCGCCGAGGGGCGCGCGGCGCGGCAGGACTGGCTGGCGCGGACGATCGCGTCCCGGCTGTCACCCGACGAACAGCGACAACTGGCCGCGGCCCTCCCGTTGCTCGACCGCCTGGCCGAGGGGTGACTGAGGCGAATCTACCTTCAAGAATGGGATAAGTCCTTGCCCCTGACCATCATTGACCCGAACACCGCGCTGCTGGTCGTCGATCTCCAGAAGGGGATCGTCGACGCGCCCTTCGTCCATTCGATCGACGAGGTGGTGACCAGGGCGGTAGAGCTGATCCGAGCTTTCCGGACCCACCGGCTGCCCATCGTGCTTGTCAATGTCGCTGGATCGGCGCCGGGACGCACCGAGCAGCCGCCTCGCGCGCCGGCTGCGCTGCCGGCCGGTTTCACCGATTTCCTGCCCGACCTTGATCGGCAACCCGGCGACCTCGTCGTGACCAAGCACAGCTGGGGCGCCTTCGCCGGTACTGGCCTCGAGGCCAGACTTAAGGGCATCGGCGTCACTCAGGTGGTGGTGGTCGGGGTGGCGACCGGCACCGGCGTCGAGGCCACCGCACGCCAGGCGTATGAGGCGGGGTTCAACGTGACGCTGGCGATCGATGCGATGACCGACCGGCGCGCTGAGGCACACGCCTACAGCATCGCCAGCGTATTCCCACGCCTCGGCGAGACCGGAACCACGCAGGAGATTATCGACCTGCTGGCGCAGAGGAGTGCCTGACCTGACCTGGCTACACCTTGCGGCCTGGTTTTTCGGCGGGCTGTTTCTGATGAACGCGCTGCCGCATCTCGTCAGCGGCGCGACCGGCCGGCCTTTCCAGACTCCGTTCGCCCGGCCGCCGGGCGAGGGGCTATCCTCGGCTACGATCAACATGTTGTGGGGGTTGTTCAACCTCGTCGTCGCCTATGCGCTGATCGCCAAGGTCGGCGCCTTCGATCTGCGTGCGCTGCCGGATGTGGCTGCGACGGGGCTGGGCATGGCGCTCATCGGCCTGTTCTCCGCGCGCCACTTCGGGCGGTTCCACGGCGGCAACCTGCCGCAACGCCAGTGATGGCCACGGGGGCGTTTCGTTCGCTGCGCGGTGTCAATTACCGGATCTGGGCCGCGGGCGCGTTCGTGTCCAACGTCGGCACCTGGGTTCAGCGCACCGCGCAGGACTGGCTGGTGCTGACGGTCCTTACCCGTCACAGCGCGGCGAGCGTCGGCCTCGTCATGGGACTACAGTTCGGGCCGCAGCTGCTATTCTTGCCCTGGACGGGCCTTGCTGCTGACCGATTTGACCAGCGCAAGCTGTTGATCGTCACCCAGGCGGCGATGGCGGTGCTGGCGCTGGCGCTTGGCGTACTCACCGTCACTGGCGTCGTGCGGCTGTGGCACGTCTATTTCTTCGCTTTCCTGTTCGGGACCGCCGCCGCCTTCGATGCCCCGGTGCGCCAGACCTTCGTCGCCGCGCTGGTCGGCGATGCCGACCTTTCCAATGCGGTCGCACTGAACTCGACATCGTTCAACGCGGCGCGCATGATCGGACCAGCGGTCTCCGGCATACTCATCGCCGCCGTGGGCACCGGCTGGGCGTTTCTCGCCAACGGCGTGTCCTTCGTTGCGATGCTGCTCTCGCTGCTGCTGCTCCGCACCGGCGACCTGCATGTCACACCGCGCGCGGCGCGCGCACGCGGCGGGCTGATCGAAGGCTTTCGCTATGTAGGGAACCGGCCGGACTTGCTGACGATGCTGGTCATGCTGTTCCTCGTAGGCACGTTCGGACTCAACTTTCCGATCTTCATCTCGACCATGGCGGTCAGCGTGTTTCATGCCGACGCGCGAGGCTACGGGCTTCTATCGTCGATCATGGCGATCGGGACGGTCGGCGGTGCGCTGTTCAACGCGCGGAGCGCCGCGCCGCGGTTCACGGCGCTGGCCGGCAGCGCCGCCGTGTTCGGGGTTGGCTGTACGCTGGCGGCGGTGGCGCCCAGCTATTGGCTGTTCGGCGCGGCGCTGGTCGCGATCGGCGTCGCGGCGCTGATCCTCACCAATACCAGCAACAGCCTGATGCAGCTGTCGACCGAGCCGGCCATGCGCGGGCGTGTCATGGCGCTGCGCATCGGCATCGCGCTTGGCGGCACCCCGATCGGGGCACCGATCGTCGGCTGGGTGGCCGACCATCTGGGGCCCCGCTGGGCACTCGGCCTGGGAGCCGCGTCCGGTTATGCTGCGGCGATCGTGGCGGCCTTCGCGATGACACACGGCCTGCATGAGCGCGGGCCAGACCAATAGCGTCGTCCTGCAAGCGCGCGCCCGGATAGCAGGGCGATGCAGGACCGCCGATGGCCCGGTCACGAGCAGCCGGAGCCTCGAGCGACCTTTGCGGCCGCGCCGGCAATGACGGCGTCGTGGGCGACCTGCTGAAGCCGGACCGCGACGGATGGACTGATGCCCAACCTTGTCGCCACGCCTTCACCGGCGCCCAGACTTCTCGGATCGACGCCGGTGATCTGCTGGAACAGGACGAGCCCGCTGAGATAGGCGCCATAAACGCTCGGATGCAGATAATCGGGTTTGGAGATGGCAGGATCGTTGCGGGCGTTCATGCCGTACCAGAGCAACGGTAGCGGTGAGGTGCTGGAATACGGGTTGTCGTTCGCGACGTTGGCCGCCCAGGCCGCGGCCCATGCGTCACCGACAGGGGCGACACCGGCGATCCTGCCGTCCTTCTGTGCCGCGCCAAAATAGGAGGCATGATAAGCCGCACGGATCGCTTCCAGCTTGGCCGCGTATCGCGCGGGGAAGTCGCTGGCGGTGGTGCTGCCGCTCAGCTGTTGCGCGGTCGCGCCGCTCGGCCAGGTTTCGTAGAGGTAGACGTCGGCCGTCGGTGCCACTGCGTGGATACCGGCCTCGATCGTCTGGACGGAGGAGCAGAACGTCGCAGGGCGTCCGGACGCATTCCCGGTCAGGCTGGCGGGGAGGGGGCGGGCACTGATCTCCTGAAGGACGACCGCGTTCCACTTGGGTTGATCGATGATGGTTGACGCCGCCTCGTAGTTCTTCGCAAGGCTCGTCTTCGAGATTGCCTCGATGTGCACATCGTATGTCAGTCCAGCCTCGCTCGCGAGCTGGGCGAAGATGCCCGGAATGCCGCCCCACGGACCGGGTTCCCGTTCGGCGCGATTGCCCGTCTGGCCGTAGTTCTCGTCCGTGACGTAAGCCGATCCGGTGGTGTCGGATTCCGATCCTCCCGAATTAAAGGAACGCACCGGCGTGTAGCGCCCGTGTGTAAGGCTGTCGCCGACGAACAGGATGTGGTGAACGGAGCTCGCGGTGAACGTTGGCGTCGGCGAGGTGGAAGGCGGTGCGGCGCTTGTCACGCCGCCACCGCCGCGCGAAGCCAGCGCGGCGCAGGCGGCCAGCAGCAAACCCATCATCAATCGATTCATCATCCTGGGGGTCTCCCAAGTTTAGTCGGATGCGGCAGTTATTGGCGCCTGCCGGCATCGCCGTGCCGGAGCTGCGTCGCGGTGGCATTGGCGTCCCATGCATTCAGCGCCTGCGTGATGGCCGCGTCTATGGCTTCGGAGGATATCCCATCGCGCGCCTGAACCGAAATGCCCATGAGGAGGGCGTCTACGAGCGTGGAAAGGCCGGTTACATCGGTGGACGCACGCAAATCCCCGTCATCGACCGCCTGCTGGACGCAATCCCGGATTGCCTGGCGGTTACCGGACCGCTCGTCGGCGGTGATGGCTTGCACGGGCGCACCATCCGCCGAGGAAACCAAGGCAGACAAGGTGACCATGCAGCCGGACGGATGGGGCCCCGCGGTCTGCATGACGGCGGACAGGCGGAGCGCCTTCTCGATCCGGTCTCTCGGACGCAGCGCACCCTCCCGAAGCGATGAGACGACCCGGCCATGCGTCCGCAGGTAGAATTCCACCGTCTTGCGAAAGAGCCGCTCCTTGGAGCCGAACGTCGCGTAGAAGCTCGCCGATGAGATGCCACCCATGGCTTTCCTGAGATCTCCCAGCGACGTGCCTTCGTAGCCGTGGGTCCAGAACAAATGCATCGCGCTGACGACTGCCTGGTCGTGGTCGAAGCTCCGCGGGCGTCCGGTGCGTGGCATGATCTTCGACTCTCCTGCCATCTGGACTAAATGATCCAGAAGTCATTGACAAGCGTCCGCGTCCCGATCAATTGTGGATTGATTGATCCACATATGCGGGGTGAATGATCGCGATGAATTCCCATTCGAGCGATGAGGCGGATAGCCTCCCTATCCCCGCGCTGCTCGCAAGCGGTCACTGGCTGCCAGAGGAATGCGTGATGCCCGTGAACCGGGCGGTGGTCGCCTTTCTCGCCGACAAGCCGATCCAGTGATCCCGCCGGGGCTGCCGACTCGGACCGACCGGATGGTACGTGGGCAGATTTTCGATCGCGAGAGCCTGCGCTGCACACGTCAGATCGGTGCGGAGTTGCTTGCCAGCAGCCGATCGGTCGGCTGGCAATCGCTTTTGATCGACCATCACCGCATTCGCCCGCACGACGGCGAGTTCGTCACTCACCGGACATCGGACCAGACGATCGTCGTCATGCTCGCGGGAGAACAAAGGCTCGAGACCTATTCCGCCGGGGTGTGGCGGCCGGCGACGTACCAGGCGGGAACGGTGGGCCTGACGCCGGGCAACAAAGTGGAACGGCTGCGCCGTCGACCCGGCCAACGTTTCGACCTCTTCGAAAAGGCGAATCTCTATATTCCGACGGCCGTCCTGGCGGAGGTTGCTGAAGAGCATCGTCGCGCCGGACAGCCGTTATGCGACGTCGAGCTCAACGCGCTCGCCTTCTCGGATCCCTTGTTGGCACAGACTGCGATTGCTCTTCTTCATGGGATCGAGACAGGGGCGACCAATCTCTACGCGGAGGCGGCGTCGATCTGGGTCGCGACTCATCTCCTCGCCATCCATGCGCGCCGGATCGATCCCGGGCACTACACGCCGCGTCCGATCAGTGATCGGCGGATTGCGCGTGTGCTCGAAATGATGAGTGCGCGCCTTGCCGAGCCGCTGACCCTTGACGAACTGGCGGCGGAGGCGGGGATCAGCAAGTTCCACTTCGCACGCCAATTCAAGCTGAGTGTTGGAATGCCCCCGCATGCGCTGCTGGCTACACTAAGATTCGACGCAGCCCGCACATTGCTGTCGGGGACCGACCTGGCTGTCGGCGTCATCGCGAGCCGTTGCGGCTATGCGCGAGCTTCTCAGCTCAACGCGGTGTTCGCCCAGCGGCTGGGGATGGCGCCGCTCGCATGGCGTCGGCGGCAACGTGGTTGAGTGCGATTTTCGGCGACGTTGCGAAAGAGTTCCGATGGGTTGCTGTCTGCGGAACGTCCCGTCCCGTCGCAGGTAGAACCGCCATGTCAAAGGTCATCGAGCATCCCTTCTGGGCCGATACGCCCGTTCGAGCCGTTCGCCGCGGTCACCTGTGGATCCCGGGCGACCGCATCGTGATCGACGGCCTCACCTATCAACGAGGTCCGCTGTTCGCCGAGTGGGAGGCACCGGAAGTCGTCACCCGTCCCTGGCCGGTCGTGCTCGTGCATGGCGGCGGATACCAGGGCACGGAGTGGCTCGACACACCCGACGGCCGGCCGGGATGGGCGCAGAGGCTCGTCGAGGCGGGTTATGCGGTGGTAATCGTCGACCGACCGGGGCAGGGACGCTCCCCTTTCCACATCGATACATTCGGACCGATGGGCCCGCCCTTCTCCTACGAGAACGGGAGGAAGATATACTTCCCGACGGATGCCGCAGAAGCGCATATGCAGTGGCCGTTCGCGGCCGACAACGAACAGGCGATGGACGAGTTCATCGCCGGCTACGGACCTCTGCCCGCCGACCTTGCGCTGTCCGAGGATGTGGAGGCCGACCGGCTCGCCAGGCTGCTCGACCGTATCGGTCCGGCCGTGCTCCTCACCCATTCGGCTTCCGGGCCGGTCGGTTGGCTCGTCGCCGATCGGCGGCCGGGGCAGGTCAAGGCGATCGTGGCGATCGAGCCGATGGGGCCGCCCTTCGCCGACATCCCGAACATCGGCTCGCTCAACTGGGGACTGACAGCCGCGCCCCTCGGTTTCGACCCCCCTGTCAGCACACCGAAGGAGGTGCGTGACTCCGCGCCCGGCGCCCTGCTGCTCCCGGCGCTGGCCGGGCTGCCGATCGTGGCGGTGACTGCCGAGGCTTCGGCCTTTGCCGCGGCAAGCGCCCCGACGATCGAGCGGCTGCGCGCTGCCGGGGCTGCGGCCGAGTTGCTACACCTTCCCGACCATGGCGTTCATGGCAACGGGCACGGCCTCATTTACGAAAAGAACTCGGACGAGGCGCTGCAGCCGGTGCTGCGGTGGCTGGAACGACACGCCGGGATCGACGGTGGGAAAGAAGGAAGCTGACATGGAAGTGGGATTCATCGGCCTCGGGGCGATGGGCAGCGCGATGGCGTCGAACCTCTTGCGGGCCGGTCATGCGGTGCGTGGCTGGAACCGTTCGGGAAGCGCGGGGATCGATGGCATCTTGATGGTCCCCGATCCCGCGGATGCGTTCCAGGCGGAGGTCGTGTTCACGATGCTGTCGGACGACGCTGCGGTCCGCGAGGTGCTGATCGAGCCGGGGGTCCTGGCGAAGGCGCGGCCGAATGCGGTCCATGTCGTCACGGCCACCATTTCCGTCGAACTGGTCCGTGAACTGATCGCCGCGCATGAGGAGGCGAAGCTCGGCTACGTCTCGGCACCGGTGCTCGGCCGCCCGGACGCGGCAGCCTCGGCCCAGCTCAACATCCTGACGGGCGGCAAGGCGCCGGCGGTGGAGAAAGCGCGGCCGTTGCTGGAAGTGCTGGGCAGGAAGCTCTGGCACATGGGCGACGACCCCGTGCAAGCCAACGCCGCCAAGATCGCCGTCAACATGATGATCACGATGGCGATCGAGGCCATGGCGGAGGCGGTCGTGCTGACCGAGAGCACTGGTCTCGACCGTGGCACATTCTTCGACCTGATCCTGAACACGCTGTTCGGCAGCAGATCCTACGAAAGCTACAGCGCGCACATTGCCGCCGGGGAATACGAGCCGGGCTTCAAGGCCCGCCTCGGCCTGAAGGACCTGCGCCTAGCTGCCGCGCTCGCAGGGGAAACGGATCGATCCCTGCCCATGCTCGATGCGGTCCGCGCCCGCATGGCCGAGACGGTCGATGCCGGCATGGGTGAGAGCGACTGGTCCGCCATGGCCGATTTCACCATCAACCGTTCGGAGAAGCCGTCATGATCTTGATGTACGTTACCTACCAGGGCGATGCCGATACACGCTTCGACCGGGACTATTACGTCAGCCGGCACATCCCGATCGTCATGGCTGCGTGGCAGCAATATGGCTTGACCTCGTGTGACGCCTTCTTCCCGGCCGATGCGAACGCCGGGACGATCGCGATTGCCGAGTGCCGCTTCACGGACGAGGCGGCGTTACGGGCCGCGCTGGCTTCACCCGAGACGGAAGGGGTGATGGCCGATGTCGCGCATTTCACCGATGCGCCCCCGGCGCAGCATATTCCGGGTCCGGTCAAGGAAGTAAGCCCGTCATGAGCAAGATATGGCGCATCACAGGGTGCTCGAGCTGTGTCAGCGCGATCCCTTCGTCACGCCTCGCTAACTCCGGCATGAACACACGGCGTCTCATTCTCCCAACTTGATATTTCACATCGCGTGACGTATGTAATCGCGTCAGGAGACGCGCGATGGGCAATGTCATACCGTTGCATATTCAGGATCCGCGGCCGGGCCAGCTTCAGACCTTTGCCGAGGAAGATGATCGTGCAAGGCTGACGGGACCGGCGGTCAAGGCCGTGTTGCGTGCTGCGGACGCATGGCGTGCCAGTAACGCCGAGGGCGCGGCCCTGCTGGGTGTGTCCCAGAGCACCTGGGATCGTATGAAGGCGGGCAAGTGGGACGGCGTGTTGAGTCAGGACCAGTTGACGCGTGCGTCGGCGCTCATCGGCCTGTTTAAGGGACTGCGCCTGCTGTTCGCCGACGGCATGGCCGATCGCTGGCCCAACCTTCCCAATCGGGGCCCGATCTTCGACCGGCGAACGCCGATCCAGGCCATGATCGTCGGCGGCATTCCGCGCATGCTGGAAACCCGCCTCTATATCGACGCGCTGCGTGGCGGGCTTTGACGAGGGCACGCTCGACGGGGTTCCGCTCGTTCGCGAGGCTTTCCCGCGAACGATCCGGCTGGTGTCGAGTGCGCGCCTGCGTGCCGCGGTGATGGCGCCACTGGCGGACGGCGAAGACGACCTCGCTGCGCTCGCCGAAATCGAAGGCGCTACCAGTGGACGCCTGATCGCGGAGGAGCGGGGCGCCGGCGCGCTGCCCGCGGAGGAGCTGGTTCACGGCGTGCGACACGCGAAGTTCATCAACGCGAGCTTCGCCTATGCCAAACCGCGCCAGCCCAATCGCTTCAACCCGGCGCAGCGGGGCGCCTGGTACGCTGCGATGGCGGTCGAAACCTGCATCGCCGAAGTCGGCTACCACCTGACCCGGGCGTTGGCGGACGCGGGGGACTTCACCGCCGCCGTCGACTATGGGGAGATGCTCTCGAGCGTGTCGGGCGTGTTCGTCGATCTTCGCCAGTCGCCTGATCATCCCAGCCTGAACGCGGATCCGGGCATCGGCTACCCCAGCGGCAATGGCATCGCGGCCACCGCGCGTGCCGCGGGCCTTAACGGCATCATCTATCCGTCGGTTCGTCATCCCGGTGGCGTGTGCATCGCCGCTTTATGGCCCAACGTCGTCCAATCCGTCGTTCAAGGCGCGCTCTACCGGCTGACCTGGTCAGGCCGGCCTGACTTTCGCTGGGAGGCTGTCCCGGCATAAACGCCGTCCTCAACCGGCCATGGGCCCGGGCTGTGGCTGGGCGTTAGTCGGCCCCACTCGGCTTGCTGTTTCGATGATGACGCCACGCGGCGCGACTGCGCCCACGAGCGCAGCCGGTCGAACCAAAGGTCGCTCGTGGCGCCTCGTCGACGCAGATCGAGCGGTCAGCCTGGGCGGCTTACGGGATCAATAATGGATGCTCAGCGTGCCCAGCACGCTGCGCGGCGCGCCAAAATAGCCCTGATCGAAATTCAGCGACGTCAGATATTTGGCATTGGTGATATTACGCAGATTGATGCCGACGCCGACCCGGTCGGTCAGATCGTAGCGCGCCATCAGATCGACCAGCGCATAGCCGCCTTGCCCCAGTCGGATCGTCGGTGACGGATCATAATAGATGCTGCTCTGATACTGGACCGACGTGCCGACCTTCAGCGCGGGCAGCGCTGCCGGGGTGTAGGTGAGGTTCAGGCGCCCGGTGTTGCGGGGCACGAAGGTGCGCTCGGGCTGGCCCTCCGGGTTGCGCAGCGTCATGATGCTGAAACCACCGGTCGCCTGCAGGCCGGGGGCAAGCTCGCCGCCGATCTCCACCTCGATCCCGCGCGACATGGCCTGGGTGGGGGTATAGGTGGTCCGGCCCAGGGCGGGATTGAAGACGCCGAACGCGGTGTTGCGCTGCCGCGCGCGGAACACCGCCGCACTGGCATAGAGGCGGCCGCCGCCCCAGGCGCCCTTGATCCCGGCCTCCAGATTGTCGCCCTGGATCGGTGGGAGGATCTCGTTCTGCGCGGTCAGCTCGTTCTGCGGGCGGAAGATCTTGGCGAAACTGCCGTAAAGGCTCAGCGACGAAGTGAGATCGAAGGTCGCCCCGGCAAAGGGCGCGAAATTGGATCGATCGTATTCAGTTGCCGTACCGTAGGAATAGCCGTTGCTCGTGGCATGGGTATAATTGCCGCCCACCATCACCTTGAGCGGATCGGCGAGGTTAGCGCGGACCAGGCCGTAGATCGTCTCGCGCCGCGTATTGGTATCGAGGCTGAGATCATAGGTCGCCGGGAAATCGGGGTAGGGGAACGTCCCCTGATACAGGGTCGCCAGCGGTAGCGAGACGCCGATCGCATTCTGATCGTACCCGGAATATTGCAGATAGCGTTCCGCGCCGCGCTGCACGCCCAGCATCACATCATGCTCGCGCCCGCCGAGCGCGACCTTGCCGCTGACATAGGCATCGATCGTCAGGTTGCGCGTCGTGCCGCGGAACGCGCCGGGGTAGCTGAACACGCCCAGCCCGGTGCTGCGATCGGGATTGCCATAGACGTAGAACAGCGTGTGATCCTCGTCATTGGCGCGACGCAGGACGCTGATCTTCCCGGTCCAGCCGTTGCCGAAGTCATGCGTCAGGTCGCCGAAGATCTGGCGGTCGATCACCCCCCAGCCCGACCAGTCGGGCGCGTAATTGGCGCTGCGCGGCAGGTCGATGCGCGAACCGTCGGTATAATAGATCGGGTTCGCGCCCCACATCGCACCGCGGCTCTGATGGTCCTGATGGCCGTAGCCGGCGCTGACGACGGTGTTCGGCCCCAGATCCGCCTCGACGATGCCATAGCCGGTCCAGCGGCGCAGATGGTAGCGGTCCAGATAGCTGTCGCTGTCGCTCAGCACGCCCACCGCGCGCGCGCGCACGCTGCCGTCGCGGGTCAGCGGGACGCTGACATCGCCGTCGAGCCGCAGTGCGTCGAACGAGCCATATTGCGCATTCGCGCTGACCTTCAGCTCGCGATACGGGCGCTTGCGCACGAAATTGATCAGCGCGGAGGGGTTGCCGGTCGGCGACAGCAAACCAGGCGCGCCACGCACCACCTCGACACGGTCGTAGATCGCGGTGTCGATCGATCCGACCTGGATCCCGAACGAAAAAGGCAGGCCGATACCGTCGATCTGGAACGTCTGGATGTCGAAGCCGCGCGCGCTGTAGTAGATGCGATCGGTCTCCGCCGCCTGCACCACCACGCCCGGCACGGTCGCCAGCAGCGCATTGACATCGTTAAGGCGGAAGTCGTCGATCTGCGCGCGGGTGACGACGCTGACCGATTGCGGCGTCTCGCGCTGGCTCAGCGGCAGACGCGTCGCGGTGCGCTGGTTGCGAACGCCGTAATCATCGCTTCCCTCGGTCCGCTCGCCGTTGACGATGATATCCTCGCTGCGCTGCGCATCGGTGGTGTCGGCCGCGGCCGGCGTGGCGGCGGGCATGAGCGGCGTGGCGGCGGCGGCCAGTAGCATGGCGCAAACGGACATTGATGGAACTCCCTGATATCGCGCCTCCATATCGCGATGATCCGCTATTGCAAGTCATTGTCGTTTGCACTTTTGGGTAAGGTTCCCCGCTCGGTGTTTGCCGTCGCATTGCCGGAAAGGGCGCCGCGTTGTTCCCGCCATGGCGATGGCGGGGAACAAGATCGTCGGCATCGGCTTTTTCCCGACTGTCTGTATCGCGCGCCGCTGTCCCCACAGGGCGTCCACCGGCGCGGGATCGTCCAACCAACGTGAGGAACTATCACGAAAAATGGGCCCATCCGGGTTGAAACCACGGCCGTGCTCGTGCTTACTCCAGGTTAGAAAGTCATTGTGAACGCCGTCATTCCTCCACCGCTGCGCGACTATTTCGAGCGGTCGCACATCGCCCTGTCGCTGGCCGCGGCGGGGGAGGACAATCCGTTGCTGCTGGTCAACCGCGTGTTTCTCGATCTGACCGGCTATGATGAGGGCGAGATGGTCGGGCACAATTGCCGGCTGTTGCAGCGCGACGTCGACAATGCCGAGGCGCGTCAGCGCCTTCGCGAGTTTCTTGCCAGTGAGCGACAGGCCAGCGTGCGCACCCCGATCGTCAACTTTCGCAAGGACGGGCGTCCGTTCGTCAATCTGCTCTATATGTCGAAGCTGCGTCGTGCCGACGGCTCGGTCGAATATATCTTCGCCTCGCAATTCGACGTCAGCCGCTCGCAACCCGATTTGCTGTCCGCCTATGATGTGGATCTGGGCCAGGCGATCCACCGGCTCAGCCCCGCGCTGGCGGAGGCGGGAATGGTATTGGAGGGCTCGCTGACCACGATCGCCAACACCGCCGCGACGGTGGCGCAGGCGAAGCTGACGCTGTCGCAGCTCGACAGCGTGTCCTTCCCATGATCTCGGCGCCGGTTCCCCCGCCGCTATGACGCTGTGATGAGCGAAGCCGCTCGGCTCCCGATCGTCGGTATCGGCGCGTCCGCGGGCGGGCTAGAGGCGCTGCGCGACATGCTCGCGTCCGCCCGGTCGCCCACCGGCATGGCCTTTGTCGTCGTCCAGCATCTCGATCCGAATCACGAAAGCATGCTGGCGCAGCTGCTGGATCGTCATACCAGCCTGCAGGTGTTGCAATGCGAGGGTGGCGAGCGGCTGGAGGCGGACCGCGTCTATATCATCCCGCCGGGCCATGGGCTGGCGATCAGCGACGGCGTGCTGGAGTTGACCGAATTTGCGCAGCCGCGCGGATTGCGTCGGCCGATCGACGATTTCTTCGTGTCGCTGGCGGGCGATCAGCAGGCGCTGGCGGCCTGTGTGATCCTGTCGGGTACCGGTGCGGACGGCACCACCGGATTGCGCGCCATCAAGGAAAATGGCGGCATCTGTGTCGTCCAGCAGCCGGAGACCGCGCGCTACGACGGCATGCCGCTCTCGGCGGTGGGCACCGGGCTGGTCGATTTCGTGCGGCCCCCGGGCGAGATCCTCGCTTGTCTGGGCGCCTTCTTCATGCGCCGGCAGGGTGAGCCGCTGGAAGACGAGGCGGAAGTCGTCGCCGACCATGTCGACGAATTGTGCCGCGTATTGCGCCAGGCGATCGGGCATGATTTCTCGGGCTACAAACGCTCGACGCTGATCCGCCGGGTCGAACGGCGCATGCATGTGCTGGGGATCGACAGCGGCCGTGGCTATCTGACGCGGGTACGCAACGATGCCGACGAGTGCGAGGCGCTGTTCCGCGATCTGCTGATCAACGTCACACGCTTCCTCCGCGACAGCGAACTATTCGAATTGTTGAAGGCGCGCGCGATCGTTCCGCTGCTGCGCGATCGCACCCCCGGCGAGGATGTCCGCGTCTGGGTGCCGGGCTGTTCGAGCGGCGAGGAAGAGTACAGCATCGCGATGCTGTTCGCGGAAGCCGCGCGCGAACTTGGCGAGCCGGTGGCCGTCCAGATCTTCGCCACCGACATCGACGAGCAGATGCTCGCCGTGGCGCGCGAGGGCACCTATCCCGCCTCGTCGCTAGTGGATATCCCGCCGGCGCTGCGCGAACGCTACACCGTTCCGCACGGAGAGCGGTTCACGATGACGGCCGCGATCCGTGACATGATCCGGTTTTCCAACCACAGCCTGGTGAAGGACCCGCCGTTTTCGCGTATCGACCTGTTGTCGTGTCGTAACCTGTTGATCTACTTCGATGATCGACTGCAGCAGGCGGTGCTGCCGCTGTTGCATTACGCTATACGGCCGGGCGGTTTCCTGTTCCTTGGCCCGTCGGAGAGCGTGGGACGGTTCGAGCATCTGTTTCCGGCGCTCGATCGCTCCGCGCGGCTGTTCGAACGGTCGCCCGGCGCGCCCACCTATCCGATCGACCTGCCCGGGGGCTTACGACAGCGCACGCTGCGGCGGGAGCGGGGGGAGCGCGGTGGCGACGGTGGACTTCCCGACGAGAGCGTGGCGACCCGCCGGATCGTTGATCGCTACGCGCCGCCCAGCATGGTGCTCGATCAGGACGGGGGGATCGTCGCCGCCTTCGGACGGCTGGGGCGCTATTTCGACTTCCCCGTCTCGCGTCATGGCGGCACGAGCGCGATCACGCTGGCGCGGCCCGGCTTGCGCGACGTGCTCGGCCCGCTGCTGCGCCGGTCGCGCGACGAGCGGAAGCGGCTGGTGGCGCGCGACGTGGAGGTGGCGGGGGAGCTGGGGGTCCAGCCGGTCGAGGTGATCTGTGATCCGCTGGATGACGGCAACACATTGTTCGTCTTCCGCGATAGCGGGCCGTTTCGCCCGGCGGAGGATCCCGACGCGCTCGATCTGGCGGCGGGCGACGATCATATCGAGGCGCTGGAAGACGAGCTGCGGCTGACGCGGCACCGGCTGCGCTCGGCGGTGGAGGAACTGGAAACCGCGAACGAGGAGCTGAAGAGCTCCAACGAAGAAATGATGTCGATGAACGAGGAGCTTCAATCGACCAACGAGGAATTGTCGACGGTCAACGACGAGTTGAAGAGCAAGGTCGACCAGCTGACGATCGCCAATTCGGACCTGCGCAATTTCTTCGAATCGACCGAGCTGGCGGTGGTCGTGATCGACGCCGATCTGCGGGTACGCAGCTATACCGAGGCGGCGACGGGCATCTTCCCGTTGCAGGCCGCCGACCGCGGACGCCCGCTGACCGATGTGGCCAGCCGGATCGATACCGCCGATTTCTGGGAGCATGTCCGCTCGGTCGC
>NZ_JBELIE010000067.1:0-16048 GCF_042091075.1 Sphingomonas sp. | reverse complement strand
TGGCGGAAAGCAGGGAACAGATCGCGCTGATGGGCTCGCCCAACCAGGTCGAGTCGGTGCGCGCGAACATGGAGAAGCGCGCGCCGCTGTTCGTCGATTGATTGCCTGGTCACTCCGCCTCTCCCGCAATGGATCAGGTGCGGAATGTGCCTCGTTCCGGGACGGAATGGCCGCCGCATGGAAAGTGAACGATGCGTTGTTTCAGGTTCATGCAACCGCGCTAAACTTCGTGACGTTTCGACACCAACATGAATCATGCGGGAGATAAGTGATGCGTAAATTGATGCTGATCCTGGGCGCCTCCGCGATGGTCGCGCCGTCTTTGGTGGCCACCACGGTGAATGCCGACGCGCAGCGCCGTTACAAATATCGTGAGTGGCGCGGTAATGACGGTCGGCTGCGTTGCCGCAAGCCCGACGGCACCACCGGCCTGGTGGTCGGCGCGGTGGCGGGCGGCTTGCTGGGCCGCACCATCGATACGCGTGGCGATCGCACGCTGGGCACCGTGATCGGCGGCGTCGGCGGCGCGCTGGCCGGGCGCGAGATCGAGCGCAGCAGCAGCCGCAATCGCTGTCGCTGATCGACTGGGACGAATGATCCGGCCGGTTTGAGCCTTTCGGCCTGATCAGCGTTCACAAGGCGCGGTCCGCATCACGCGGGCCGCGCCTTTTTGATGGATCGAAGGAGAAAGTCTCATGCCCACCCGCAGCGGATCGGCGCGCTACGAAGGTTTCGGCAAGGACGGCAAGGGCTGGGTATCGACCCAGTCGGGCGTGATCAGCGAGCAGAAGTACGGCTTCAACACGCGCTTCGAGGACGGCCCCGGCACCAATCCCGAGGAATTGATCGCGGCGGCGCATGCCAGTTGCTTCACGATGGCGCTCAGCTTCGCGCTTGCCAAGGCGGGGTATAACGACGGCACGCTCGAGACGACCGCCAAGGTCACCGTCGAGCAGCAGGGGGACGGCTTTGCGATCACTTCCTCGAAGCTGGATCTGCATGCCAAGATTCCGGGCATTCAACCCGACGAGTTCGAGCGTATCGCCCAAGAGGCAAAGAGCGGATGTCCGGTATCGAAGCTGATGAATGCCGAAATTTCCCTGACTCATCAATTGTCGCAGTGATGATCGGCGCGCCGTCGACTGTCCCGCATATGAACGGGCGGTAGTTTTCCATTCACGCAACCCGGATCGCCATCGCCTCGTTTGACAAACATCGATTTCCTGAAAGGAGAATGTGATGCGTTTCGTTTTGACCGCGGTGCTCGCCGCGACGACGCTGACGGCGATCCCGGCCACCGCGATGGCGCAGGACCCGCGCCAGGCCAATCGCGAATATCGGGACGACGTGCGTGACGCCCGCCGCGAATATCGCGAGGATCTGCGCGATGCCGATTCCCGCCGCGACGTGCGCGATGCCCGGCGCGAATATCGAGACGATGTGCGCGACGCGCGCCGCGACCGGAACCAGGAGATCCGCGATTGGCGCCGCTACAATCGCTATGATTACAACCGGTTCGAGCCGGGCCAGCGGACCTATTACGCGGACCGTTATTATCGTGACGGGCGCTATTACCAGTCCCGCCGGCTGACGCGGAACGATCGCATCTATCGTGGCTCGAACGGCCGTTACTATTGCCGTCGCTCGGACGGGACGACGGGCCTGATCGTCGGCGGTCTTGCCGGCGGTGCGCTGGGCAATGTGATCGCGGGCGGCGGATCGCGCCTGCTCGGCACGCTGATCGGCGCGGGCGGTGGCGCGCTGCTCGGCCAGTCGATCGATCGCGGTCAGGTGGTCTGTCGCTAAAACGCGGTACGACCCGAAGATCCAAGGGGGCTCCGGCATGCGCCGGGGCCCCTTTTTTTCGGGATCAGATCAACCCACCGCCCAGCATCAGGCGTAGCCCGAAGATCAGGATGAGGATAAGGTTGAGATTGCGGCCGCCATTGTGCGACGACAGAGCACCGATCGCGGCGCCGATCACTGCAATCGGGATCACGAACCAATAGCCCCAGGCGAGGAACGGCAGGAACGGCACGATGCCCAGCACCAGTGCGACAAGGCCGATCATGATCGAAATGATGTTCAGCATATGCGTTATATGGCTGATCGCCGGGTGTCTTACAAGATCAATACACGAAAGCTTCCTTAACCGGGCGTGGCGCAGCGTTGCGCGATGCGACACCTGCTTCCCCTGCTGATCGCCCTGCCGCTTGCGCTGCCGGCCTGCGCGCGCGACGGTGATCCCGCCAACGATCAGGCGGCGCAGGTCGCCGCTGTCGATGCCGCGCTGATCGGCAACACCGCCGCCAGTGCGGGCGATCCGGCGCTCACGGCTGCGTTGCGCGATCAGATCATGGTCGATCCCGCGCTGGTGCAGCAGGCGAACGACGATGTCGTGCGGCCGCCGACGGCGCCGCTCTCGGGCGCGATGCCGCCCGATGGCGTCGCGGTCGCGGCGATGAAAAGCGATCCGCTCGCCGGAGAGAAGCTGCGCCCCGCCCCGCCCGCCGCCGCCGGTAGCTGCCGCCAGTGCGCGATTGCACGCCGGGCGCTGACCTTGGGTGCGCTGGCGCAGGCGCAGGGCGGCGCGACGGGCCAATGCGCGGCGCGGGTCACCTATTCCGCCGGCTGGGCCAATCGCCTGCCGGCCGCGACACCGCTGTTTCCCGATGCCCGGGTCGCGGAGGCCGCCGGCGCTGACGGCGATGGCTGCGCGCTGCGGGTCGTCAGTTTCGTCAGCGCGCAACCGATGCAGCGACTGCTCGACTTCTACTATACCCGCACCACAGCGGCGGGGTTCGACGCGCAACACCAGGCCGAGGGCGTCGAACATGTGCTGGCGGGAACGAAGACGGGGGGTGGTGCCTTCCTGGCCATGATGCGACCACATGCAGCCGGCGGAACCGACGTCGACCTGATGGTCGACGCGCACTAAACCTGCTCAAGGCGCACCGGCCGACCGCCGGGGTGCTCGATGACGAAAATAGCGCCCATCGACGCCTTGCCGCGCGTCAGGCCGCGCCCCGCCTTACTCCTCGACCAGTTTCAGCAGCCGGCGTTCCAGCGGCGCGAGCACCGGGCCCAGTTCGTGCCCGCGCTTGATCACCTGCCCCGCCTCGCCCACCAGCGCCCACATGCCCTGCCGCTGCCGCAGCGCCGGATGCTTTTCGATGCGAAATTCCGGCCGCTCCGCAGTGCGCCGGAACGCCGCGAACACCGCCGCTTCGCGGCCCAGCTCGATCGCATAATCGCGCCAGTGCCCGGCGGCGACCATCCGGCCATAAATATCGAGGATCCGTGTCAGTTCCGCACGGTCGAAGCCGATCTGCGACGGGCGCTGGCCGCCCTTCGGAAAGGGGGTGACCGTCCCCATCAGGCGCGGTCACGCTCCTGCTCAAACGGAGTTTCCTCCAGCAAGGCGTCAAGGCGCTTGCGCATCGTCTCCAGCTCGCATCGCAGCAGTTCGATCTTCTGCGTCTGCGGGTCGAACATGTCGCTGCACGGCGTTCCATAGGGAACGAAGCGCGGCTCGGGGGCGGCGCCGCCCTCCACCATCGTCGGGCGCGCCGGAATGCCGACCATCACCGCGCCCGCTGGCACGTCCTTCGTCACCACGGCGTTCGCCCCGACGCGCGCGCGCGGGCCGATAAGGATCGGCCCCAGCACCTGCGCGCCCGAACCGATGATCGCGCCATCCGCGATCGTGGGGTGCCGCTTGCCCGCGACGCCATTGTCCGGGCTGGTCCCGCCCAACGTCACGCATTGATAGATGGTGACGTCGTCGCCAATCTCGGCGGTCTCGCCGATCACCACGAAGCCATGGTCGATGAAGAAATTGCGCCCGATCGTCGCACCGGGATGAATATCGATCGCGGTCATGAAGCGGGAGAAATGATTCACGACCCGCGCGGCGAGGAACCAGCGCGCCTTATACAGCCGATGCGCGATCCGATGCCAGCCGAGCGCCCACACGCCCGGATAGGTCAGGATTTCCCACCGCGAATGCGGCGCCGGATCGCGCGCGCGGATCGAATCGAGATAGTCGGTCAGTTGCCCCATGCGGGATTCCCTGTGCATATTCCTGACGATCAGGCTTTGTTGACGCCGCATGTGCCATGCCGCGCCGACAGCATTTAGGCATGACGCGCGCGACTTTCCATAAGCTGCGCTTTCTGCCGTCCAATGCGAATTTCCTACCTTCATTGTAGGTTTTTGGCGAAGATCCTAGTGTGGCGGGATTGTCCGCCGACCGGAGAACATGATGCCGTCGCTTGCCGACCTTGATCTGAACGCCCTCCTGCCCTTCATCGCGGTAGGGTTCGGGGCGCAGTTGGTCGATGGGGCGCTCGGCATGGCGTTCGGCGTCATCTGCAATACCTTGCTGGTCGCGGTGATCGGCCTGCCACCCGCGCGCGCCTCCGCCAACGTCCATATCGTCGAAACCTTCACCACCGCGGTATCGGGGATCAGCCACGCGCTCCATGGCAATATCGACGGGCGTTTGTTCGTGCGCCTGCTCCTGCCGGGCGTGATCGGCGGGGTAGCGGGCGCTTATGTGCTGACCAGCATCGACGGCGCCACGGTAAAGCCGTTCGTGCTCGCCTATCTGATCGCGATCGGGCTGTACCTGCTGATCCGCGGGCTGCTTTTTCCGCCCAAGGCGCAAAAGCCGCGCGTCGTCGAACCGCTCGGTCTGATCGGGGGGTTCATGGATGCGGCCGGTGGTGGTGGCTGGGGCCCGATCGTCACCTCGAACCTGCTGGTGCAGGGGGTGGAACCGCGCAAGGTGGTGGGCACCGTGAACTCGGTGGAGTTCTTCCTGACCACGATCGTTTCCGCCGCCTTCATCTGGCACCTGGGGATACGGGACTTCGCGACCGCTACCGTCGGTCTGCTGATCGGGGGCATGCTGGCCGCGCCATTGGGCGCGTATCTCGCCAAGCGTATTCCGACCAAGACGATGCTGGTGATGGTCGGCGTGGTGCTGACGATCACCAGCACATTCGGGTTCATCCGCGCGGTGCTGATGTAGGGCGCCCGGCCGTCATCCCCGGCAACGCGGCGATGACGGAAACGGGCGCGACGACAGGATCAGGCCGCCGCGGCGTGGATCGTCGCGACCGCCTTCATCACGGCCGCGACCCGCGCGCCCGCCTGGATCACCTCGGCGGTGACCCCGGCCTTCTTGAGCACCTGCTCATGGCTGTCGATGCACATGCCGCACCCGTTCATCGCGCTGACCGCAAGGCTGAACAGTTCGAAGTCGGCCTTGTCGATCCCCGGCGCGCCGATCACGTTCATGCGCAGCTTCGCCGGCATGTTGCGATACTCCTCGTTGGAAGCGAGGTGCGTGAAACGATAATAGACGTTGTTCATCGCCATCACCGCCGCCGCCGCGCGCGCCGCCTGGGCCGCCTCGCTCGACAGCTTGCCGGCGACTTCCGCCTCGGTCGCCTCGACCAGCGGCTTATAGCCGGTGCCGTGCGCACAGGCGAGCAACAGGCCGTATTTGCGCTGGTCGTTCAGCACCGCCTCGTTGAGCAGCGACCCGACATTGAGCCGGATGTCCTTGGCAAAATCGGGCAAGGTGCCCGCGAATTCCTTGAGCGCCATTGTCCCTCTTGTATCTCTCGTCTGGAAGCAGGTCGCCCCGACGGACCGTTCAACAGCGTGGCGGGCCGTCGGGGTGGCGGGGCGGAGGGTATCCCCCCACCCCGCGGCATATTCAGGCAGCGACCTTCAGCACGTCGTCGCCCTTGTTCCAGTTGCACGGGCACAGCTCGTCGGTCTGCAGCGCGTCGAGCACGCGCAGCGTTTCCTGCGGGTTGCGGCCGACGTTCAGCCCATTGACCTGCACCGCCTGGATGATGTTGTCCGGATCGACGATGAAGGTGGCGCGGAACGCGACATGCTCGTTGCGATCGAGGATGCCCAGCGCGTCGGCGAGCCTCGCGCCATTGTCGGCCAGCCACGGGAAGTCCGCCGCCGCCAGATCCGGGTCCGACTTGCGCCACGCCAGATGGACGTGCGCGGTATCGGTGGAAGCGCCGATCAGCACCGCGTCGCGATCCTCGAAGTCACCCTTGATCTGGCTGTAGCCGACGATCTCGGTCGGGCACACGAAGGTGAAGTCTTTCGGCCAGTAGAACAGCACCTTCCACTTGCCCGGATAGGCGGTGGTCAGGTCCAGTGTCTCACCCGCCGGCAGCGCGTCGGTGCCCTGCTGCACCGGAATGGTGAGGGTCGGAAAGGTATCGCCGATGGTCAGCATCGAATGGCTCCTGTTGGAAATGGTGTTTCCAGCCATCCTCTCCGCGCGGTCGGTATCCCGACTCTCGTTACGCCATCGATATAGGGGGTTCTGCTGATCGAGCCAATCGACTATCACGAAGCGCTTGATCGATCGAGGCGATGAATGGCGGCGACCTATCTTCCGACGTTGAAACAACTGCAATATCTGGTCGCGCTCAAGGATCACGGTCATTTCGGTCGTGCGGCGGAGGCGTGTTTCGTCACCCAGTCGACCCTTTCGGCCGGGCTTCGCGAGCTGGAAACGCTGATCGGCGTGACATTGGTGGAGCGCACGCGCCGGGTGGTCCGCTTCACCCCGCTGGGCGAACAGATCGCCGCCAAGGCGCGGATCGTGCTGCGCGAGGCGGAGGAACTGGGCGACATGGCGCGCGCCGCCGGTCGCCCGCTGTCGGGCGAGATGCGGATGAGCGTGATCCCCACGATCGCGCCGTTCCTGCTGCCGCGTATCCTGCCCCGGCTGCGGCGCGACTATCCCGACCTGAAGCTGTTCCTGCGCGAGGAACCGAGTGGCCCTGCCTGCGAGGCGTTGCACAATGGCCGCACAGACTGCGTGCTGCTGGCGCTGCCCTATGCCTGTGGCGAAGTGGCGTCGATGAAGCTGTTCGAGGATCATCTGTTCCTCGCCTTTCCGGCCGGAGAGATGGCGTCGATCGCCGCGCCGGTCAGCCCGGACGAGATTGACGAGACACGGTTGTTGCTGCTGGAGGACGGGCATTGCCTGAAGGACCATGCGCTTGCTGCCTGCAATCGCGCCGAATTGCGCGCCGAGGCGACGATGCTCGGCACGTCGCTGCATACGATGGTGCAGATGGTCGACAATGGCCTCGGCGTGACGATGCTGCCGCAGATCGCGCTGGACGCCGGCATCCTCGACCATACCACCGTCGCCGCGCGTCCGCTGGATGCCGCGCATCCCAGCCGGACGCTGGCCCTTGTCTGGCGCCGCGCCTCCCCGCGCGAGCGCGATTTCCAGCTGCTGGGCGAGGTATTGAAAGCGGCGGGGTGAGCGAGCGGATCGCGCCCTTCAGTTGACCGGCGCCCGCCGGCGATAGCTGAGCGCCTCGGCGACATGAAGGCGGCCGACCGTCTCCACGCCCGCCAGATCGGCGATCGTTCGCGCCACCCGCAGGACGCGGGTATAGCCGCGCGCGGTCAGCCGCATCGCGGTCGCCGCCTGGCTGAGCAGCAGGCGGCCCGCCTCATCCGGGGTAGCGAAGCGATCGAGCATATCCCCCTCCAGCGCGGCGTTGGTGCGCGCGCCCTCCCCCTCCAGCCGGGCCGACTGGAGTGCGCGGGCGGCGGCCACTCGTGCGGCCACCTCCGCCGAACCTTCCGCCGCCGGGGGTAGCGACAGGTCAGCCGCGCCGACCGCCGCCACCTCGACATGCAGATCGATCCGGTCGAGCAATGGCCCGGAGACCTTCGCCTGATAATCCGCGGCGCATTTCGGCGCCCGCGCGCAGGCCAGTCCGGCGTCCCCCAGATGCCCGCAGCGGCACGGGTTCATCGCCGCCACCAATTGCACCCGCGCCGGAAAGGTGACGTGCGCATTGGCGCGCGCGACGCTGATCGTGCCCGTCTCCAGCGGCTGGCGCAGCGAATCGAGCACCGCCCGCTGGAATTCCGGCAGTTCGTCGAGGAACAGCACGCCGAGATGCGCGAGGCTGACCTCGCCCGGTTTGACGCGCAAACCACCGCCGGTCAGCGCGGCCATGCTGGCGGAATGATGCGGGGCGCGGAATGGCCGCGTGCGGGTCAGCGTGCCCCCCGGCAGCGTGCCCGCGACCGATTGCACCATCGATACTTCCAGTGCCTCGGCGGGATCGAGCGGCGGCAGGATGCCGGGCAGGCACGCCGCCATCAGGGATTTGCCCGCGCCCGGCGGACCGATCATCAGCAGGTTGTGCGCCCCGGCGGCGGCGATCTCCAGCGCGCGTTTGGCGCTTTCCTGCCCGCGCACCTGCCGCAGATCGGGGCCGCCGCGCGTCTCGATCACCTCGCCGGGGCGCGGCGCGGCGAGCAGCCCCTGCCCCTTCAGATGGTTGAGCAGCCCCAGCAGGTCTGGCGCGGCGACCACCGCGCTCGCACCGCTCCACGCCGCCTCGCTGCCCGATGCGGCGGGGCAGATCAGCGCCCGCCCGGATTCGGCGGCGTGAAGCGCAGCCAGCAGCACGCCCGGCGAGGGTGCCAGCCGCCCGTCGAGCCCCAATTCACCGACGACGACATAGTCCGCCAGCCCCTCGGCATCGACCACCCCCATCGCCGCCAGCAACGCCAGCGCGATCGGCAGATCGAAATGCGATCCCTCCTTGGGCAGATCGGCCGGCGACAGATTAACCGCGATTCGTTTCGGCGGCAGCGCCAGCCCCATGCCCGCGATCGCGCCACGGACACGCTCACGGCTCTCGCCGACCGCCTTGTCCGCCAGGCCGACGATGTTGAACGCTGGAACGCCCGGGATCAGTTGCACCTGCACGTCGACCGCGCGTGCCTCCAGCCCCAGATAGGCAACGGTCGAAACGATCGCGACCATCGTCTTGCCTTCCCGCGCCCCTTCCCGCTGCCCCCGGCGTCAGCGCGTGTTCAGCCCGGCGGCGGCATGCGCCACTGCCTTACCGATGCCACACCCCCGCTGCACAGGAACCCTATGGCCCAACGGCACCCCCTGTCGCGTATGATACAACTCGCTTCGGGTGCATTGCTGATGATCGCGGCACCGCTGGTGGCGCCGCTGCCGGGGCCGGCGGGCACGCTGGTCTTCGCGGCGGGGCTGGTGCTGGTGTTGCGCAACTCGCGTCGCGCACGGGTGCGGTTCGCGCGTGCCAAACGTCGCTGGCCGCGCGTCGGGCGAGTCGCGGATCTGGCGATGCGACGGCGCAGCGCACTACGCCGTCGCGCCCGCGATCGCCTTGCGGCATCGCCCCGGCCGGCGCATCCGCCACGTTGACTTCGGCGCGCATCTTGCCTAAGCGCGCTGTCTTTCGGGCCGTCCGTGTGGCGGCCCTTTGACATTCGAATTCGGGATATGAACGATGAAGCGGACCTTTCAGCCGAGCAATCTGGTGCGCGCCCGCCGTCACGGCTTCCGCGCGCGGATGGCGACGGTCGGCGGCCGTGCGGTGATCCGGGCGCGTCGCGCGCGCGGTCGCAAGAAGCTGTCGGCGTAACGCCCCCGCGCCCTCCGGCCGTGATCGGCCGGATGACCAGGCGATCGGATTATCTGGCCGCGAATGCCGGGCGTCGGTCTCCGATGCCCGGCTTCGTGCTGTTGGTGCGCCAGCGCCACGATGGTGACCCGACGATGCGGATCGGCATCACCGTGACCAAGAAGGTTGGCAACGCGGTGGTGCGTAACCGCATCAAGCGGCGATTCCGCGCGCTGGCGCGGGAGATCCTGCCGGTGCAGGGGGTCGGCGGCGCCGATCATGTGCTGATCGGGCGCGGCGCCGCGCTGGAGCGCGACTGGGCGGCGCTCGTCGTTGATCTGGGCAAGGCACTGGCGAAGGCGAAGCGATGATCGCCCGCGCGCTGATCCTGCTGGCGCGGCTGTGGCAATGGGGGCCGTCGCTGGTGCTGCCGCCTTCGTGTCGGTTCCAGCCATCATGTTCCGCCTATGCAATCGAGGCACTTCGCCGCTATGGCGCGGCGAAAGGAAGCTGGCTGGCGGTACGCCGTATCGCGCGCTGCCATCCATGGGGCGGGCACGGTCACGATCCGGTCCCGTGAAAACTGAACTGGGGTCCATGTGAAGGACGAGAGCAAGAATTTCGTGCTGTTCGCGGTGATCGCGGCGCTGATCCTGTTCGGCTGGCCGCTGATCCAGAGCCGCTTCTTCCCGACGGCGAACCCGCCCGCGACGAAGATGGTGAACGGCAAGAACAAGCCCGTCGCCAACCCCGGTGCCGATCCCACCGCCGATGCCCCGGCTGCGATCCGCAACCGGCAACAGGTGCTGGCCGAAACCCCGCGCGTCCGCATCGATACGCCCGCGCTGAAGGGATCGATCAACCTGAAGGGCGCGCGCATCGACGATCTCGTGCTGACGCGTTACAACGAAAGCGTCGCTAAGGATTCACCGCCGATCCGGCTGTTCTCCCCTGCGGGGGCGCCCGATGCCTATTTCGCGGCGTTCGGCTGGCGCGACTCCGGCCTTTCGCCGCCCGCCGCCGACGCAATATGGACCGCTTCCGCGCCGGTGCTGTCGCCCGGACGCCCGGTCACGCTGACCGCCGCCAATGCGCAGGGTCAGCGGTTCGCGATCGAGATCGCGGTCGACAACGACTATCTGTTCACCGTCAAGCAGACCGTCGCCAACGCCGGTCGCGGCGCGGTGCCGGTATCCGCCTATGGCCTCGTCAACCGCGTCGGCGTGTCGAAGGACCCGGATAGCTGGACGATCCACACCGGGCCCATGTCGGTCAATAACGGGGCGGCGCATTACAACCCCAATTTCAAGGATCTGGACAAGGCCACTGCCCGCTTCACCACGACGGGCGGCTGGCTGGGCTTCACTGACAAATACTGGCTGGCGGCGCTCGTTCCCGATCAGAGCCGCGCCTTCGATGGCCAGTTCCGCGCCGGCGCGAACAACGCCTATCAGGCCGATTTCACGAGCGCCGCGCAGTTGCTGCCCCCCGGCCGATCGGTGACGCAGACCGCGAAGATGTTCGCGGGCGCGAAGGAAGTGAAGCTGCTGGATCGCTACACCGACACCGGCGCGGTGGTGAAGCTGGACTATGCGATCGACTGGGGCTGGTTCCGGCTCGTCGAAAAGCCGATCTTCTACTATCTGGACTGGCTGTTCCGGCTGATCGGCAATTTCGGCGTCGCGATCATCATCCTGACGCTGACGATCCGCGCGCTGGTATTTCCGATCGCGCAGCGGCAATTCGCCAGCATGGCGGCGATGCGGGCGTTGCAGCCCAAGATGAAGGCGATCCAGGAGCGTCACAAGGACGACAAGCAGCGCCAGCAGCAGGAGATCATGGCGCTGTACAAGGCGGAGAAGGTCAATCCGCTGGCGGGCTGTCTGCCGACCTTGATCCAGATCCCGATCTTCTACGCGCTGTATAAGGCGCTGATGCTGACGATCGAAATGCGTCACCAGCCATTCGCGCTGTGGATCAAGGATTTGTCCGCACCCGATCCCGCAACGATCCTCAACCTGTTCGGCTATCTTCCGTATCAGGTGCCGCACATGCTGGCGATCGGCGTGTTCCCGGTCCTGCTGGGCATTTCGATGTTCTTCCAGTTCCGGCTCAACCCGGCCCCGATGGACGATGCGCAGAAGCAGGTGTTTGCGATCCTGCCTTGGGTGCTGATGTTCGTGATGGCGCCGTTCGCGGTGGGCCTGCAGATCTACTGGATCACCACCAACTGCATCTCGATCGCGCAGCAGAAGTTCCTCTACAGCCGTCACCCGCAATTGCAGCAAGCGGCAGCGAAGTGAGCGACCCCGAGCCATTATTCGATGACGAGCGGATCGAAGCCGCGCGCAAGCTGTTCGCGGGGCGGATCGACTTCCTGAAATCCGCCCCCGCGCTGCAATTCCTGCCGGCGCCCGATGCGCCGGAGGTGGCTTTCGCCGGGCGATCGAATGTCGGCAAATCCTCGCTGCTCAACGCGCTGGCGGGTCGCAAGGCACTGGCGCGTACATCGGTGACACCGGGACGGACGCAGGAACTCAATTTCTTCGATGTCGGCGCGCCGCTGGCGTTCCGGCTGGTTGACATGCCCGGCTACGGCTTCGCCAAGGCACCCAAGGACATGGTCAAGAAATGGCGTTTCCTGGTGAACGACTATCTGCGCGGGCGCCAGGCGTTGAAACGGGCGCTGGTCCTGATCGACAGCCGCCACGGCATCAAGGACGTCGATCGCGAGGTGCTGGCGATGCTGGACAAGGCGGCGGTCAGCTATCGCCTCGTCCTGACGAAGGCTGACAAGATCAAGGCAACCGATCTCGCCGCGGTGACGCATGCGACCGCGGAGGAGGCACGCAAGCATCCCGCCGCGCATCCGGACATCATCGCGACATCCAGCGAACTGGGCATGGGCATCCCCGAATTGCGCGCGGCGGTGCTGGAAGCGATCGGATAAGGCCCGCCGATCCGGCGCGACGCGCCGGGATCGGCGGTACCCTTGTCATTGCTCCTCGCGGCAATGCCGCCTAACCACGGCGCATGAAGCTCATCATCGGCAACAAGGCCTATTCCTCCTGGTCGCTGCGCGGCTGGCTCGCCTGTCGGCAATCGGGGCTGCTGTTCGAAGAGGTCGTCGTCCCGCTGTACGACGATGCCTGGGATCGCCGTCGCGAGGGGGCGGAGTTCGCACCCTCGTCCGGCAAGGTGCCGATCCTGTGGGATGATGACGCGGTGGTGTGGGACAGTCTGGCGATTGTCGACTATCTTGCCGACAAGGTCGGGCGCGATCGCTTCTGGCCCGCCGGGGATGCGGCTCGGGCGATGGCACGATCGATGGCGGCGGAGATGCATTCCAGCTTCGTCGCGCTGCGCCGCAAGCACAGCATGAACATCCGTCAGCTATATCCCCCGGTTGCGCCGGACGAGGACGTCGCCGCAGACCTGTCGCGGATCTTCGAGCTGTGGGCGCAGGCGCGGGCGCGCTTCGGCGGGGACGGCGACTTCCTGTTCGGAGACTTCAACGCCGTCGACATCATGTTCGCGCCCGTCTGCACCCGTATCGTCACCTATTCGCTGCCGGCGCCGCGCTTCGCCACCGCTTATATCAGGGCGGTGCTCGGCCATCCGTTCCTGCAGGACTGGATCGCCGCCGCCCAGGCGGAGGAATGGGTGATCGAGAAGTTCGAGCAACCCGCGCCCGCCGCCGGCGCATGAGCGACGTCGTCCGGCTCGCCAGCGACCTGATCGCGGCGGAAAGCGTCACCCCGGCGCGTGGCGCGGTGTTCGACGTGCTGGAACGGGCGCTGCTGCCGCTCGGCTTCGCCGTCGATCGCTTCGTCACGGGCGAGGCGCCGGATGGGCCGGTCGAAAATCTGCTCGCCACGCGCGGCGATGGCGCCGGGCCGCATCTCGCCTTCGCCGGCCACCTTGATGTCGTCCCCGCCGGCGATGGCTGGACCGATGGCGCGTTCACCCCGGCGATCCGGGGCGATATGCTGTTCGGGCGCGGCGCGGTCGACATGAAGGGGGCCGTCGCCGCCTTCGTCGCCGCGGTCGCGCGGGTCGCGCCGACGGCGGGGCGCCTCACGCTGATCATCACCGGGGACGAGGAAGGTCCCGCGACGTTCGGCACCGTCGCCCTGATCGACCGGATGGGCGATCGCGGGATCGTCCCAGACGCCTGCATCGTCGGCGAACCGACGTCGGTGAACCGGCTGGGCGACATGATGAAGATCGGGCGGCGCGGATCGGTCAACATCTGGATCGACGTGCCGGGGCGACCGGGGCACGTCGCATATCCGCACCTGGCCGACAATCCGGTGCCACGCCTCGTCGCCGCGCTGGCGGCGCTCGACGCGCTGGTCCTGGACGACGGCAGCACGTGGTTTCAGCCATCCAACCTGGAAATCACCGACATCCACACCGGCAATCCGGCGACGAACGTCATCCCGGCGCGCGCGACCGCGCGGCTGAGCATCCGCTTCAATGATCGGCACAGCGGCCAGGATCTCGCCGATCGGGTCACCGCGATCGTCCACCAGCATGCGCCGGAGGCGATCGTCACGCCGCGTATCTCGGGCGAGGCGTTTCTGACGATGCCCGGCGACCTGTCCGCGCTGGTATCCGCCGCGATCGAGGATGCGACCGGGCTGGTGCCCGAACTGTCGACCACCGGCGGCACCTCCGACGCACGGTTCCTGCGCGCCGTATGCCCGGTGGTGGAATTCGGCCTGTGCAATGCGACGATGCACAAGGGCGACGAAGCCGTGGCGATCGACGATCTCGAACGGCTGGTGACGATCTATGCCGGGATCATCCGGCGCGCGCTCGAGCGCTGAACATACCCAGCCATTCCTGCAGCATGGCATCGTCCATCGGGCGCGCGATCGCATAACCCTGCACCGCGTCGCAGCCGATCACGCGCAGCACGTCGACCTGCGCGTCGGATTCGACACCCTCCGCCACCGCCTCGCACCCAAGCCCGTGCACCAGCCCGACCAGGGCCTGAAGGATCGTGCGCGCGCCGCTGTCGCGGGCGATCTCGTGGATCAGGACGGGGTCCAGCTTGATCCGGTCGACCGGCAACGCGCGCAGCCGCTGGACGTTCGAATCGCCCGCGCCGAAATCGTCGATGGTGATGCACACCCCCGCCTCGCGCAGTTCCTCGAGCCGTGCGAGCGCGGGTGCCGGGCAGCGCATCGCCACCCCCTCGGGAAGCTCCAGCTCCAGCCGGTCAAGCGGCGCCCCGCTGCGGGCGAAGACCTTGCCGAGCCGGTCGAAGAAGGCGACATCCTCGATCTGCTGCTGCCCGATGTTGAGCGCCAGCCGGCCAATATGGCCTTCGCGATGCCAGCGCGCGGCGGTGTTGGCGGCGGCGGTCAGCACCCACTCCCCGATCGCGACCATCTGCCCGGTAAGCTCGGCGCGCGACAGGAATTCCGCCGCCGGGCGCACGCCCAGCGTCGGGTGACGCCAGCGCAGCAGCGCCTCGCTGACCAGCAGTCGACCGTCACACAACGACACCTGCGGCTGGAACACCAGCGCGAATTCCTGTCGGCGTACCGCCGTTCGCAGATCCTGATCCAGTTTCTCGCGATCGGTCAATTCCGCCGCCAGTTGGGCGTCGTAGCGGGACACGCGCGCGCGACCACTCGCCTTCGACTGGTACATCGCGGCATCCGCGGCCGCCATCAGTTCCTGCAGCGTGGTGCCGTGCTGCGGGCGCAGCGCGATACCGACCGAGGCGCCGACCGAAATCGACGCGCCGTCGATCGCGAACGGCGCGCCGAGCGTCGCGACGATCGACTCGCCGATCGCCTGCACCCGCGCCGGGTCGTCAAGGTGCGGACACAGCAGCGTGAATTCGTCCCCCGCCAGCCGGCCGATCAGCGCGTCCTTTCCAGCGCCGATCGCGGCAACGACCCGAAGCCGCTCCGCCACTTTCGCCAGCACCTTGTCACCACAGGCGTGGCCACGGCTGTCGTTGATCGCCTTGAAGCGATCGAGATCGACGAAGAACAGCGCCGCGCTCATCTCCGCCGGGGCCTGATCGATCAGGCGCTCGGCGCTCATCCGGAAATGCGCCCGGCTGGCGAGCCCCGTTACCGGATCGCAGGCGGCGCGCTGTTCAGAGCGCGACAGATCGTGGCGAAGGCGGGCGAACAGGCGTTCGATCGCCTGCCCGAGTTCCGGCGTGACCCGCCGAGTCGCCGGCGCCATGCGCGCCTCCAGATCGCCAGCTTCGGCGGCATTCAGCTGTGCGATGGCCCCCTCAACCCCTTCGTCGATCTGGGCGAGGCGATGCGCCGCCGCGCCCCAGGCGATCGCCGCGCAGGGAAAGAGCAGCAGCAACAGGTGCACCGCCATATCATCGGGCACGAACAGGATCAGCGCGCCCGCGATCAGGGGCACGCCACAGATCAGCGCAAGGACAGCCGCACGCTTTGATTGCATGTCGGACGTCATCAACAAGCGCTTCCCCTCGGAGCCGTGGATCAGCGTCCCTACGCGGGGAAGGGTTAAGAACTCGTCGTCCGCTGGCGGCGCAGGACGATATAAAGCGCACCCGTGCCGCCGTGCCGCGGGTGTGCGCC
>NZ_JBELIE010000066.1:0-16189 GCF_042091075.1 Sphingomonas sp. | reverse complement strand
GCAGGATGAGGGAGTTTCGTTGCTGAATGGCCTATTCTGACCAGAAGATGAGCGGAGGCAAGATCGGCGCGCTGGTAATCGTCGCGCTGATTCACGTCGCTCTCGGCTATGCCTTCGTGACCGGCCTCGCGACCAACTTCGTCAAGAAGCAGGTCGAGAAGCTGAACACGTTCGACGTGGAAGAGCCACCGCCCCCGCCGCCGGAAGAGCCGCCGCCCCCGCCGCCGGACGTCCCGATGACGCCGCCGCCGGTCGTGTCGCCGCCGCCGATCGTCCAGAACCCCAACCCGCCGCCGGTGACGATTCAGTCCGTGCCGACGCCGCCGCCGGTTTATACGCCGTCGCCGATCGTCGCGCCGCCTGCTCCGCCGCCGCCCGCGCCTCCGGCTCCGCCGGTGGTCAGCAAGGCTGCAGGTGCAAAGGGCAATCCGGCCGACTGGATCACGCAGGACGATTATCCGCCCAGCTCGATCCGCGCGGAGGAAGAAGGCACGACGTCGATCACCTGGACCATCAATACCCAGGGGCGTGTCGAGAATTGCCGTGTGACCCAATCGAGTGGCTCGTCTGCGCTCGATCAGGCCGCGTGCCGTGCACTGACACGGCGCGGGCGTTATTCGCCGGCGACCGATGCTGCCGGCAACCCGATCGCGACGACGCAATCGCGCCGCGTGGTCTGGAGGCTGCCGCAAAACTGATCGCTGCGTAACCGATCGACCTAAAACGACCCACTTATCCAGTCAGAGGACCAGACCTAAATGATCACCACCATTCTCGCCGCAGCGGCGCCGGCCGCCGCCAAGGGCGACAACCCCTACGGCCTGATCCCGGCGCTCCGCGAGGGCGGCCTGATCTCGCAGACCGTGTTCACCATCCTGGTGATCATGTCGATCGTCAGCTTCTACATCCTGTTCTCGAAGCTCTTCGAGCAGCAGAAGATCATCAACCAGGCCAAGCGCGTGCGCTCGAACTTCTGGAACAGCACCTCGCTGCGTGAGGGCTCGGCGAAGCTGGAGAAGAACTCCGCGTACAAGCAGCTGGTCGATGACGGCCTGGCGGCGCAGGAGCAGCATTCGAAGCTGACCGATCCGGTCGAAGCGCACGACTGGCTGCACGGCTCGCTGGCGCGTTCGGAAGCCGCGATCAACTCGAAGCTGGGCGGTGGCCTGGCCTTCCTCGCGACGGTCGGCGCGACCTCGCCGTTCATCGGCCTGTTCGGTACGGTTATCGGCATCTACCGCGCGCTGATCAAGATCGGCGCGGCCGGTCAGGCGTCGATCGACGCGGTCGCCGGCCCGGTCGGTGAGGCGCTCATCATGACCGCGCTCGGCCTCGTCGTTGCGGTGCCGGCGGTGCTGGCGTACAACTGGCTGCAGCGTCGTAACAAGGCGATCGCGGAAGACCTGTCGGCGTTCTCGAACGACGTGCTCGGCTTCCTCGCCTCGAACGGCGCGGTTCGCCCGGCGATCGCCAGCGGTGCCGCTCCGAAGGCGCCCGTGAAGCCGACGACGGCGACCACGACGGCCGGTCAGACCGGCGGCGTGCAGACTCGCTCGTAAGACAAAGGGGTATGCGGGGCCGCCGTCGTGGCGGCCTCGTTCATCACCTGCCGCCGCCCCTCCCGGTCGATCCGATGGGGAAGGGCGCGGCGGAACGAAGGAATAGGAAAGCCTGATCCATGGCGATGAGCGTAGGCGGGGACTCCGCTGACGAAAAACCGATGTCGGACATCAACACGACGCCCCTCGTGGACGTTATGCTGGTTCTGCTCATCATCTTCCTGATCGCGGTTCCGGTCGTGGTGCAGTCGGTGAAGCTGAAGCTGCCCGACGTGCGGTTCGATCCGACGACCACGAAGCCCGAGAACGTCTCGCTCTCGATCACTGCGGCGCCGGACGGCACTTGTGCGGTCTATTGGGGCCTTACCCGCGTGACGCAGCAGGAGCTGCTGGATCGTGCGGTCGCCAAGCTGAAGACCGAGATCGATCGTCAGGGCGGTGTGGGTAATCCCGACCTCGAATTGCCCGAGGCGCATGTCCGCGGCGACGTGGCGGTGCCGTGGCGGTGTGTCGCGGGTGCGATCTACAACATGCAGATGGCGGGCTTCGCCAAGGTGGGCTTCATCTCCGAACCGCCCCCCGGCGAAGATTCGAACCGTCTCTGACGCGGCCATCAAGGAGTAACCGCACATGGCAATGAGTGCAGGCCGCGACGACGGCGAGCCGATGATGGACATGAACACGACGCCGTTGATCGACGTCATGCTCGTGCTGCTGATCATGTTCATCATCACCATTCCGATCCAGACCCACGCGGTGAAGGTCGACCTGCCGGTCAACGACCCGAATGCGCGCAAGCCGCCGGTCGACCCGATCAAGAACAAGATCGCGATCGACGTCTCCGGGACCGTGACCTGGAATGGCGCGCCGGTGAGCCCGACGCTGCTGCGCCAGTATCTCGATCAGTCGGCCGCGATGAACCCCGAGCCGGAACTGCAGTTCCAGCCGGACGCGGCGACGCGCTATGAGGTCGTCGACAAGACGCTGGCCGAGATCAAGCGGTCGAACATCACCAAGCTCGGCTTCGTCGGCAACGAGCAATATTACCGCGACTTCTAGGATCCTGTCGCCGGCCGCGTGCCGGTGAGGGATGTGAATGCACGGGCGGCCCGCGGGCCGCCCGTTTTCGTTTGTGCGATTGCCGCTTTACACCCTGTCGTCAAAGTGACACGTTAGTGTCATCAAAACGTAACCAATGCGTCATGCGGAGGTAAAAAACAGGAGAAGGCGATGCAGAAGAGCATCTATCGAATCGCTGCTGTGGCAGTGGTGCTGGTGGCGGGATCGGCCGCGGCGCAGGATCGCACGGGGTATCAGGCGATCGCCACTGGCAGTCTCGCCAGCGCCGAAGCGAAGATCAACGCGGAGCGGGCGATCTTCCCGGATCGTCCCGAACTGATGCTCAACCTCGCCGCTATCTATGCGCGTACCGACCGCGTGGCGCAGGCGCGCGCGCTGTATCAGGACGTACTGAGCCGGGCGTCGGTCGCCCTGGACATGCCCAGCGGGACGGTGGAATCATCGCATGTGGTGGCGGAGCGCGGTCTCTCGCGACTGTCGGCGTCGGTCGCCGCCCGATAACGCGATGGCAATGCGGGCGGCGGCACGGCGCCGCCCGCATGTCTCCCGGTCCGGCATGGGGTGATGGAAGCCGCGGGGGGAGCCGGTATTACAGTCGTGGCAGGGTGACGCCGCGTTGCCCCATATATTTCCCCGCGCGATCCGCGTAGCTGATCTCGCACGGTTCGTTCCCTTGCAGGAACAGGAACTGGCAAGCCCCCTCATTGGCATAGATGCGGGCCGGCAGCGGGGTGGTGTTGGAGAATTCGAGCGTCACATGCCCCTCCCAGCCGGGCTCCAGCGGGGTGACGTTCACGATGATCCCGCAGCGCGCGTAGGTCGACTTGCCCAGACAGATCACCAGCACGTCGCGAGGTACGCGAAAATATTCCACCGTGCGAGCCAGCGCGAAGCTGTTCGGCGGGATGATGCACACGTCGGTCTTGCGATCGACGAAGCTATTGGCGGCAAAATCCTTCGGATCGACGACGGCATTGTCGACGTTGGTGAAAATCTTGAACTCGTCCGCAACCCGCGCGTCATAGCCGTAGCTCGACAGGCCGTAGCTGATGCAGCCGTCGCGCCGCTGCGCCTCCACGAACGGCTCGATCATGTGATCGGCGATCGCGCGCTCGCGAATCCAGCGGTCGGAAAGAATCGACATCGTCAGCCCCCTTGCGCGCCGGCTTTCGCCGGTGACACGGCGCGACGCAAGGGGTAGCCCCGGCGGGTGATCCGTCTTCGACAGCTTGGCTATGGCGTGAGGCGCCGCGTGCTGGCGTGGCTGCGCTGGCGGACGCGCGGCGTGAAGGTGATGGTGTTCGATCCGGCCGGGCGAATCCTGCTGGTGCGGCACCATTATGGGCGTACCGACCTGCTCATGCTGCCCGGCGGTGGGATAGCGCGGCGCGAAACGCCGGCCGCCGCCGCGGTGCGCGAGGTGGCGGAAGAGACCGGCTGTCGGTTGGACGAGGTGACGCTGTTCGCGTGTTACGAAGCGCGAACGGAAGGCCGGCGCGATACGGTGTATCTTTTCCATGCGGTGAGCGATGATCTGCCGACGGCCGATGGACGGGAGATCGCGGAGGCGCGTTTCGCCGCGCTGGACGCGCTGCCGGCCACGCTTTCCGCCGCGACACGGCGGCGCATCGACGAATATCGCGGGGTCCGGCCGGTCGACACCCGCTGGTGATCGGGATCAGCGCGGCAGGACGATGCGCGCCGACAGCCCGCCTTCCGGACGGTTGCTCAGGGCGATATCGCCCCCTGCTTCGTGCACGATCGCGCGGGCGAGTGCCAACCCCAGGCCGATCCCGCCGGTATCCCGGTTGCGCGACGTTTCCAGTCGCGTGAACGGCGTGAAGACGTCCTGCATCTGAGCTTCCGGAATGCCGGGGCCATTGTCGTTGACGACGATCGCGGCGCTGGTCGTGCCAACGTCGAGCGACACGTCCGCCGAGCCGCCGAACTTTACCGCATTCTCGATCAGGTTGCGGATCGCGCGGCGCATCAGCGACGGGCGCAGCCGCATGCGAAGGCGGGCGCTCTCTTCAAAGGAAACCGGGCTGCCCAGATCGCGGAAATCCTCGACCACGGCATCCACCAATGCGGCGAGATCAATGTCGGTCACCGGCTCGCTGGGGCGGCCGAGCCGGGCCAGGGAGAGGATGTCGTCGAGCGTCCGGTTCATCTCGGTGATGACGTCCGCCATGCGTGCACGATCCTGTTCGTCCTCGACCGACTCGATCCGCACGCGCAGCGCCGCCAGCGGGGTGCGCAGATCGTGCCCGATCGCACCCAGCATGCGGTCTTTCTCGTCCAGCATCGCGGTGACGCGCAGGCGCAGCGCGTTGAAGGCGGCGATCACCGCCTGCACGTCCGGCGGGCCGTGCAGCGGCAGCGGTGGCGTTGGGACGGCGGGGGCATAGTCCCGCGCCGCGCGCGCCAGTTCACGGAGCGGGCGCGAAATGCGCCGCGCGATCCACAGCACCGGCAACAGCAGCGCGGCGTAGAGGATCAGGGTCTGCGCGAGCAGCCGCCAGAACAGTCGTCCATCGCCCCGTGACCAGGGGCTGCTGGTCACCAGCCAGCGGCCGTTGGGTTGCTCGACCGCGATCACGACCGTGTCAGGCAACGGGCCATCGTCGTGGCGGGCCAGCCGTCGCTCGATACGGGTCGGCTGCAGACGGAATTGATCCGGGCGGGCGATCGCCACTTCCACCTTGCGACGGGCAACCCCTACCTCGCCGAGCTGCTGCGACAATTCGCGCGCCAGTTCCGGCTGCGGCTCCATCCCCGGCGTGAGTGGCGAGCGATCGGCGAGGCGGACACGCCCGCGATCCTTCGACAGATGCCGCCCCGCGGCCTCGCGATCGAGCGCGTCGGCGATCCGCGCGGTGGCGGGGCGAGTCGCCTGCGAGACGCGAAAGGCGGCACGGTCGCGCAGGATCAGCGCGAGGTTGATCGCCTGCGCGACGAAGAGCGTCAGCGCGACCAGCAACGCCATCTGCCCCGCCAGGCTGCGCGGCCACGGCATGCGCCTCGCCTTCATCGCTGAAGCGTCATCGGTCGGGCGTCACAGGCGGGTGACGTCGGTGGATAGTGCATAGCCACCGCCCCATACCGTCTTGATGATGTCCGGATTCTTCGGATCGGCTTCGATCTTGCGGCGCAGCCGGCTGACCTGATTGTCGATCGCGCGATCGAAGGCCGCGGCTTCGCGCCCCTGCGTCAGGTCGAGCAACTGGTCTCGGGTAAGCACTTGTCGCGGCCGCTGCACCAGCGCCAGCAGCAGATTATATTCGCCGGTCGATAACGGCACCGACACGCCCTCGCGATCGATCAGCGCACGTTCCCCGGTCTTCAGCACCCAGCTGGCGAAGGCGAACGAGCCGCTTTCGGGCGCATGCTGGCGCAACCCTCCGCCGCCGGTCGCCCGGCGCAGCACCGTCTTGATCCGCGCCGCCAGTTCGCGCGGTGAAAAGGGCTTCACGACATAATCGTCCGCGCCCATTTCGAGGCCGACGATCCGGTCGGTCTCTTCGCTTTTGGCGGTCAGCAGGATCACCGGGATCTCGCTGGTAGCCCGGATATGGCGGCACAGCGACAACCCGTCCTCGCCCGGCATCATGATGTCCAGCACGACGAGATCGATCGCATACGCCGCCATGCGCATGCGCGCCGATTCGGCATCGCCCGCCTGCGTGACGCGAAAACTCTGCTTGCTCAGATACACCGCGAGCGGCTCTCGGATCGAGCGCTCGTCATCGACCAGCAGCAGGTGAGGGGATTCGCCCATATCGTCGGGGCTTGGCATAGCTTGGGCCTCGAGGGAAAGAGGGCCGCCCCCGCGCGGATCAGCGGCACGGGGGCGGTATCGGTCGACGCGGGATCGCGTCAGTTGGCGTCGGGCGCACCCGGCGGAGGCGGGGGTGGGGGCGTGGCACCGCCCGAACGATCGCCGTTGGGCCCGATCATCCGCGCGCGCATCAGCATGCGTGCGGCTTCGCGCTCTTGCTGGTCGACGCGGCCATCGTGGTTCGTGTCGACGCGATCGAACAGGCGAAGCGCGCGATCACGGAACTGCGCCTGCGTCACGGTCCGCTCCCGGCGCATGCCGTCTTCGCCGCCGTGGGGTGGCGGAGCGGCGCGGTCAGGGCGGGCGCCGGGGGGCGGCGGGGGTGGCATCTCCCCTCCGTCGCGGCGCGCAGCGTGGCGGGCTTCGCGCTGTTCACGACGCGCATCGCGGAAGGCGCGGCGCTCGTCGGGGGTCACCTTGCCGTCGTGATTGGCATCCATGTCGGCGAAGGCGCGATCGGCCTCGGCGATCACCTCGGCACGGGTAATGACGCCATCGTGATCGGCATCGGCGCGCATCATCATGCCGCCCCCAGGGCCGCCCATGTAATGGCCATTCATACGCGGGCCGCCCATGCCGGGTCCGTCATCCGGCGCCTGGGGCTGCGTATTCGCCGTGTCGGCGGGGGCGGGCGACACTTGCCCCGCGATCGCGGCGGTCGTCCCACCCAGCGCGGTCGCGGCCAGCGCCGCGATCAGGATCATCTTCCTCATCGTCCTCTTATCCTTGCACCGGCGGCGGGGCCTTCCCGCCGTTCGTCCGTTGTCTAGGATCGGCCTGTCGCGGCCTTGTGTCGTATCGTCGCCGTAATTGTCGCGATTTGTATCAGCCGAAGATCGCGACCGACTGCATCTGTTCCGCCACCTTCTCGCCACGCGCGTTCCAGATCCCCATTACCTGCGACGAGCTTCCCGCGCGGGCATAGTCGGCGTCGGAGCGCAGCAGCCACCAGCCTTCGTCGGTGGTCGGCGTCGGGCCGAGCACGTTGAACATCCAGGTCAGCGATGACATCGGCACGTTGCGGCCCAGAATGCGCAGCGCCGCCGGCGGCAGGCAGTCGCCGATCGCGATCAGTTCCACCATCGGGTCCAGGCCGTCACGTTCGTTCAGGCGTGTCCAGCGCAGCCATTCGGCGGGTTTCAGGTTTGGCCCCTCGCGACGATCGAGGAATTCGAAATGGCGCGTGAAGGCGACATGGGGATTGCCCTTGAACGTCTGGTCCTGCGGGCCCGGCCGCGGGAATTCGGGAGGGGGGGTATGTTCGTGATCGATCTCGCTCTCGATCGCGCGCATGAAAACGAAGGTGGCGCGCAGCCCGAGCCCCGCTTCGCTTTCCACATCGGCCTGGATGAAGGCGGCATTCTTGCCCCGACGCAGGCGATGCGCGGTCACCATCACCGGGCCGGCGAGCGGGCCGATGAAGCTGACCTGTGCCGAGCGTAGCGGCGGCAGATCGACGTCGGATCGCATCGCGCAATGCAGCGCCATCGCGGTGGACAGGCCGCCGAAAGCGGTACGGCCCTGCAGCCAGCTATCGGGTATCTCCCCTCGCCAGCCGACGCCATCGCCATGCGGCACCAGCCCGTTCAGGATCGCGGCCAGATTCGTCATCATATCCCCTTCGGTCATGTGATCAGGCGAATGCGCCCGCGGCGAGGCGGTCACGCAGTTCGCGCTTCAACACCTTGCCGATCGCGCTGCGCGGCAGCTCGTCGGCGACGTATAGCGCGGACAGCCGCTGCGTCTTCCCCAGGCTGGCGTTGGTGTCGGCCAGCACGGTCGCGCTGTCGGCGGTCGCATCGGCGCGCGGGACGTAAAAGCCGACCGGCGTTTCGCCCCATTGCTCGCTGGGCACGCCGACGACGGTGCAATCGGCCACCGCCGGATGCCGCGCCAGCATCGCTTCGATATCCGACGGATAGATATTGAACCCGCCGGAGATGATCATGTCCTTCTTGCGATCCATCAGCACCAGAAAGCCGTCGGCATCGAACCGCCCGATATCGCCATGCCGGATGAAGCGGTCCCCTTCGGGGGAGATCCAGGTCGCTTCGGCGGTCGCCTGCTTGCGCCCGTGATAGCCGATCATCATCGCCGCCGAGCGGCCGACGATCTCCCCGGTTTCACCCGGCGGAACCTCCCGACCGTCGTCATCGATCAGGCGGATATCGTGGCCCGGCAGGGGGCGGCCGACGGTGTGTAGCTTGTCCAGATGCTCGCTGGCATTCAGCGCGCAGCTGCCGCCCCCCTCGGTCATGCCGTAATATTCCACCAGCAAGCCCGGCCAGCGCGCCACGACGTCGCGCTTCAGGTCGGGATGGAAGGGGGCCGAGGTGCAGGTCTTGAAGCGGAACGCCGACAGATCGAATGCGTCGAAATCGGGCAGCGCCATGATGCGCTGATATTGCACCGGCACCAGCATCGTGTGCGTGGCGCGGTATTGCTGCGCCAGTTCGAGGAAGCGCCGCGCATCGAACTTGCTCTTTAATATGACGCTGCCGCCCCAGGCGAGCGTCGGCAGGAAACTGACCAGCGTGGTATTGGAATAGAGCGGCGTGGACAGCAACGTCACCGCGCTGTCGAAGCCGGCGGCGCTGTTGCGCGACAGATGCTGCCAGCGCATCGCATGGCTTTGCACGATTCCCTTGGGCACGCCGGTGGTGCCGGAGGAATAGATGATGTTGAAACCGTCCTCAGGCGCGATCTCGACCGGGGCGGGGGCCGCATCCTCCGGCGCCAGCCATTCGTCCAGCTCGTCCAGCATCACGATCGTCGCGCGGATCGTCTGTCCGGCCAGCGCAGCGGCATTGGCGCGATCGAGGAAGACGATGTCGGCGCCCGAGTCGGCGATCATGCCGGCGATCTGCTCGGGCGTGGCGGAGGGCTGGATTGGCGCGGCGACCGATCCCGCGCGCAATGTGCCAAGGAATACCACTGCCTGCGCGACCGAGGGATAGGATACCGACGCGACCGCCTGACGCTGCGCGGTGCCATCGCGTTGCAGGGCGGCGGCGACGCGATCCATCAGCCGATCGAGCGAGCGATAATCGACCTGCGTGGCTTCGTCGGCGATCGCGGGCTTGTCCGGTTGCTGCGCGGCATGGACGCGGATCAGGTCGGGCAGCGTGCCGAAAGGGCGGTCGAGCAGGTCGGCAATCGTCATCATGGGCCGCATGGCTAGGCGAATGGCCTCGCGAATGCCATACGCGATCTTCGAAAAAGGGAGGAGCCGGATGATGCAGGGCGCGGTCGCGATCGTGACGGGGGGCGGGACGGGGATCGGTGCCGCGGTGGTTCGCCGGCTGGCGGCGCGCGGCGTGTGCTGCGTGATCAACTATGCCTCCAGCCGCGACGAGGCCGAGGCGCTCGCGGACGAGGTCGGGCTGGGCGCGGTGGCGGTGCAGGCGGATATCGTCGAGGATGTCGCTTGCCGCGATCTGGTGGCGCGGGCGATCGCCGAATGCGGCCGGATCGACTTTCTCGTCAACAATGCCGGTCGCACCAAATTCGCGGCGCACGAGGATCTCGACGCGCTGGAGGCGGCGGACTTCCATCATGTCTATCAGCTCAACACGGTCGCGCCCTTCCAGATGATCCGCGCCTGTGCACCGCATCTTCGCGCCAGCACGATGGGTGCGGTCGTCAACGTCGCCAGTGTCGCCGGGGTTTTCGGCATCGGATCGTCGGTGGCCTATGCGGCATCGAAGGGCGCGTTGATCACGATGACGAAGAGCCTCGCGCGGGTGCTGGCGCCGGCGATCCGCGTGAATGCCGTCGCCCCGGGCTATGTCGGCACCGGCTGGTTCGAAAAACGGCTGGGGGAGGAAGGCTTCGCGAAGCTGAACGAGCGTATCGCGGGCGCCACGCCGATGGCGATGGCGGCAGGCCCGGACGACATTGCCGGACCGATCGAAATGCTGCTCGACCCGGCGAGCCGGGTGATCACCGGCGAGACATGGCTGCTGGATGCCGGAGCGCACCTCGATACCGGGCTGAGTCGGCGTCCGGGACGCGAGGCCTAGCCCGGCAGGCGTTCCGGCGGGATGTCGCCGCATGCTTGTCCCTTTGCATCGACGCGCAAACGTGCGATGAAGGGGCACCATACCCGATCTTCAGAATCGGTGGGCCTGACCTGTAGTTGCGGAGAATGATGCCATGGCGACCCTCGCCGATCCCGAGCGCCCTGATACCGCCGGCAGCGATTTCCGAGAGGAGGCGCGCGCCTGGCTGGCAGCGAATTTCCCCGAAAGCCTGCGTCACAAAGACAATGCGATGTCGGCGATCGACGGCCCGACCGAGGAGACGCCGGAGCAACGCGCGTGGCGCGAGGCGATGGGGGCGAAGGGCTGGGGCGTGCCGACCTGGCCGAAGGAATATGGCGGTGGCGGGTTGACGCGCGCCGAGGCACGGATCCTCCAGGAGGAGATGGCGCGTGTCGGGGCGTGGAACCCGATCGGCGGGATGGGCGTGATGATGTTCGGCCCGACGCTGCTGGAATATGGCACCGAGGAACAGAAGCAGCAGCATATTCCGTCGATCGCGCGTGGTGAGGTGCGCTGGTGCCAGGGCTATTCCGAACCGGGCGCGGGATCCGATCTGGCATCGCTGCAGACCTTCGCCGAGGACAAGGGCGATCATTACGTCGTCAATGGCCAGAAGACCTGGACCTCGGGCGGCCAATGGGCGGACAAATGCTTCGCCCTGGTGCGCACCGACAAGTCGCAGAAACACGCCGGGATCAGCTTCCTGCTGATCGACATGGATGCCGAGGGGGTCGAGACCCGACCGATCCGCCTGATCAGCGGCCAGTCGCCCTTCTGCGAGACATTCTTCACCAACGTGACGGTGCCGAAAGAAAATCTCGTCGGTCGCGAGGGACAGGGCTGGGAGATCGGTACGCGGCTGTTGCAGCACGAGCGCAACTCGCTTTCCGGCGGCGGTGGTTCGGCGGGGCGTATGAATGCGGGGAAGACCGTGCCCGAGCTCGCGAAGAAATATCGTGGCGCCGACGATACGGGCCAGATCGCCGATGCCGATTTGCGCACGCGCATCATCAAGCATGAGATGGATCAGCGCGCCTTCTTCCTGACGCTGCGCCGCGCCGCGCTGGAGGCAAAGGGCAATGCCGGTCCGTCGGCGGCGACCAGCGTGATGAAGAATGTTGGCGCGCGCATCACCCAGGACCGTGCCGAACTGAATATCGAGATCATGGGGATGCAGGGCCTCGGCTGGGATGGCGAAGGCTTCACCGAGGACGAACTGGCGCAGACCCGTAGCTGGCTGTGGGGCAAGGCGGTGTCGATCTATGGCGGCTCGTCCGAGATTCAGAACAACGTGATCGCCAAGCGCATTCTGGGAATGCTCGATCACCAGTGAGATCGGACGGACATATCTGACGAGCTAGGCGTGCCGGCAATGGATCGGCACGCCAGGAGAGGGCCGGGTTGAGGCGGTCGCCCTTCGGTGGCGCCGCCTCCCCGGTAACCCCCATGACGGGAGAACGAAGATGGCTTTACTCAACGACGAACAGGTGATGCTGCGCGACATGGCGCGCGAATGGGCCGACAACGAAAGCCCCGTTACCGCCTTTCGCAAGATGCGCGCGGCGGCGCCGGCGGAGCGGTTCGATCGCGATTCATGGGGTGCGATCGGCCAGATGGGCTGGGCGGGCGTCGTGGTGCCGGAAGAATTCGGCGGATCGGCGTTCGGCTATCTGTCGCTCGGGCTGGTGGTGGAACAACTCGGGCGCAATCTCACCGCATCGCCGCTGTCATCGATCGCGGTCGCGGCGACCGCGATCGCGATGAGCGGCTCTGACAACGCGAAGCAGCAGTGGTTGCCCAGGCTCGCGTCGGGTGAGGCGGTGGCGACACTGGCGGTGGACGAAGGGCCTCTCCACGACATGAAGCTGGGCGGCAGCACCGTGAGCGGCGGAAAGCTGACAGGCACAAAACCGTTCGTTGCCGAGGCGGATGCGGCGGACGTCTTCGTCGTCGCGGCGGCGGATGGCCTGTATGTGGTGGCAAAGGGCGAGGGCGTGACGGTGACGTCGCGCCACATGGCGGACGAGCGCAGTCACGCCGATGTGCACTTCCAACAGGCGGTGGCGGAGCGACTGGGTGGACCGGAACTGACCGCGCAGATCGTCGATCGCGCCACCGCGATCACCTGTGCCGAGATGCTGGGCATGGCCGAAAGCGCGTTCCAGCAAACCAATGATTACCTGAAACAGCGTGTCCAGTTCGGGCAGGTGCTATCGACATTTCAGGCCCTGCAACATCGCATGGCGAAACAGTTCACCGAGCTGCAACTGATGCGGTCGGCGGTCGAGGGCGCGCTGGAAGCGATCGACGCCGGGCGGTCAGACCTCGATCAGGCGGTGAGCCTCGCCAAGGCGACCGCGGGCGAAACGCTGCGCCTGATCAGCCGCGAGATGGTGCAATTGCATGGCGGGGTCGGCATGACCGACGAATATGACGCCGGCCTGTATCTGAAGCGGGCGGCGGTGCTCGAGGTGATGTGGGGCAACAGTGCCTATCACCGCGACCGTTTTGGTAAGCTCAACGGTTATTGAGTGCAGGCGCCGGTCCTCCGGCGATGCAATGTTGATAAGGGTCGGGGTCCGAAGGGGCGGCCGGGCGGCAGCGCGAGGGCGCTTTTCCCGGCACGCCGGCTTGCGCCTAGCCATGGCGCATGGGCGGCGGGCGCGACCGCCGATCAACCGTGGCCTGGAAAGCACGGTTTGGGCGCCGCGTAAATTAGCGCAGTCTCTCTGTCTTGTAATGCGCGCTTAATCGCGCTTTCATCGAAGACGCGGTATGGGGCCACGTCAGCGCCCCGGCCGCAGGGGAGAGCGATGACCAAATCCATGCTGATGGCTGCGTGCGCGGCCGCGTGTTTCGTCACCACTACGGCGCAGGCGCAGGCGACCACTGACGCGAACACCACGCAAACCACTGACTCGGGCGGTGCGCCGGCCAACGCACAGGCTCTTGATACCGCCGATATCGTCGTCACCGCGCAGGGCCGCGCGCAGGCGCTGGCGGACGTGCCGGTGGCGATCTCCGCCGTCACGGCCGAGAACCTTGCCTTGTCCGGCGCCAACGACATCCGCCAGCTCAACCAGCTCGCGCCGTCGCTGTTGGTATCGTCGACGGGATCGGAAGCGAACGGCTCGCCGCGTATTCGCGGTATCGGTACGGTCGGTGACAATCCCGGCCTCGAAAGCTCGGTCGTCGTCTTCATCGACGGCGTATATCGATCGCGTTCGGGCATCGGCCTGAACGAGTTGGGCGAGATCGACCGTGTCGAGGTGCTGCGCGGCCCGCAGGGCACGCTCGGCGGCCGTAACTCGTCGGCGGGCTTGATCAGCATCATCAGCAAGAAGCCGAGCTTCACCTTCGGCGGCACCGCCGAAGCGACCTATGGCAATTTCGATTTCGTTCGCCTGGCCGGCAGCGTGACCGGCCCGATCACCGAAAAGATCGCGGCGCGGCTAGACGGCGTTTATGTGAAGCGCGACGGTTTCTATCGTGATCCCACCAACGATCGCACGATCAACGACCGCGATCGATACTTCCTGCGTGGCCAGGTGCTGCTGGAGCCGACCAGCGATTTCAGCCTGCGCCTGATCGGCGATTACACCAATCGCAAGGAAGCGTGCTGCGCCGCGATCTACGTCGGGCCGACGGTCAATCCAAATATCGGCCAGTTGAACACGCCCGCTACGCCGCTGACCACGGGGCTGGCCACCGGCAATAATATGGTCAACGTATTGCGTGACCTGGGTCAGAATGTCGGGGCGTTCAATCAGGGATATAGTCGCAACGTCTCGGTATCGCGCGGGCGGGGCTATGATGGCAAGACCGAGGATTGGGGCGTGTCCGGCCAGATCGACTGGCACCTGGGCGACGTTAACCTGACCTCGATCACCGCCTATCGCGACTATTCGAACGCACAGGGGTCCGATACCGATTATGGTTCGGTCGATATTCTGTACAATGCCAATGACGGCAATAACACGCGGCAATTCAAGACATTCACGCAGGAAATCCGCCTGCAGGGCAGCCTGTTCGACGACAAGCTCGACTGGCTGGTTGGCGGCTTCTACATGGATGAGAAGTATCGCGGACGCTCCAATTTGCGGTTCGGCAGCCAATATGGCCGCTTTGCCACCTGCCGCATTATTTCGGGCGGCGGTTTGGCCACGCTCTATTCGCCGACGAACCCGGGCTGCGTGGCGCCCGGCGTCGGCCCGGCGACGCTGCTCGCGGCCGGCGGAGCGGACGTCGCGGCGGGCTTCCAGACGCTCGATGGCCTCAACAATCTCGGCTCCACCGCCGATCGATACAATCAGAACAGCCAGAGCTGGGCGCTGTTCACGCACAATATCATCCATGTGCTGCCGACCGTCGATCTGACGCTGGGCCTGCGGTACACCAACGAGCGCAAACGCTTCTTCGCGACGTTCGGCAACGACAACACGGTCTGCACCTCATTGCAGTCGACGTTGACCGATGAAGCGAACATCACCGCGGCGCAGATTGCGGCGACCCCCGGACTCGCCACCCGCCGGGCGCTGGCGCAGGCACTGATCGGCCTTGGCTGTCAGGGGAATTCGACCGCCGAGCTCAACGGTGTCAGCATTTCCGATACGCGCAAGGAAGATCAGTTCACTGGCACCGCGATCCTGTCGTGGAAGCCGATCGACGACCTGCTGATCTACGGCAGCTATTCGCGCGGCTACAAGGCGGGCGGCTTCAACTTTGACCGTTCCGCGCTGAAGGCGCCGTTACAGCCGAACGCGCAGGGCCAGATCACCACGACGTTCGCGTCGCTGGGCGGCGCTCAGGCGCTGGTGCGCAATCTTCAGTTCGATCCCGAGACGGTGCATGCGTTCGAAATCGGCGCGAAATACTCGACTGGCCCGTTCAGTCTGTCGGTCGCGGGTTTCCGTCAGGATTTCAGCAGCTTCCAGCTAAACACCTTCGACGGTACGGTGTTCATCGTCCAGAATGTCAACGGCTGTAGCAGCAGCCTGGGGGGAGCGGATCGCGATCAGAGCAAGTTCCCCGCCGCGCCAAACTACAATGCCGCCGCGGCATCCAGTGGCGCGTGCAATGGCGATAACGTCGGCTATGGCGTGCGCTCGCAGGGTGTGGAAGTCGAGGCGTCGCTGGTGCCGATCCGCGATTTCCGCGTGTCCTGGGGCCTGACCTACGCCGATACCAAATTCCGCGACAATCTGGTCGGCAACAACGCGGGTGCGCCGCTGAACCAGGCGTTGCGGCGGTTGCCGGGCAACAATCTGTCGAATGCGCCGGAAGTGGTGGTGACCGGATCGGCGGCCTGGACCCCGCCGATCGGCAATTCAGGGCTGTCGGCGCTGTTCTACGTCGATACGCGCGTCACCAGCGATTATAACACCGGCTCCGACCTGTTCCCCCAGAAAGCGCAGGACGGGTTTGCCTTGGTCAACGCGCGTGTCGGCCTGCGTGGTCGTGAAGAAGCCTGGTCGGTCGAATTGTGGGCGCAGAATATCTTCGACCAGGATTATGCGCAGGTGGCGTTCAACTCCCCCTTCCAGGAGGGTGCTGCCACCGCGGCGTTCCAGGATCCGCAATATCCGGGTGGTCGCCAGCTGTTCTCGCAGTTTCTTGCCGAGCCGCGTACCTATGGCGTGACATTGCGGGGACGCTTTTAAGGTCGCGCC
>NZ_JBELIE010000065.1:0-16242 GCF_042091075.1 Sphingomonas sp. | reverse complement strand
CTTCCGATCTTGCAGCAACGCCGGCAGGCCGAGCGGCGCGCCGATTTCCTTGCGCATCACGACGTGCTGACCGGGCTGGCCAACCGCCTGCTGTTCGACGAGCGGCTGGCGCACGAGCTGGCGCGGGCGCAACGCACCGCGGAAAAGGTCGCGGTGTTCGCGATCGACCTGGATGATTTTAAGGCGATCAATGATCGATTCGGCCATGCCGGGGGCGATGCCGCGCTGGTGAGGGCGGCGCGATTGCTGACGCGCTGCGTGCGCGCCGACGATCTGGTGGCACGGCTGGGCGGCGATGAATTCGCGATCATCCAGGTCGCCGCGGAGCAGCCGCGCGCTGCCGAGACGCTTCTGTCGCGCCTGTTCGATACCTTCGAACGCACCGAGGCCGAGGATATCCCGCTGCGGCTCAGTGTTGGCGTGGCGGTGTCCGGCGACGACCATGGGCTGGAGGAACTGTACAATCTGGCCGACATGGCGATGTACCGCGCGAAATCGGAAGGGCGGCATACCGCGCGTTTCTTCGACGATGGACTGAAGGAAGAGGTGCGCCTGCGCTGGCGGCTGGGCCATGATCTTGAAGGCGCCATCGAGCGCGGCGAACTGCACCTGTGCTATCAGCCGATCGCCGACGCAGGAACGCTGCGCGTCCATGGCTATGAGGCGCTGCTGCGCTGGACGCACCCGGAACTGGGCGAGATCTCGCCTGACCAGTTCATTCCATTGGCCGAATCGAGCGGCGGCATCGTGCCGATCGGGCTGTGGGTGGCGGATCAGGCGATGGCGGCCGCGGCGCAATGGGACGAGCGCGTGTCGCTGGCGCTCAATCTGTCGCCGATCCAGTTCCGGCACGAACGGCTGGCGGACGAGCTGCTCGCGCTGGCGGCGCGGCATCGGATCGCGCCGCGCCGGCTCGAATTCGAGGTCACCGAAAGCGCGACCCTGCTGGGACCGCGGCGCGAGGCGGTGCTGACGACATTGCGCGCATTGCAATCGGCGGGGGCGCAGGTGGTGATGGACGATTTCGGCACCGGCCATTCGTCGCTCGGCAATCTGCGCGAATTCCGTTTCGACAAGTTGAAGGTCGATCGCAGTTTCGTCCAGTCGATGGTCGATCATGCGCCCTCCGCCTCGATCGTCCGCAGCATCGTCGCGCTGGGCCAAAGCCTCTCCATCCCGGTGGTGGCCGAAGGGGTGGAGACGTCCGTGCAATTGCAGGTGCTCCGTGGCTGGGGCTGCGATGAGGTGCAGGGCTATTTGATCGGGCGACCGATGGCGCAGCCCGATGTGATGGTGCACGGCACCAGCCTGTACGGGTGAGCAGCGGGAGACTCGTCGCGATGATCGGCACCGGCACGCCTGCCACTGGCTTTCGCGCGGTTCCGGCCTATGAAGCGCCACCATGGTTCTTCTCGCGCAACGCGCCGATCTCGATCATCTGGCCGGGCTGGGCCGACACCGCCGCCTGACGCCCCGCACCGGGATCGACTTTTCCTCCAACGACTATCTGGCGCTGGCCGGGGACCCGCGGCTCTCGGCGGCGGTGCGCGAGGCGATCGAACGCGGGGTGGCGGTCGGCTCGGGCGGTTCGCGGCTGCTGCGCGGCAACGATCCCGAACACGAACGGCTGGAGGAGGCTGCCACCGCCTTCTTCGGTAGCGACAGCGCATTGTTCTTCGGCAGCGGCTATGCCGCCAATGTCGCCATCCTGGCCACGCTGCCGCAGCGGGGCGACCTGATCCTGCACGACGAACTGGTCCATGCCAGCGCCCATGACGGCATGCGCCAGTCGCGTGCCGCGATGCAGGCCATCGCCCATAACGACGCCACCGCCTTTGACGATGCCATTTCCCGGTGGCGGGGCGGGGGCGGCACCGGCACGCCGTGGATCGTCGTCGAAAGCCTGTACAGCATGGATGGCGATCGTGCGCCGCTGCACGATCTGGCGGATATCGCCGCCCGGCACGACGCGATGCTGATCATCGACGAAGCGCATGCCACCGGGGTGTTCGGTGCGGACGGGCGGGGTGAGGCGGCCGCGCTGCAGGGCCAGGATCGCGTCATCACGCTGCACACCCTGGGCAAGGCGCTGGGGTGTGAGGGGGCGCTGGTATGCGGCAGCCGCACCGTGCGCGATTTCCTGATCAATCGCGGGCGGACCTTCATCTTTTCGACCGCGCCGTCGCCGTTGATGGCGGCGGCGGCCTGCGCCGCGCTGGAGGTGCTGGCGACCGATCCGGCGCGGATCGAACGGCTGCACGCGCTGATCGGGCATGCCGCGCGCCGGTTCGCGTCGCTGGGCAGCGCGGTGCAGGGGACGCAGATCATCCCCCATATCATCGGCGACGATCGCCGCACCGTGGATGTCGCCGCCGCCGTTCAGCGTGCCGGTTTCGATGTCAGGGCGATCCGCCCGCCGACCGTCGCCGCCGGCACCGCCCGGCTGCGTATCACGCTGACGCTGCATGTCGATATCGCGCAGATCGACGCCCTGGCCGGGGCCGTGGAGGATATTCTGGCATGCGCATGATCGTGGTGACCGGCACGGATACCGGGATCGGCAAGACGGTGATCGCGGCGGCGCTGACCCGTGCGCTGAACGCGCATTACTGGAAGCCGGTGCAGGCGGGGCTCGACGAGGGGAGCGACGCGGGTGCGGTGACGCGGCTGGGCCTCGACCCCGCGCGTGTCCTGCCAGAGGCGTATCGGCTCATCACGCCCTGCTCGCCGCATCTCGCGGCGGAGCTGGACGGTGTGACGATCGATCCCGCCCGGCTGACGCCGCCTGCCGTACCGGGCCGGCTGGTGGTGGAGGGAGCGGGCGGGGTGCTGGTACCGGTCACTCGCGAATGGCTCTACGCCGACCAGTTCGCGCAATGGGGCGCACCGGTGGTGCTGGTCGCGCGCACCGCGCTGGGGACGATCAACCACAGTCTGTTGTCGATCGAGGCCTTGCGGGCGCGCGGCGTGCCGATCGCCGGGATCGCCTTCGTCGGTGACGCGAACGAGGACAGCGAGGCGACGATCGCCGCGATCGGCGGGGTGCGGCGGCTGGGGCGCCTGCCGATCCTCACCCCGCTGAACCCGGCCACTTTGGCTGCCGCTTTCGCCGCCGGCTTCGATCTGGAGGGTATCGTATGAGCGAATCGCCCGTATGGCACCCGTTCACCCAGCACGGCCTGCGGGAGCCGATCCCGCTCGTCACCCATGCCGAGGGCGCGGTGCTGCATACGCAGGACGGTCGCCGCATCGTCGACGCAATCTCCTCCTGGTGGGTGACGACGCACGGCCACAACCATCCCCGGATCGTCGCCGCGATCCGCGCGCAGGCGGAACGGCTCGATCAGATCATCTTCGCCGGCTGGACGCATGAACCCGCCGAACGGCTTGCGCGCGATCTGCTGACGATCATGCCGGCCGCGCTGACCCGCGTGTTCTTTTCCGATTCGGGATCGACCAGCGTGGAGGTCGCGCTGAAGATGGCGCTGGGGTATTGGAATGCCCGTGGCGAGGCGCGCCACCGGATCGTGGTGATGGAGCACAGCTATCACGGCGATACGATCGGCGCGATGTCGGTCGGCGCGCGGGGCGTGTTCAATAGCGCTTATGCGCCGCTGCTCTTCGACGTCACGACCATCCCTTATCCCGGCGGCGGGCGCGAACAGGCGACGCTCGACGCGCTGTCACAGGCGTGCGCCACGGGCGCGGCGGCGTTTATCGTCGAGCCGCTGGTGCTCGGCGCGGGCGGCATGCTGTTCTACGATACCGAGCTGCTACGGCAGATGCGCGCGATCTGCGCCGATGCGGGCGTGTTGTTCATCGCCGACGAGGTGATGACCGGCTGGGGCCGTACCGGCACGTTGCTGGCGTGTGAGCAGGCGGCGGTGGTGCCCGATATCCTTTGCCTGTCGAAGGGGCTGACCGGCGGCGCGATCCCGCTGGCGGTGACGCTGGCCAGCGAACCGGTATGGGACGCGCATTATGCCGAGGACAGGGCGCGCATGTTCTTCCATTCGTCCAGCTACACCGCCAATCCGATCGCCTGCGCGGCCGCCAATGCCAATCTGGCGATCTGGCGTGATGAGCCGGTGCGCGCGCGGATCGACCGGCTCGCGCTGGCCCAGGCCGATCGGCTGGCGAAGGTGGCGCGGCATCCGCGTGTGTCCGGGGCGCGGCAATGCGGGACGATCGCAGCATTCGAGCTTGACGCCGGGCAGGGCTATCTATCCGCGCTCGCACCCCGGCTGCTGCGGTTCTTCGCGGAGCATGACGTGCTGCTGCGTCCGCTGGGGGAGACGGTGTACGTGATGCCACCCTATGGCATCACGCCGGACGAGCTGGACCGCGTCTACGCCGCCATCGCCGCCGCATTGGACGAAGTTCGTTAAACCGGGGGTAGCGGTTGCAGCGGCGCGGGGACGCTGGCCGGCGACGGGTTGCCCGCCGTGTGGCGGCGGCGATTGGCGACCATACGATCGTGCAGCCGGGTGATCGCGCGGCTGCCGGTCGCGGCGAACAATCCCGGCAGCAGCGCGTGGATCAGGCAGGCGATGCCGGCGCCGATCATCGTCACCCCGAACCCGCCGGCGGCGACGAAATGCTCACGATAGCTTTCCCCGACGCTGCGCGGATGATCGGTGAACAGGCGATCGATCATGGTGCTTCCCTTCCCGTGGTCCCTCGAACGGAAGATTAGCGGGAGACCGGGAGAAACGCTTTCTTTTGTGCTGCCTTTTCGCCAGAATGCGAAAATATTGTTCTTCGTATCTAGTGAAGCAGAGAATGTCATGATCGACCCTACCGACCGTCGCATTCTGGCTATTCTTCAGGAAGACGCCACCGTCCCGATCGCCGAAGTGGCGGCGCGCGCCGGGCTGTCGCAAACGCCGTGCTGGAAGCGGATCAAGCGGATGGAGCGCGACGGGATCATCGATCGCCGCGTCGCAGTGCTCAACCGGGACGCGCTGGGCCTGGGCGTCACGGTCATCGTCGCGGTCCGCACCGCGCAGCATAGCGACGAATGGCTGCACAGCTTCGCCGAAGGGGTGTCGCGCATGCCGGAGGTGGTGGAAGTCTATCGCATGAGCGGGGAGATCGATTATCTTCTCAAGATCGTCGCGCGCGATATCGCGGATTATGACCGCATCTATCGCAAGCTGACCAAGGTGGCGCCGATGCACGACGTTTCCTCGTCCTTCGCGATGCAGGAGATCAAATCGACCACCGCGCTGCCGCTGTAGCGGCGATGTGGTTGATCCGCGCGCGGCATCGCGTACAGCGCGCTTCCCCTTATGGCATTGCGACGGACGGGACGCATGGCAGACGATAGCTGGGGCGCACCTCGCTCCCCCCACAGATCCGACCGCGAGGCGGAACGCGCCGCCGATCGCGAGCGCCGCGCGCGTGAACGGATCGCCGCCGCCGAAGCGCGCACCGCGCTACGCCAGTCGGCGCGGGACGGCGCGCTCCGCGAGCGTGAGGCGGCTCGTGAGGCGCGTCGGCAGGAGGAAGAGCAACGCCGCAACGAGCGTATCGAGGAACGCGACGCGCGGCCGAAGCGGCGTGCCTCGGGATCGCTGCGGCAGACCGGCGAGGAACGCCTCGTGCGTGACGTGCGGCACTATGCCACCGCCGTCGACCATCAGCGCATCGTCACGCTCGCCCGGCGCGGCGCAACGGTCGCGGGGCTGGCGACGGTGTTCGGCATCAGCGAGGCGGAGGTGGAAGCGATCCTCGCGGATGAGGGATCAGTGGCAGAAGTGGAGACAACGCGCACCGCCCCCTGATCGGGGGTGCGCGATCCTGAGCGCCTTTCCCTCGCTCTGGGGCTGGTCTCACAGCGATCCGCTCGTCGCATGAGCGGTGCATCGACGCGGGCTATCGGCGGCGGCGCAACGCCTTCAGATCGATGCCCAGGCGATTGACGCGATAGTAGAACGTCTTGCGTGGGATCTGGAGCGAGGCGATCGCCGTGGCGATTTCGCCGTTGGCGGCGGCCACCGCTTCCTCGATCACGGCGCGTTCGAAGGCATGGATCCGCTCGATGAGACCGGGGACTTCGCCCTGCGGTGCTTCGGCGGGCGTCTCGATGCCGAGGCACAGCCGCTCGGCAAAGCGCGCCAGTTCGCGGACATTGCCGGGCCACGCCCGTGCCATCGCCCGGGCGGGCCAGCCGCCCAGCGGCGGGGCGGATTGCCGCAAGGCGGTGGCGGCGCGATCGATCAGATGCGCCAGCAGCAACGGGATATCCTCCGTCCGCTCTGCCAGCGGGGGCATGCGCAGCGGCACCCCGGCCAGCCGGTGATACAGGGTGTCGGGCAGCGCCGCGCCGTCGCCGTCGCCGATGGTGGCGATGATGCGAACGTCGACCGCGTCGGGATCGCGCGTATCGAGCGCCACCGCGCGGGCCTCGACGAACCGCGCGAGCCGGTCGTGCAGCGCGGGCGGGGAGCGATGCAGTTGATCGAGGAACAGCGTGCCACGATCCGTCCGCGCGATGATGCCGTTGCGCGCGAACAGCTCGCGCTCGATCATCTCGGCGGGGATCGTCGCGCAATCCACCAGCGTGAAGCGGTGCCGCGCGCGTCGCCCGCCGGCGTGAAGCAACCGCGCATAATGTTCCTTGCCGGTGCCGGTCTCTCCCTCGATCACGCAATCCAGCGTGGCGTCGGCAAGCGTCGCGATCAGGCCGCGCAACCGCCGGATGGCGGGGCTTTCCCCGATGAACACGTCACTGCCCTGCGCCTCCGCCGCGCGGCGGAGGCGGCGGTTCTCGATCGTCAGCGCGCGGGCGGTGACCGCGCGATGCAATGCCGCGATCAGCGCATCGGGATCGAACGGCTTGGCGAGGAAATCCCATGCGCCCGCCTTCAGCGTATCGACCGCCATCGCGATATCGCCATGGCCGGTCATCAGGATCACCGGCAGATCGGGATCGCGCGCATGCAACTGACGGAACAGGTCGATCCCCGATTCGCCGGGCATCCGCACGTCGGTGACCACCACGCCGGGGAAGTCCGCATCGATGGCGGCGCGGGCCGGCCCGGCGGCGGCATAGTCGCTCACCTGAAATCCCGCGAGCGTCAGCAATTGCCGGGTGGCGGCGCGCAGATCGTCGTCGTCATCGACCAGCGCGACGGTGCCATGATGCGGATCGCTCACGCGCGGGGCAGCCGCAATTCGAAGCTGGCACCCCGCGGGCTCGGCACCAGTCGCAACCCGCCCCCCATCTGCTCGGCGATATCATGCGCGATGACGAGGCCGAGGCCCAGGCCATCCGGGCGGCTGGTGACGAATGGCGTGAACAGCCGCGCCGCCACGGCGGGCGCGATGCCCGGGCCATTGTCCGTCACCAGCAGCCGGACGCTCGCTGGCTCCGCCATGATCGTCAGCGCGATCCGTGGGTCGGGCGTCGTAGCCAGCGCCTCGACCGCATTCTGCAACAGATTGACCACCACCTGCTCCAGCCGCACGCGCCCGCCCATCACCCGCAGCGCCGGATCGATCGCGGCGCGATCGAGCGTCACCGTTCGCAACTGGTGTCGCAGGATCAGCATTGCGCCATCGATCACTTCCGCCAGCGATACCGGGCGCAGGTCGCCGGGCTTGCGCCGTGCGAAGCCGCGCAATTCGGTGGTGACACTGCCGATACGGTCCGCCAGCCGCGCGATCGCCCCCAGATTGTCGTCCACCGTCGCGAGATCGCCGCGCTCCAGCAGCATCTTGCTCGTCTGCGCATAGGTACGGATTGCGGCGACGGGCTGCGCGGTTTCATGCGCGACGCCGGCGGTGACCTGTCCCAGCGTGGCCAGACGGTTTGCCTGGCGCAGCACCTCGCGCAGTTCGGCGGCGCGTGCTTCGCTGGCGCTGCGTTCCTCCATCTCGCGGCTGAGCGCGTGGGTACGCTGTTCCACCGCGGCTTCCAGCTCGGCGGTACGCCGCGCGCGCGAGGCGGCACGCTCGCGCCACATCCACGCCAGCACCGCGAGCGCCAACAGAAACGCCGCCGCGCTTCCGGCCGCGATCGGCCCCCATGCCAGCGCCTCGCCCGCGGGGAACAGCAAGGTCAGCTGCCAGCCGGGCTGGCGAACGGGCAGGGTGCTGGCCAGATAGGGGCGTTGCCCGACGCGCCACACCAGGTCGTCACGGCGCAGCGGAAGGATCTGCATCGGCGCGTCGCCGCGCAGTGCGTCGGCCCGCGACCGTGCCGACTGATGCGGGTCGAGCGGCCGTGTCGAGGCGAAGCGCCACGCGGGGCGGCTGCTGACCAGCACCACCCCGGCCGCGTCGGTGACGAAGCTGATGCCGCGCGCCGCGCGCCACGTCGCCTCGAGCCGGTCGAACACCAGCTTGACGACGATGACCCCGCCGCCGGAGGTCCGCCGCGAAAGATAGAGACCCGGCTGGCGGCTGACCGTACCGATCGCGAACTGGCTGCCCGATCCGCTGCGCAGCGCGTCCTGCACATAGCGGCGAAAGCGGTAGCTGGCGCCGACGAAGCTTTGCGGGGAGCGGTAGTTGCTGGCGGCGATTGCTTCGCCGCCGATGCCGACGACGTAGATAGCGGCTGCACCGGTGGCGCGTGCCAGTGCCTCCAGCTTGCGGTCGAGCGCCGGCAGGACGGCGACATCGCCTGCCACCGCGCGCGTGATGTCGCGATCGTCCGCGAGCGCGAGCGGCAGCAAGCGAAAACGGGCGATCTCGCTGTCGAGCAGCGCGGCCTGCAAGCGGGCGGCGGCGCTGGCATCCTGTCGGGCCGAGCCGAGTGCGATGTCGCGGGCCACGACGAACGACAGCGCCGCCACCGCCAGCGCCGCGATCGCAACCCCGGGCCACCACCAGGGGAATCGGGCGGCGAAACGTGACATGTCAACGATGTACCGCACGCCGACGGCCAAGTGCAAATTCTTGCACTTTGCCAGTTCGGAATGTGTCATTTGTTGCCGCCGTATCCGGTGGATTAGCGAGAGGAAGGTTATTCAAGCAATTGATAATAAGTTGGAAAAACTCATTTCTTCTTTTCCATCGCGTCGATCATCCATGCCGTGCACACTGGCGGGAAGCCGCAATTTCCATCGCTGACGAGCGATGATAGCGGAGCGAGAGAGGATCGAGGCCATGTCACCCATCGTCACCCATGCCGCCGACGGCGCGCTGCCGCCGACGCGCCGCCCGTGGTATCTGCATCTGTATGTCCAGGTGCTGATCGCGATTGCGGCGGGGGTGCTGATCGGTCATTTCGCACCGGCGACGGGCGAGGCGATGAAGCCGATCGGCGATGGCTTCATCAAACTGGTGAAGATGATCATCGCGCCGGTGATCTTCCTGACGATCGTCACCGGTATCGCGGGGATGCGCGATCTAGCGGCGGTGGGGCGCGTAGCGGGCAAGGCGTTCGCCTATTTCCTGACCTTCTCGACGCTGGCGTTGATCGTCGGCCTGATCGTCGGCAACGTCTTGCGTCCCGGGGCCGGGCTGAACATCGATCCCGCGACGCTGGATGGCGGAAAGGTGGCCGAATATGCCGCCAAGGCGCATGACGCGACGCTGACCGGCTTTCTGCTCAACATCATCCCCGACACGTTCATCTCGGGGCTGAGCGAGGGCAATATCCTGCAGACGCTGTTCGTCGCGATCCTGTTCGGGATCGGGCTGGCGATGATCGGTGAGCGCGGCGAGCGTATCACTCACGCGCTGGAGGATCTGTCGCTGGCGGTGTTCAAGGTCGTGTCGATCCTGATGAAGGCGGCGCCGATCGGCGCGTTCGGCGCGATGGCGTTCACGATCGGCAAATATGGCGTCGGCACGCTGGCCAATCTCGTCGCGCTGGTCGGCACCTTCTATCTGACGTCGCTGGTGTTCGTGATCGTCGTGCTGGGGCTGATGGCGCGCGTCTGCGGCTTCTCGATCTTCCGGCTGATCGCCTATCTGAAGGCGGAACTGCTGCTGGTCCTCGGCACCTCTTCGTCGGAAAGCGCGCTGCCCAGCCTGATCGAGAAGATGGAGCGGGCGGGCTGTCCGCGGTCGATCGTCGGGCTGGTCGTGCCGACGGGCTATTCGTTCAATCTCGATGGCACCAACATCTATATGACGCTGGCGGCGCTATTCATCGCGCAGGCGACCGGGGTCGATTTGTCGCTGGGGCAGCAATTGCTGCTGCTGGCGGTCGCGATGCTGTCGTCGAAAGGCGCGGCAGGGGTGACCGGGGCGGGGTTCATCACGCTGGCGGCGACGCTGTCGATCGTGCCCAGCGTGCCGGTGGCGGGCATGGCGCTGATCCTCGGGGTCGATCGCTTCATGAGCGAGTGTCGCAGCCTGACCAATTTCATCGGCAATGCGGTGGCGACGGTGGTCGTCTCGCGCTGGGAGGGCCGTTTGGACCGCGACCAATTCAATGCCGCGCTCGCCGGACGAGCGGTGCCGGTCGATCAGATGCCGGCCGACGCCGTTCCCGCCGAATAAGGACGTTTGTCGATGCTCCGACTCACGCGCGCCCTGGGCGCCACTACAGCGCTCACCCTGGCGCACGCCGCCGCCGCGCAGTCGACCCCGCCCAGCGAGGCCGGCGGCACGCGCAATCCCGCTACGCCGACCGTCACCTCCTATCCGCAGGCGGCCGCCGGCGACGGCGCCAACGTCGGCGGCTTCAATCTGTCACGCTGGGCGGAGGACTGGAGCGCGCTGCGCGATCCGGCCAAGCGTGACGATCCGCTCGACCGGCTGAAATTCCTGCCGATCGACGCCGATGGCGACGTCTATATCACCCTGTCGGGCGAGGCGCGCCTGCGGGTCAACCATACGACCAATCCCAATCTGCGCGAGAGCCGGGCACAGCGTCAGGATATCAGCCGACTGGTGCTGGGCGCGGACGGCGAAGATGCGCGTCGATCTGTTCGACCTGAAGCCGACGGAATATGGCGATCTGGGCGCGGAGGACGATATCATCGATCCGGCGCGGCGCTTTTCCGGTGTGACGCTGGGGTTCGTCGTCCCGAAGACGTGGCTGGGTGGCTCGAAGCTGTATTTCGATCCCTTCCTCTGGCGCCGTCGCAACGCCGTCGGCGCCTGGGGCGGCCGGATCGGGCCCGCCAGGCGCTATTACGCCGGCGCGCGGCTGTGGGGCGATGTCGGGCAACTGACGATCGACTGGTCCGCGAACCGCCAATGGGGCCGATACATCAATCAGGATATCGATGCCTGGCAGGTGTTCATCGCCCAGACCTATCGCCTCGGCAAAGCCGCGAGCAGCCCGCGCATCGGGGTGCACGTCGATTATGCGAGCGGTGGCGGCGGGTATGGCGATGGCAGCCTGCGCAATGCCTATTCGCCGTTCGGCAACAACATCTATTACAGCTACGGCCTGTTTCTGACGCCGTCCAATCTGGTAGCGGTGGCGCCCAACGTCACCGTTTCGCCCGCCGCCTCGCTGCGCGTCACCGCGGAGTATCAGCTGGCTTGGCGCGACAATGTGCGCGACGCGGTCTATCGCGCCAATGGTCAGCCGTTCGCGGGCACGCAGAATGTACGCGATGCGAAGATCGGGGACGTGATGCGGCTGCAGGCGATCTGGTCGATCACCCCGCGCCTGTCGATAACGGGGCGGTATGAGCATCTGGCGGCGGGTCCGTCGCTGACCGGCGCGGGCTACACGAATTCGGACTTTTTCGCCGGCTGGGTGAGCTTTCGCTTCTAGCGGACGATCACGCCGTTTCGACGAGCGTGACGCCCTGTTCCTCGCATTGTCGTCGTAGCGCCGGATCGAGTAGCCGGTCGGTGACGAAATAGTCGACCATGCCGAGGTGGCCGATCCGCACCGGCGCGGGGCGGCCGATCTTGCTGGAATCCGCCACCAGGATGACGCGGCGGGCGTTTTTGACGATCGTCTGCGTCACCTGAACCTCGTCGACCGCGAAATCGAGCAGGCTGCCGTCGGGATCGATCGCCGAGGTGCCGATCAGCGCGAAATCGACCTTGAACGCGCGGATGAAATCCATCGCCAACGCGCCGACCACCGCGCGATCGCCTCGCCGTACCTGGCCGCCGACCACGACGACGTCGATCGAATCATGGCCGTCGAGCAGATCGACAACGTTGAGGTTGTTGGAGATCACCATCAGGTCGCGATGCGTCGACAGTTGCTCCGCGACGGCTTCGGTGGTGGTGCCAATATTGACGAAGAGCGACGCCCCGTTGGGGATCAATCCCGCCGCCGCCGCGCCGATCGCGGCCTTCGCACCCGTCGCGACCGAGCGGCGCTCGGCATAAGCGATATTGTCGACCCCCGAGGTGACGACTGCGCCGCCATGCACCCGCGACAGCATCGATCGCCCCGCCAGCAGGTTCAGGTCCTTGCGGATCGTCTGCGGCGTGACGTTCAGTCGCGCCGCGAGATCGTCGACCGAAACGCTGCCCGCGCCGCGCGCCCATTCGAGGATCCGGCGGTGCCGCTCCGCCGCGGCGCGGTCGTCGCTCATGCCAGATAGCGATCGATCGCTTCAGCGGCGCCGGCTGGCACATGCAGGCCCAGCTTGCTGCGGCGGTACAGGATGTCTTCGGCGCATGACGCCCATTCCTGCGCGACAAGCCAGTCGACCTCGCGCGCATGAAGGCCGGCCCCGAAATCCTCGCCGAGATCGTCGAGGGTGCGGGCGTCGCCCAGCAACGCCGGGGTGCGCGTGCCATAAGCGCGCGCGAGCCGCCGCAGCAGCGCGGCGGGCAGCGCCGGATAGCGACGCGCGAGGTCAGCGAGAAAGCCCTCGAAATCGACGCCTGGCATATCGCCGCCGGGCAGCGCCGCACCGGCCGTCCATGCCGACCCTGCCGTCGGGAAGAAGGGCGCGAGTTCCTGCATCGCGTGTTCCGCGAGCTTTCGATAGGTGGTGATCTTGCCGCCGAAGATGCTGAGCATCGGTGCATTCTCGTTCGCGCCAGCCGGCCCCCGGTCGAGATCGAGGACGTAGTCGCGAGTCACCGCCGAGGCATTCGCCGCCTTGTCGTCGTAGAGCGGGCGGATACCGGCATAGCTCCACGCGATCTCGTCGCGGCCCGGCGCGCGATCGAAATAGCGCGCGACCGTCTCCAGCAGATAGTCGACCTCATGATCGGCGATCTGTGCCTTGGCGGGTGCGCCTTCCCATGGCTCGTCCGTAGTGCCGATCAGCGTGAATTTGCCCTCATAGGGGATCGCGAAGACGATCCGGCGATCGGGGTTTTGCAGCATGAAGGCATGATCGCCGTCGTACAGGCGCGGGAGCACGATATGGCTGCCCTTCACCAGCCGCACGCCGCGATCATCGCGGGCATGCGGCACACGCCCCAGCACGTCCGCTACCCACGGGCCGGCGGCGTTGACCAGCGCCCGTGCGGTGAGGGTGCGGGGGCCCGCCGCATCCTCGATCGTCGCGCGCCAGCCGCCATTGGCTCGTTCGGCATCGACCAGCCGGGTATGCGTCATGATGCGGGCGCCGCGATCGGCCGCGTCGCGCGCGTTGAGCACCACCAGCCGGCTGTCCTCGACCCAGCAATCCGAATAAACGAACGCGCGCCCTTTCGTTTTCAGCCCGTTGCCGCGCGCATCGCGGCCGAGCGCGATCGTCTCGGTCGCGGGCAGCAGCTTCCGGCCGCCGAGATGGTCGTACATGAACAGGCCGAGGCGGACCATCCAGGCGGGACGCGGCGAGTTGGTTTGCGGCAGCACGAAGCGTAGCGGCCAGATGATATGGGGCGCCATCTCCCACAGCCGCTCGCGCTCGATCAACGCCTCGCGTACCAGCCGCACCTCGCCATATTCCAGGTAGCGCAACCCGCCGTGGATCAGCTTGGTCGAGGCGGAGGACGTGTGCGCGGCAAGGTCGTCCTTTTCCACCAGCGCCACGCTCAGCCCGCGTCCGACCGCGTCACGCGCGATCCCCGCACCGTTGATACCGCCGCCGACGATCAGCAGGTCCACATCGAATGTCTCAGCCATAAAACGAATATGGATTGGTTCGAACGAAAGTTCAAACGAAACTATTGACGTTCGTTCGAACCGTGCGAGAACGGCGCACGAGATGATGGAGAGCAGCTTGGCCGACGCCCCGAACCGCACGCATATCCTGGCGATCGATCAGGGGACGACGTCGACCCGCGCGATCGTGTTCGACCGTGATGCGCGGCCGGTCGCGTCCGCGCAGACCGAATTCGCGCAACATTATCCCGAACCGGGCTGGGTGGAGCACGATCCGGAGGATATCTGGCGCGACGCGCTGGCGATGGCGCGGCAGGCCATCGACGAAAGCGGCGTGGGTGCCGGCGGGATCGCGGGGATCGGGATCACCAATCAGCGCGAGACGGTGGTGGTATGGGATCGCGCGACCGGCGAGCCGATCCACCGCGCGATCGTATGGCAGGATCGGCGCACCGCGAAACGCTGCGCCGAACTGAAGGCGGCAGGCCATGAGGCGATGGTGCGCGGCCGGACCGGGTTGCTGATCGACCCCTATTTCTCGGCGACCAAGCTCGCGTGGATCCTCGACTATGTCGATGGCGCGCGCACGCGGGCGGAACGGGGCGAACTGGCATTCGGGACGATCGACTGTTTCCTGCTGTGGCGGCTGACCGGGGGCGCCGTCCATGCCACGGACGTGACGAACGCAGGCCGGACGCTGTTGTACGACATCCGCGAGCAGCGCTGGAGCGAGGAATTGTGTGCATTGTTCGACGTGCCGATGGCGCTGCTGCCCGAGGTGCATGACAACAGCCATCTGTTCGGCACCACCGGCGAGGGGCTGTTCGACGCGACGATCCCGATCGCGGGGATTGCGGGTGACCAGCAGGCAGCGCTGTTCGGCCAGGCCTGTTTCGAACGCGGCATGGCGAAATCGACCTATGGCACCGGCTGTTTCATGCTGCTCAACACCGGCGAGGAGGCGATCGAGTCGACCCACCGCCTGTTGACCACGCCCGCCTATCGCCTCGACGGACGGATGACCTATGCGCTCGAGGGATCGATCTTCGTCGCCGGGGCGGCGATCAAATGGCTGCGCGACGGAATCGGCGTCATCACCCATGCCAGCCAGACCAACTACATGGCGACACAGGTGCCCGACAGCCACGGCGTCTATATGGTGCCGGCGTTCGTCGGGCTGGGCGCGCCGCATTGGGACCCGGAAGCGCGCGGCGCGATCTTCGGGCTGACGTTGGGGGCGACGCAGGCGCATCTGGCGCGCGCGGCGCTCGAGGCGGTCGGTTATCAGACGATGGATCTGACCGACGCGATGGTCGCCGATGGGGGCAAGCCGCCCGCGACGATCCGCGTGGATGGCGGCATGGCCGCGAACGACTGGCTGTGCCAGTTCCTTGCCGATCTGCTTGACGTATCGGTCGAACGCCCGCTGCATCTCGAGACGACCGCTCTGGGGGCTGCCTTCCATGCCGGGCTGGCGACGGGGGTGTGGAAGGATCTCGACGAACTGGCGGGCACATGGGCGCGGCGGGACTGTTTCGACCCGCATATGGAGGCGTCGCACCGCGAGACGTTGGTCGCCGGCTGGCGCTCCGCGGTCGAGAAAACATTGACCGGCGCGGCGGCGTAAAAAAAAAGCCGGGGCGAACCCCGGCTTTGAAAAGTTTTTAGGAGAGGATGCCTGAAAGGCCCGATCCTTTTGCGATGCAGCATGATCGAACGCAATTGCAAAATTAACCGAGTTTAGTTGCAGCTTTTGCAATCGTGTCGCGCCGAATCCGGCGACCGGCCGATCACCCGGTCATGTCCACCCACACCGGACCGTCGCAAAAGGCGTCCGCCGCCGTCAGTCGGTCGCCGTTCGACAAGAGGACGGCCGCCGACGATGTCGCGTCCGCGCCCCGGATAGCCATGGCGCACCGCAGCACCTGGCCGCGCCAGCGTCGCTCGAATGCAACGATCCGCCCGGCATCGTCCCCCTCGACGGCGAGCGCATGATAATCGCCTTCGCGGAAAAGCTCGGGTCGCTGTCGCCGCATCGCCAGCAGCTTGTCGATCAGCGCCAGCTTGGCGGGCGGTTGCGCCGCGCCCAGCAGCGCCTGCCGCTCGGCAAAGTCGACCGGACGACGGTTGTCAGGATCGACCAGGCTATGATCGGGCAATTCGGTTCCCTGATAGAGGTCCGGCACCCCCGGCAGCGTGCACCGCAGCGCCACCTGGACGAGCGTGTTGGCCTCGGCCAGCGGTGCGATCGTTCGCTGGAACGTGGCCATCTCTTCGCGGAACCCGGCATCGTCGCA
>NZ_JBELIE010000239.1:0-3133 GCF_042091075.1 Sphingomonas sp. | reverse complement strand
ACCGGGCATGCTGGCGCTGTTTCCGTCGTACCTGTGGCACGGTACCGAGCCGTTCACGGGCAATGCGCCGCGACTGACGATCGCGTTCGATTTGTTGCCGGGCTGACCTGTTCGCAGCGGGCCGGAGCCCGAAACGCTCCCCGCCTGATTTTTCTTTGCGGCGACATGTGGTTTGAGGCGCCGGATGCGTCTGTATCGCAAAAGACAATGTCGGCGTGCACGGCGTCGGCAAAAGACAAGGGGACATATGCGATGAAGACGGCCTTCCTGCTCGGCGCGGCGGCGCTGGTGCTGGCGATCCATGCCGGCGCCGATCCGATTTCCCCCAAGGTCGGCACCCTGCCGTCCCCCGCGGAGGCCTTTTCGACCGAGCCGGGCAGCGATTATTATCTGGCCGATTATGATGATTACGAACGCTATCTGAAGACGCTGGCGGCGCAGTCCGACCGGATGAAACTGATCGATATCGGCAAGTCGGCCGAGGGGCGTACGATGTGGGTGGCGGTCGTCAGCAGTCCGCAGAACCTCGCCAAGCTCGACCACTATCGCGACATCGCGCGGCAACTGGCCCGCGCGGACGGGGTGAGCGAGGCGCAGGCGCAGGCATTGGCCAGCGAAGGCCGCGCGATCGTGTGGATCGATGCCGGGCTGCACGCCACCGAGACGGTGACAACGCAAAGCCAGATCCACGTCCTCTATCGCATGCTCAGCGGACAGGATGCCGAGACGAAGCGCGTGCTGGATGAGACGATCGTGCTGTTCGGGCATGATAATCCCGACGGACTGCAGCTCGTCGCAGACTGGTACATGCGCAACAAGGACCCAAAGAAGCGCGAATTCCGCACGATCCCGCGCCTGTATCAGAAGTATGTCGGTCACGATAACAATCGCGACAGCTTCATGTCGCAAATGCCCGAGACGACCGCACTCAACCGCGTCTTCTTCCGTGAATGGTATCCGCAGATCATCTTCAACCAGCACCAGACGGGCCCAGCCGGCATGGTGGTGTTCGTCCCGCCGTTCCGCGACCCGTTCAACTACAATTATTCGCCGATCGTGATGAACGAATTGCAGGAGGTCGGCGCGGCGATGCACAGCCGGCTGGTATCGGAGGACAAGGCGGGGTCGGGCGCGCGTTCGGCGGCTCCCTATTCGACCTGGCACAATGGCATGGTCCGCTCGGTCGCCTATTTCCACAATTCGATCGGCCTGTTGACCGAGATCATTGGCGGGCCGACGCCGGAAACGATCCCGCTGATCGCCGACACGCAGCTGGCGCGCAATGACGAGACGCTGCCGATCGGTCCGCGCGAATGGCATCTGAAGGACAGCCTGGAATATCAATGGTCGCTCGATCGCGCGGTGATGGATTATGCGGCGCGCAACCGCGAACGCCTGCTGATGAACATCTGGCGGATGGGGCGTCAGTCGATCGACAAGGGTAGTAGCGATAGCTGGACGATCACCCCCAAGCGCATCGATGCGCTGAAGGAAGCGGGCAAGACCGCGAAAGCGGACGAAGGCTATGTCGGCTATAACAGTCGTGCGCGCGAAGGGATGGTCGCGCCGTCACTGTACAAGACGGTGCTGCAGGATCCGGCGCAGCGCGACCCGCGCGGCTATGTGCTGGCGCCCGCCGGGCAGCGCGATCTGCCGACGACGATCACCTTTCTGAATGCGTTGATGAAGAACGGCGTGGATGTCGAGCGCGCGACCGCGCCGTTCACCGCCGGGGGCAAGAGCTATCCGGCGGGCAGCTATGTCGTCCGCACCGCGCAGGCCTATCGCCCGCACATCCTCGACATGTTCGAGCCGCAGGATCACCCGCATGATGCCGAATATCCCGGTGGCCCGCCCAAGGCGCCCTATGACATCACCGGCTATACGCTCGCCTATCAGATGGGGGTGCAGTTCGACCGCGTGCTCGACGGCTTCCAGGGCCGGTTCGAGAAGGTAACGGGCGATCAGATCGCGCCCCCGCCGGGTCGCGTCATCGGCAGCGGCAAGGCGGGCTGGCTGATCGGGCATGAGGCGAACAACAGCTTCACGCTGACCAATCGATTGTTGAAGGCGGGGGTGCCGGTCAGCTGGCTCCCCGGCGAAACCAAGGTCGCCGGGCGCACGCTGGCCGCGGGGGCGCTGTGGGTGCCCGCGTCGCCCGGCGCGCAGGCCGTGATCGCGCAATCCGCGCCGCTGGGGGTCGATGCCTATGCGATGCCGCGCGCGCCCGCCGGCACGACGTGGAAGCTGAAACCGGTGCGGGTCGGGCTGGTCGATCGCTATGGCGGGATCATGCCCGCCGGCTGGACCCGCTGGTTGCTCGAACAATATGAATTCCCCTTCGAGGTGGTGTATCCGGGGCAGCTGGATGCGGGTAATCTGACGGCGAAATACGATGTGCTGTTGTTCGCGGACGGGACGGTGCCGGTCGCGCGCGGCGGCGCCTATCCCGGCGGCTATCGTTTCGATCTGCCCAAGCCGGAGGATATTCCCGCCGACTATCGTGGCTGGCTGGGCGAGGTGACCCAGGATCGCACGCTGCCCGCGGTGCGCGATTTCGCGCAGGGCGGCGGCACCGTCATCACGGTCGGCAGCGCCAATACGCTGGCGTCGTGGTTGAGCCCGGCGATCCAGCCCGCGCTGGTGACGAAAAAGCCTGATGGCAGCGTCACCGCCTTGCCGCACAAGGATCTTTATATTCCCGGCTCGCTGATCCAGGCGAGCGTCGATCCGCGCCAGCCGCTCGCCTATGGCATGACGCCTAAGGTGGATATGTTCTTCGACGAGAGCCAGCCGTTCGTCGCCGCACCCAGCCTGCGGCGGATCGCATGGTTCGAAGGCGCGACGCCGCTGCGCAGCGGCTGGGCGGTCGGGCAGGAGCGGCTGAACGGTACCGTCGCGGTCGCGGAAACCGATATCGGCCGCGGCAAGCTGTTCGCGATGGGGCCCGAGGTGACGCAGCGCGCGCAGCCTTATGCGACGTTCAAGCTGCTGTTCAACGGCATCTTCTACGGCCCTGCGGCGGCCCAGGCGCGCTAGGCGCGGGGCATTGATGCCGGCGCGGTGAAAAGGACAGGGTGACGGGCGTGCGGCGGAAGTAATAAAACCCCCCCCCCACCCACGGGCACATTTT
>NZ_JBELIE010000238.1:0-3233 GCF_042091075.1 Sphingomonas sp. | reverse complement strand
AGCCCGAACGTGCGCGGTGGAAAGCGGTCGGTGCGCCTGTCGGTCGACCTGCTCGACCGCATGATGGGCGGCGTGTCTGACATGGTGCTGGCACGCAACCAGCTGGCGCGTCACCTGCGTCAGAACGACGATCCCAAGCTGGAGGCGATGCTGGAGCGACTGTCGATCTCGGTCGACGACCTGCGCGATAGCGTGACGCGCAGCCGGATGCAGCGGGTGGAGGCGCTGTTTTCGGTAATGCCGCGGCTGGTGCGTGACGCGGCGGCCTCGCTCAACAAATCGGTATCGCTGGTGATCGAGGGCGGCGATGTCGAACTCGATCGTGAAATGATCGAGCTGCTTCGCGATCCGCTCGTCCACCTTGTCCGCAATGCGATCGATCACGGCATCGAGGCTCGTTCGGATCGCGTGCTGTCCGGGAAGCCGGCGACGGGATCGCTACGGGTCGTCGCGCGGCAGGCCGGCAATCTGATCATCATCGATATCATCGACGACGGGCGCGGTATCGATGCCGCCGCGCTGGCGGTGAAATGGGCGGGCAGCCGGCCCGATCGCGTGGCGGCGCTGGCGACGATGGACGAGGAGGCGCGGCTGGCGCTGATCTTCGAACCGGGCTTCTCGTCGCGTGACGAGGCGACCGAGCTTTCCGGGCGTGGCGTCGGGATGGATGTGGTCAAGGCCAATGTCGAAAAGGCCGGCGGTCGAATCTCGCTCGTCAATCGACCGGGGCGGGGGCTGACGGTATCGCTGGAAGTTCCCCTGACACTGGCGATCCTGCATGCGGTGATCGTCGAGGCGGCGGGGACCCGTTTCGCGATCCCGCGCCAGTCGGTCGACGAGATCGTCGCGGTGGGGCAGGGCGCCGCGCGGATCGATCGGGTCGGGGGCCAGTCCGCCGTCGCGATCCTGCGCGGTCAGCGCCTGCCGATGGTGACGCTGACGGATCTGATCGGGGAAACGCGGCGTACCGGAACACCCTATCTGGCGATCCTGTCGCTGCGGGAAGGGCAATTCGCGCTCGCCATCGATGCCGTGCTCGACACGCAGGAGCTGGTCGTCAAGCCCGCCGCGCCGGCGGTGATGCGCGCGGGTATCTATGCCGGGCAGATGCTGCCCGATGACGGTCAACCGATCCTGCTGCTCGACTGCGCCGGCATCGCCGCCCGCGCCGGGCTCAGTTTCGAGCGGCGGCGCGCCACGATTGTGGAGACCGAGGTGATCGAGCCGCTGCGAGCCTTGTTGTTCGAGGATGTGGATGACGAGCGACGGCTGATCGTGCTGCCGGCGGTGGACCGTATCGAGGCGGTCGCCGCCGGCGCGGTGCGCGCGGCGGCGGGCGGGCTGTGGCTGACCGTCGGCGACACGTCGGTACCGGCGTGGGATGGGCGCGGGGCCGTACCGCGATCGATTACCAAGGTTCTGCGTCTCAGCGCCGACGGCCGCGAGATCGCCTATCCGATCCGCGAGCCGATCGAGATCATCGCGCTGCCGGACGAGATCATTCCCGCTCCCGCGAACGCGAACGGCGTCGTCGCCGGGCTGGCGGTGATCGGCGGCGCGCCGATCGAACTGATCGATCCGCTGGCGATCGTCGAACATGCCACGGCGCCGAACGAGCGTCCGCTCTGCCTGCTTCACGGCGCCGACAGCGATTGGATGGAGGCGTTCCTGAAGCCGGCGATCGAACAGGCGGGCTATCGCGTCATCCGTCGCGCCCGCCCGGACCAACGCCCGACGATCGCGCTGGCGATCGAGGACGACGCCGATACCGCCCCGGTCCCGGCGATCCGGCTGAGCCGGACGCGCGGCCAGCCGATCTATCGCTACGACCGTGCGGCGGTGATCGCCGCGCTGAGGGAGTGCTGCGCGTGAGTGGTGTTTTGCATCTGGTGGCGCATATCGGTGGCTGCGGCGTGCTGTTCGATACCGATCGTGTGGCGTCGGTCGTCGAGCTCGACGTCGCGACCCCCACCCCCGGTGCCGGTTCGGCGGTGATCGGGCTGGCGGCGATGCGCAGCAAGGTCGCGACCGTTCTCGACGTTCGTCGCCTGCTCGATCTGCCGCCGCGCGTGGTGTCCGAAGGGGCCCGCATCGGCCATGCCGTCGCGGCGATGGTCGATGGCCATCTGTATGCGATCGCAGTCGACTCGCTGGAGGATATCGGCACCTTCACGATCGAAGCGCCACCCGCCGGGCTTGGCGCGCCGGGCGACGGCCAGGATAGCGACGCGGAGGCTCAGCCGGGCTGGGATTTCGTGTCGGGCGTCGCCGGTGGGAGCGGCGAAACCTTGATCGTGCTGGATATCGAACGACTGGTCGAACGGGCCAGCGCCATCGCCTGACCTTCCGGCCTGGCCATTAACGCAAATCTTACAGTTGGTTCGACATAAGCGGCAGGTAACGCCTGCTGGGATGAAGCGATGAAGACCTGCCTGATCGTCGACGACTCGAAGGTGATACGAAAGGTCGCCCGCCACATCCTGGAGACGCTGAACTTCGTAGTGGGGGAAGCCGCCGACGGGCGCGAGGCACTGGAGCAATGTCGCGCCCTGTCGCCTGACGTGGTGCTGCTCGACTGGAACATGCCGGTGATGAGCGGGATGGAATTCCTGCGCGCGCTGTCGTCGGAAGATCTGCCGCGTCGTCCGAAGGTGGTGTTCTGCACCACCGAGAACGGCATGGCGCATATTCGCGCCGCAATCGAGGCGGGCGCGGACGAATATGTCATGAAGCCCTTTGATCGCGAAACCTTGCAGAGCAAATTGCAGATCGTCGGCGTCGCCTGATCCGACGCGATCCGCTTCGATCGTCCGGCGCACGATGGCGCAGTTCCTTCCTCAACCCGAATCACCGTTGAAAGCGTCCGCACCGCGCGTGCTGATCGTCGACGATTCGGCAGTGGCGCGCGCGGCGCTGAGCCGGTTCGTTGCCGCTGGCGGGCGCTTCGCGGTCGCCGCGGCGCTGCCCGATGCTCAAGCCGCGCTGGCCTTTCTGGCTGATTGTCGCGTCGATCTGATCGTCCTCGATCTGGAGATGCCGCATACCAGCGGGATCGACGCATTGCCTGCGCTGCTCAAGGCAGGCCGCGGCGCGCGGGTGCTGATCGTGTCCAGCGCTGCGGCGGAGGGCGCGGCGGTAACGATGCGCGCGCTAGCGCTCGGCGCGGCAGATACGCTCGTCAAGCCGGGCACGGGGGCCTTCGCCAGCCGCTTCGGCGTGGTGCTGCAGGAGCG
>NZ_JBELIE010000237.1:0-3256 GCF_042091075.1 Sphingomonas sp. | reverse complement strand
ATCGCGCTGGCCACCGTCCTGGCGCTGGGGATCGGCATCATCGGCAGCACCCTGCCCGAGGCGCCGGCACAGGGCGCGGCGACGACGACGACGATCGGCGCGTCGGACTATGCCCCCGCCCACCTGCTGGATGGCTGAGCGATGAGCGCGATGCGCTATCTGCTCGTGGCGGTCATCGCCTTCGCCGCGGCAATGGCGGGGGTGTGGGCGGCGCGTGCCTGGCGCGCGTCGCCAGCGCATGGCGAGGGGCAGATCCACCAGCTGCTCCACCGCGACATGACGCTGGATAGCCGGCAGCAGCAGCGCATCGCGGCACTGGAGGCGCGTTTCGCCCAACGCCGCGCCGGACTGGAGGCGCAGATGCGCGCGATCAACGGCCAGCTCGCGCAGGCGATCGAGGCGGAACACGGCTATGGCCCGCGCGTCGCCGCGGCGGTCGATCGCTCGCACCTGGTGATGGGCCAGTTGCAGAAAGAGACGCTGCAGCATGTCTTCGCGATGCGCGGCGTGCTGCGCCCCGATCAGGCCGCGCGCTTCGATGCGACGGTGGCGCGCACGCTGACCGATCCTCCCTCCCCCGCGCCATGACCGCCAAGTGATCGACCCTGCGGGGGACACGTCGGACGCCGCGCTGGTCGGGCGGGCGCGGGCGGGAGACCAAGCGGCGTATCGCGTCCTGCTGCACCGCCATCGCGACGCGGTGTTCCGGCTGGCGCGCGGCCATACCGGCGGCGACGCTGGCGAAGCGCTCGATATCGTGCAGGAAAGCTTCGTTGCCGCCTTCGCCGCGCTGCACCGCTATGATCCGCAGCGCCCGTTCCGCGTCTGGCTGTTGCGGATCGCGCTCAACAAGGCACGCGACTGGTCGCGCCGGCGGACGGTGCGGCGCTTCTTCACGCGCGCGCAACCGCTCGATGCGATCGCGGACCCGGCGGATAGCGCGCCCACACCCGAAGCGGCGGCGCATTCCTCGCGCGAGCTGGCGCGGATCGAGCGCGCGATCGCCGCGCTTCCCGCGCCGCTGCGGCAAGTGCTGCTGCTGCGCGCGGTGGACGGGATGTCGCAGGCGCTGACCGCAGAGACGCTGTCGATTAGCGAGAAGGCCGTGGAGACCCGACTCTATCGTGCCCGCCGCGCGCTCTCCGCGCTGCTGGAGATGGCATGAGGGATGGCGCGCCGCCCTGCGTAAGAGGCGATATGCCCTCCCCTCGCGCCCCGATCGACCGCCGGTCGCTGTTCGCTTCTCTCGCGGCCGGCGCGCTGCTGCCCCGCATCGCCCCGGCATGGGCGCAGAGCGGCGATCATCGCATTGCCGCCCCGACCACCCTGAGCGGCGACACGATCGCGCTGACCGTCGCGGAGCATCATGCCATGATCGATGGGCGCCGAATCCACGCGGTGGCGGTCAACGGCACGATCCCCGCACCGCTGATCCGGCTGCGCGAAGGGCAGCGCGTGCGGATCGCGGTGACCAACCGGCTGCGCGAGGATACGTCGATCCACTGGCATGGGCTACTGGTGCCGTTTCAGATGGATGGCGTGCCCGGCGTCAGCTTTCCCGGTATCCGCCCCGGCGAAACCTTCACCTATGATATGCCGGTGCGGCAGGCGGGCACCTATTGGTATCATGGCCATTCCGGGATGCAGGAAGCGATGGGGCTGTACGGCCCGCTGATCATCGACCCCGCCACCCCCGCCGGCGCGATCGGCCGCGACGCCGACGTGCGCGAACATGTCATCCTGCTTTCCGATCGCAGCGCATCACACCCGCATGTCATCATGCGACGGCTGAAGCAGATGGGCGGCTATTACAATTATCAGAAGCAGACGCTGGCGGGGCTGATCGCGGGGCGCGACCAGCCGGCGCGGGATCGTGCGGACTGGGGCCGGATGCGGATGGATCCCACCGATATCGCCGATGTGACCGGCGCGACCTATCGCTATCTGATCAACGGCCATGCCAGCGAGGACAATTGGACCGCGCTGTTCACCCCCGGCGAACAGGTCCGGCTGCGCATCATCAATGCCGCCGCGATGACCAATTTCAACGTCCGGCTGCCCGGCGTGGCGATGACGGTGGTGGCCAGCGACGGCCAGCCGGTCCAGCTGGTCGACACCGACGAGTTCCAGATCGGCATCGCCGAAACCTATGACGTGCTCGTCACGCTGCCGGCGGCGCGGCCCTATGCGCTGGTGGCGGAGGCGATCGACCGGTCGGGGCTGGTGCGCGCCACACTGGCACCGCGCCCCGGCATGGCCGCGCCCATCCCCGCCCGGCGCGCGCGTCCGTTGCTGACGATGCGCGACATGGGGATGGATATGGCGGCGATGGACATGGGCGGGAACGGCGTGATCGACCTCAGCCAGCCCGCGAGCAGCGGCGCGATGGCCGGGCATGCGATGTCGATGCGCGATACCACGTTGCTGCCACCCACGGTTCGCACCGGCCCCGGCGTCGCCACCGTTGCCGCGATGCCCGCCGACCGCGCCGCCGATCGCCCGACCGGGCTGGAGGATGTGCCGCATCGCGTGCTGACCTATGCAGATCTCCGCGCGCGCACGCCCAGCCCGGATCGCCGAGCGCCCACCCGCACGCTCGATATCCATCTGACCGCGAACATGGAACGTTACATGTGGTCGTTCGACGGTGTGAAACTGTCCGATGGCGCCGCGCCGATCCCGTTTCGCCATGGCGAGCGCGTCCGCGTGACGCTGATCAACGACACGATGATGCCGCATCCGATCCATCTGCACGGCCATTTCTTCGAATTGGTCAATGGTGCGGAGGAGTTCGCCCCGCGCAAGCATACCGTCAACGTGCTGCCCGGAGCGACGCTGTCCTTCGACCTGACCGCCGATGCACTCGGTGACTGGGCGTTCCACTGCCACATGCTGATGCACATGCACGCGGGAATGATGCGGGTGGTGACGGTACGGCACGACGAAGCCGGCGGGGCGCCGGCATGACCATGTTGCCGTGGCTGCTGCTGCTGGCCGCCCCGCCGCAGCGCGACTTGCCCGCCATGGACCACGCCGGGATGAATCATCCCGCGAGCCGCGAGACGACGCCCGACGGCGGCAGCGCGCCGCCGCCGGTGCCGGCCGACCATGCCGCCGACGCCCTCTTCGACCCGGTCGCGATGGCGCGGGCGCGCGCGGCGTTGCGGCGCGAGCATGGCGGGATGCGATACGCCCGCTATATGCTCGATCGCGCCGAATATCGCTCGATCCGGGGGCGCGACGGCTATCATTGGGA
>NZ_JBELIE010000236.1:0-3248 GCF_042091075.1 Sphingomonas sp. | reverse complement strand
GCCGATGCGGGCGGAGCGCAGGGGATTGCCGCTGAGGAGGCACGGCTGAAGCCGCTGCTCGCCCGGCTCGACGCCGTGCTGTGCGCTCCCCCGGCGTCGGCCTGCGGCGTCGCCCGCGCGCCGACCGCGCTGGCGCCGGCGGAGTCGGGCAAGCGACCGAAACTGACCGGCGCGCTCGACCGCGCCTCCACCGCGGCGCAGATCCTGCTGCTCGAATATGCCGACGGTAAGCCGATGGCGGAGGTCGGCTGGGGTCGCGTTACCGCCGCCGAGATCGGGCGCTTCGCCGAATTCCATGCCACCGAATTCAGGCTGCTCGCGCGCCCGCGCTATGTCGCAAAGGCAAACCTGTCACTGCTGACGCCGTTGATGATCGGGGCGCTGACCGGCGAGGGGGGAACGCCGGTGACGATGATCGCCGGGCATGACACCAATGTCGCGAGCCTCGGCGGGCTGCTGGGTGTTCACTGGCACGTTCCCGGCCTTGCCGCCGACGATCCCGCGCCCGGTGGCGCGATCGTGCTGGAGCGGCTGGTCGATGCGAGAGGCCATCGCTTCGTGCGTGCGCTCTATCGCTCACAAACGCTCGACCAGATCCGGGCCCTCGCTCCCGCCACAGCTTATGTCGCGGTGTTGCCGATCGCTGGCTGTTCGGCGCGAGGTGTTGTCGGGCTCTGCACCGAAGCCGATTTCGTCAAAGCGCTGACGCGCTGATCATCACCGTGTGAACGGCCGGGCGCCGCCGCCTTCGCGACGCGCGACGATGACCTGCCATCTGCTACGACGGCGGACGGGGTGGAGCGTCCACGAAACGCCGGTCATCCGCAGGAAACGCTCGTGGATGCCAGCGGCATGCTGCGCGAAGTCGTAATAGTCGATCCGGTGATGGGCCAGCACCAGTCGACCACCCGGGCGAAGCGTTTCAGCGACATCGAGCGCGACACGCCGCATGGCCCGCGGTGAGAGATAGTAAAGCAGCTCGGCGATGACGACGGCGTCATAGCTCCTGCGCGGAAACCGCCCCGGCAGGGCCAGGATGATCGCGCGCGCACGCGGCCGGGCGGCAATGGCATGCGATGTGAGGCGGGTTCCCTCCACCGTGCCTTCGGTCGCATCGAGGCGCCGTGCGCGCGTGGCAATGGCGCGGCTGTTCGATCCGTTGCCGCTTCCCAGTTCGAGAACTCGCCCAAGCGGCCCCGGGCCGAGCGCGTGCAGGATCGCGGTTCGTTTCACCGCCTCGTCGCGACGGGAAAAGGTCCGCCAGGGGTCGTCATCGGCCGCGAATTTCGCGGCGAAACCGTTGAGATCGATCGGCTTCATCTCCGCGCCTCGATGAAACGCTCGACCGGGTGAGCAAAGACCGCCAGTTCGTGACGTGCGATCGAGAAGCCATCGGGATCGTCCGCGATCATCCCGAGCTGCGTGCGATGCAAGCGGATGAGCGATCGCTTGGCCGACCCACCGCCGGTCAGCGACACGGTACGGACGCGGGCGTCCCCCCGGCGCCGTGGCGGCCAGACCTGATAGGTCAGCCGCCGCCCGCCGAACCGGAATTGCCGCAGCGCCGTCGCCACCGCCCGGTGATCGGGATGCGCATCGCTCCCCGCCGGGCCTACCAGCAGATCCATCGCACGATGCCGCCGTAGGGCGCGATGCAGCGTCTTGCGGCACCCGTCCCGCCGCACGGACAAGCCGCCGTCGGGCAACCGCAGAAAGGTCACCGCGTCGCGCGTGATGCCCAAGCGGAGGAGCGCGCGCAGGCTTTCTCGCGCCCGCGCGGACGTCAGGCGGTCGGCGGGCCATGTCGGGCTGTTCGGATGCGATGCCGCGCCATCGCTGACCACGATCACCGTCACGTCACTGCCCCGCCGTCGCAGCGCGTGGATCAGGCACGCGGCTCCGATGATCTCATCATCGGGATGTGGCGCGACGATCACCGCCCGGCGAACGCCTTTGAGGCTGAGTTTCACAGCGACGGGGCCAGGAAGCCCATTTGCACCGCACGCCCGACGCGCAGGCGCTGGGCATCGGGCGCCGGTTGACGCAGATAGACCGTCAGATCCGCGAGCGCCGCGGAAAGCGGGTGCGCCAGGAATTGCCCGGCCAGCCCTACCGCCGCCTGCGCGATCACCATCGCGCGTTCAGCGGCGTCGGTCACCCCCAGGCGAGCGGCCGCCACCCGCGCCAGCCGCGCTTCCTCCGCCGCCCCGTCCTCGAACCACAGCCGCGCCGTTCGCCGAACGATCGCCGCCGCCATCTCCGCCAGCCCGAACAATTCGGCGAGCCGCGCGGATTGGAACGGGTCATCGGCTCGCCCTGTCGATACCAGATGCTCGCGGGTCCGGTCGACAATCCCGGCGATGCCCCCGGCGTGCACCGCCACGAACCGTAGCGCCCCACCGCTGAAATATGGCTCGCGCGCATAGGCGCCCGGGGCGCCGATCCGGTCGTCGTCCGTAATCGCGGCATCGTGCCAGCGAACCTGATGCGTTTCCGAGCGCTGCATGCCCGTCACGCGCCACCAGTCGCGGTCGATCACCGGCGCGACCCGCGCCAAATCCAGCAGCAGCAGTTGCGCACCACCCGGCGCATCGGCGGTGACCAGTGCATGGGTGAGGATTCCCGCCCCCGATGCATAGCTCTTGCCGCCCGTCAGCCGATGTCCGTCCAGCAGCAGCGGTTCGCCGGGGAGGCCCGCATTCCACACCCCCAGCAGCGCGCCTCGTGCCAGCACGGTCTTCAGCCGATCCACCTGCGTCGCGGACCCATAACGCTGCATGATCTGCACCGCATCGACATGGCCCTCCAACAGCCGCCCCAGCGGCAGATCGCGGCGCCCGCATTCGTACAGCGCCGTCAGCAATGCGGCATATTCGTCCTCCGTGCGAGGATCGCCGGGAAGCTGATCCGCCCAGCCGGAAGCGGTGATGGCGCTTCGCAAAGCGACGGCCATGGTGTTCACGCCGCGACCTCTCGATCCCGGCATTCCAGCGCCGTCAGAATGTCCTCCGCCTCCGTCAGCGATACCGTGCCCCAATCAACGGGTGGGGCGGGGACGACGCGCATCGCGAACGCTTCGCCATTGGGACAGTCTCTCGCAACGCCCAGAATGTGATCGGCGGAAAGACCCAGTCGCGCGCCGAGAGCCGATCGGGCATCGGCGCGGTCCATCATCGCGAAGCCGCGCCGCGCCGCCGCCTGCGCGCGCCACTGCCAGGCCGCACCACGCGGGTCGGCCATGCGGGGCT
>NZ_JBELIE010000064.1:0-17573 GCF_042091075.1 Sphingomonas sp. | reverse complement strand
AAGCGATGGAGAAGGTCGGCAAGGAAGGCGTCATCACCGTCGAAGAGGCCAAGGGCCTCGAATTCGAGCTGGACGTCGTCGAGGGTATGCAGTTCGATCGCGGCTATCTGTCGCCGTACTTCATCACCAACCCGGAGAAGATGACGGTCGAGCTGAACGATCCGTACATCCTGATCCACGAAAAGAAGCTGTCGAACCTGCAGTCAATGCTGCCGATCCTCGAGTCGGTGGTGCAGTCGGGTCGCCCGCTGCTGATCATCGCCGAGGATATCGAAGGCGAGGCGCTCGCCACGCTGGTGGTCAACAAGCTGCGCGGCGGCCTGAAGGTCGCGGCGGTCAAGGCTCCGGGCTTCGGCGATCGCCGCAAGGCGATGCTTGAGGACATCGCGATCCTGACCAAGGGCGAAGTCGTCAGCGAGGATCTCGGCATCAAGCTCGAGAGCGTCACGCTGGGCATGCTGGGCACCGCCAAGCGCGTCACGATCGACAAGGACAACACCACCATCGTCGACGGTGCGGGTGAGGCCGATGCGATCAAGGGCCGCACCGAGGCGATCCGTCAGCAGATCGAGGTGACCACCTCGGACTATGACCGCGAGAAGCTGCAGGAGCGTCTGGCGAAGCTGGCCGGCGGCGTTGCCGTCATCAAGGTCGGTGGTGCGACCGAGATCGAGGTGAAGGAGCGCAAGGATCGCGTCGACGACGCGCTGCACGCCACCCGCGCCGCGGTCGAGGAAGGCATCGTTCCGGGCGGTGGCACCGCGCTGCTGTACGCCACCAAGGCGCTCGACGGCGCGAAGGGCGACAATGACGATCAGACGCGCGGCGTCGACATCGTTCGCAAGTCGCTGACCGCGCTGGTGCGTCAGATCGCGCAGAATGCTGGCCACGACGGCGCCGTCGTGTCGGGTAAGCTGCTCGACCAGAACGATACGTCGTTCGGTTTCAACGCCGCGACCGACGTGTACGAGAATCTGGTTCAGGCCGGCGTGATCGACCCCACCAAGGTGGTGCGCACTGCGCTGCAGAACGCCGCATCGGTGGCGGGCCTGCTGATCACCACCGAGGCGACCGTCGCCGAACTGCCCGACGACAAGCCGGCGATGCCGGCGATGCCGGGTGGCGGCATGGGCGGCATGGACTTCTGATCCCCTCCGGGGCGGCATCCGTCGCCCCGGGATAAGGATCGGTTGCTGTCAGGCAGACCAACGAGAGGCCGGCGGAGCGATCCGCCGGCCTTTTCGTGCGCGCAGGCACGCCACCGAACGCCGCATCGTGCGTTCCGCGCGGCATGGACGATCTTTCTCCGCCCGCCACGCGCCGTATCCCTGTCGACAGCGTCATTTTCGGATATGGGCCGATGCTCCCGCTTGTCGCGGCGGGGATCGGCGCATGGGTGTTGCCGGGCGCCTGGCCGGTGCTCGCCATCCAGCTCGCGGTGATCTGGGGCGCCTTGATTCTTTCGTTCATCGGCGGGGTGCGACGCGGATTCGGGTTTGCGACCCCCGCTGCCTCGACCGCGATCGAACTGGCGGCCGCGGTCGCCTATGTCACGATCGCGGGGCTGGCGCTGGTGATGTCGCGTGCGGCGATCTCGGTGGCGCTGCTGGCCGCTGGCTATGCGTTGGCGGCCCTGCTCGACCGGCGTGCTGCGCTCGCCGGGAACGCGCCGCGCCATTTCGCCCGGCTGCGGCCGCCGCAAATGCTGCTCGGCTGCGCCGGGCTGGCGGGATGCTGGGCGTGGTTGATGAGCGGCTGATCCCCGTCACCGGGGAATCGCCTCCGTCACTTGTCCTTCATCGCCTCCAGCAGCAGCTTGACGTCCTGGCTGCGGCCGCGCGGCAGGATCAGCACGTCGCTGCCGCTGGCAACGACGATCAGATCCTCTACCCCGACCATCGCGATACGCAGGCCGTCGCTGCGTGCCAGGCAGTTACGGCTGTCGAGCATGACGACCTCTCCCGAGGTGGCATTGTCGCCGTCATCCCGTGCGCTGATCGCGTGCAGCGCATCCCAGCTGCCGACGTCGCTCCAGCCCATCGCGACCGGTACGACCGCGACACGCTCGGCCTTTTCCATCACCGCATAGTCGATCGAATCGGACGGCGAGGCGCCGAATGCAGCGGCGTCGGGGAACACGCGGACGCCATCACGCCGCGCCGCGTCCAGCGAGCGTTGCACCGCGTCGAGCATGTCGGGACAGAAAGTGCGCAGCGCATCGACGAACGCATCGGCGCGGAACAGGAAGATGCCACCGTTCCAGGCATGGTCACCGGACGCGACCATCTGTTCGGCCACCGCGCGCTGGGGCTTCTCGACGAAGCGGGCAACGCGGTGCACGCCGGTGGCGAGCTCTTCGCCTACCTTGATATAGCCATAGCCGGTTTCAGGGGCGTCGGGCGTGATGCCGAAAGTGACCAGCCAGCCGTCCTCGACCAGCGGCAGCGCGGTGCGGATCGCGCTCTGGAAGGCGTCGGGATCGGCGATGACATGGTCCGACGGCATCACCAGCAACGGCTGGTCCGGGGCGGCGGTCAGCGCGGCCAGCGCGATCGCGGGCGCGGTGTTGCGGCCCATCGGTTCGAGGATCAGCGCCTGTGGCGCCGCGCCGGCATCGGCCAGCTGGCGTTCCACCTCGTCGGCGTGCGCGGCGTTGGCGACGACGATCGGCGCGGTATAGGTGTCGCCCTGCGCTCGCGCTGCGGTGAGTTGCAGCATCGTCGCTTCGGCGGTCAGTGCCAGAAACTGCTTCGGCTTTTCCGGGCGAGACATCGGCCATAGCCGGGTGCCCGATCCGCCAGACAGGATCACCGGCACGATATTGGTCATCAATTGTCCCCTGCTTCCCCCGAAGCGCGCGAGCGCTCCCGTCGCGCCCACAACCCGCAAAGCGACGAACGGCTCCCTACTTCTTCAAGCTTTCTTTGCCAATTGCAGCGATAGGTTAACCAGTCCCGTTCGTCCCATCCCAGGAACCCAGCGCCGCGTCATGGTTCGCCTTTTCAAGCATTATGTGCCCAACGCGGTGCTGTTGCTGGGCGTGCTCGATTTCGCGTTGCTGCTGATCGCGGCGGAAGGCGGATGGCGGGTACGCGCCTGGCAGATCGGGATGGCGCCCGGTGGTCTGCACACCCGTATCCCGCAATTGCTGTCATTTGCGGTGCCGTTGCAGATCGCCATGGTCGCGGTCGGAGCTTATGGCGCGGACACGATCCGTTCGCTGCGCGTGGCGACGTCGCGGCTGATGGTCGCGGTGTCGCTCGGCATCCTGCTGCTGTCGGTGATCTTCTTCCTGGTGCCGGCGATCACCTTCTGGCGGTCGAACCTGTTCTACGCGATGCTGCTGTCGATCGCGATGCTGTTCGCGCTGCGGCTGGCTGCGGGACGCACGATCGGCGGCGACGTGCTGCGGCGGCGGGTGGTGGTATTGGGCGCCGGCGCGCGGGCGGCGCGGATCGCGGCGCTGGCGGAGCGTGCGAGCGCCAATTTCAGCGTTATCGACTATATCGCGATGAACGACGGCGAAGTCGCGGTCGGGCGCGCGCGCCGCCGCGATACGGTCGCCAGCCTGCCGGATCATGTGCTGAAGATGCGCGCGTCGGAAGTGGTGCTGGCGATGGAGGAGCGGCGCAACGCCCTGCCGCTGAACGATCTGTTGCGGATCAAGACCACCGGGGTGATGGTCTGTGACATCTCCACCTTCATCGAGCGCGAGACGGGCAGAGTCGATTTGGCCAGCGTCAATCCGTCGTGGCTAATCTTTTCCGATGGGTTTTCCTCGGGTCAGATGCTGAATGCGGCTGCCAAGCGCAGCTTCGATATCGCGGTCAGCCTGATCCTGCTGGTGGTGACCGCCCCGCTGCTGATGCTGGTGGCGATCGCGATCCGTCTGGAGACGCCGGGTCCGGCGCTGTATCGCCAACGCCGCGTCGGGCTGCACAACGAAGAATTCGTGATGATGAAACTTCGTTCGATGCGCGAGGACGCCGAATGCGCCGGCGGCGCGGTGTGGACGAGCGAGCGGGACCCCCGCATCACGCGGATCGGGCAGTTGATCCGCAAGATACGGTTCGATGAGCTGCCGCAATGCTGGAGCGTGCTGACAGGCGACATGAGCTTCGTCGGGCCACGCCCCGAACGGCCCGAGTTCGTCGCCGGCCTGGAACGCGAACTGCCCTTTTATGCCGAACGCCACATGGTGAAGCCGGGGATCACCGGCTGGGCGCAGATCAATTATCCCTATGGCGCTTCGGTGGAGGATGCGCGGCACAAACTGGAATATGACCTGTATTATGCCAAGAACTATTCGCCGTTCCTGGATCTGCTGATCCTGATCCAGACGCTGCGGGTGGTGCTGTGGCCGCAGGGGGCACGGTGAGGCGATGAGCGCCGGGGCGACCGCGATCATCCTGATTCATGCCGTCGTGGCGCTGCTGTTCTGCGGGATCGTCCTTTCGATCCCGCGCGACGGATCGCTGGCGGTGCCGCGCTGGTTGCTGATGACCGCGGCGGTGATCACGGCGCTATGGGCGCTGGCGACCGCGGGCATCGGGCGTGATGATCCGGCGACGGGGCTGGTTGATGCGGCCCGCGATGCCAGCTGGCTGGCGGTACTGGCGGTGCTTGATGGCGTATCGGCCGCCCGGCGTGGGGCCGAGGGACGCGCGCGTCTGACGGCCTATGGCGTGACCGCGGCCTGCTTCCTGCTGTCTGCCGGTACGGCGGTGGCGGGCCAGCTTGCCGCCACGCCGGCGGTTACCGCTCTGGTCGAATCGACCGCACTGACGCTCCGCATGCTCGCGATCGTCGCCGCGCTGGTGCTGGTGCAGCGCGCGGCGGCGACGGTCGCGGACGATGGTAACGGCCGGCGCGCGATCATCGTCGCGCTCGGCCTGGTCTGGGCGGGCGATGCGATCGTCTATGGCTTGGCTTGGATCGGTGATGGCTTCCCCGCGATCCTGACGGTGACGCGCGGCGCGGTGATGGCGGTCGCGGCGCCGCCGATCCTGGTGGCGATCCATCGTGCCGGCGCCCCGGTGCGCGTGTCGCGATCGGTCACGCTGAAGGCGGCGGCGGTGGTCGGCGTCGGCCTGTATGTGCTGATCAGCACGGTCGCGATGAGCTACCTCGGCACGCTCGCCGGCTCGCATGCACCGATCGCCCAGACGGCGTTCGTGTTCGGCACCGCTGCCAGTCTGCTGACGCTTGCCTCGACGCCGTGGCTGCGCGGCTGGGCGAAGGTGTTCGTCGCGAAACATCTGTTTCGCCATCGGTACGATTATCGCAGCGAATGGATGCGCTTCACCGCCACGCTCGGGGCGCCCGACGGGCGACCCGCCCCGCTGGCGGAACGGATCGTTCAGGCGGTGGCGGACATGACCGCCTCGCCGGCCGGGCTGTTGCTGATGGCGAACGGGGAAGGACTGGCCGTTGCCGCCACCTGGCGCTGCGACGCCCCCGACACGCTGGCGGGAGACGCCGGCGCGTTACTGGCGCATCTGGCGGGCAGCGCGCGGATCGTCGATCTGGACCAGGTACGCGACGGCGTCGCCCCCGCGACGGAAAGCGCCGCCATTCCCGAGTGGTTGCTGGCGCGTGACGATGCCTGGGCGCTCGTGCCGCTGCTGCATGGCGAGCGGCTGATCGGCGTGATCGTGCTGACGCGACCCCCGATCCCCCGCCCGCTGGATTGGGAGGATTTCGACCTGCTGGGCGCGGCGGGCCGGCAGGCGGCAAGCTATCTCGCGGAAGAGGCGGCGCATGACGCATTGGTCGAGGCGCAGCGCTTCGAGGAGTTCAATCGCCGCTTCGCCTTCATCATGCACGATCTGAAGAATCTCGTCAGCCAGATGGCGCTGGTGGCGCGCAATGCCGAGCGGCATGCCGACAATCCCGATTTTCGGGCCGATATGGTGGCGACGTTGCAAGACACGTCGCAGCGCATGACGCTCCTGCTGTCGCGACTGTCGCAGCGCGTGGTCGGCGCGCCGGCGGTGGCGGCGCGCGGCAGCGTCGCGGTGCTGGCGCTGGCCGAGCGGATGGCGGACGCACGGCGCGCGCAGCATCCGATCCACGCCGGCGGGGCCGAAGCCTGGGCGGTGGCCGACGCGAGTGCTTTGGAAACCATTTTGGACCATGTGATCCAGAACGCGGTGGAGGCCAGCGCGCCGGGCGTGCCGGTAACGCTGCTGGTCGGCGCGCGGGGGAATGATGTGACGATCGAGGTAACGGATCGCGGGCATGGGATGACCCCGGCGTTCATACGCGACGGACTGTTCCGTCCGTTCGTGTCGCGCAAGCCGACCGGGTTCGGCCTGGGCGCGTTCGAGGCCCGCCAACTGGTCGAGGCGATGGGCGGACGGCTCGAAGTGGAAAGCCGGGAGGGCGTCGGCACCTGTTTCCGGATCGCGCTGCCGCGGTGCGCCGCGGTGGAGGCGGCGGCATGAGCGGTGCGCGCGTCGCGGCACGGCCGGTGCTGCTCATCGTCGAGGATGATGCCGGGCTGCAACGTCAGTTACGCTGGGCGTATGACGGCTATGAAGTGGTCGTCGCGGGTGACCGGGTTGCCGCGCTGGAGGCGGTTCGGCTGCATGAGCCGCAGGTGGTGACGCTCGATCTGGGGCTGCCGCCCGATCCCGACGGTACGAGCGAGGGGCTGGCGGCGTTGGGAGAAATCCTGTCGCTGAAGCCCGATACCAAGGTGATCGTCGCGTCCGGCCATGGCGCGCGCCCATCCGCGCTGGCGGCGATCGCGGGCGGCGCCTGGGATTTCTATCAAAAGCCGATCGATATCGATCAACTGGGCCTGATCGTCGCGCGCGCCTTTCATGTGCAGGCGCTGGAAGCGGAGAACCGCCGGCTGGCGCAGCGGGTGGAGGGCAGTGCCGGGCTTGGCGGGCTGATCACCGCCGCGCCCGAAATGCTGAAGGTGATGCGGACGATCGAGCGCATCGCCCCGGCGGATATCAGCGTGATGCTGCTGGGGGCGAGCGGCACCGGCAAGGAACTGCTGGCGCGCGGGCTGCACGATGCCTCGTCGCGCCGCGACCGCCCCTTCGTCGCGATCAATTGCGCTGCGATCCCGGAAACGTTGCTCGAAAGCGAATTGTTCGGGCACGAAAAGGGCGCGTTCACCGGCGCGGTGAAGACGACGCCGGGCAAGATCGAGCAGGCCGATGGCGGAACGCTGTTCCTCGACGAGATCGGCGACGTTCCACTGGCCTTGCAGGTGAAGCTGCTGCGCTTCCTGCAGGAGCGGGTGATCGAGCGGATCGGCGGGCGGAAGCCGATCCCGGTCGAGACGCGGATCGTCTGTGCCACCCACCAGAATGTCGATGCGATGGTGGCGGACGGGCGGTTCCGCGAAGATCTGTATTACCGGCTGGCGGAAATGGTCGTGCGGATCCCGGCGCTGGCCGAACGTACCGGGGACGCGGCGCTGCTGGCGCGGCATTTCGTCGCGCGCTTCGCACGAACGCTGGGCAGCGACGTCACCGGTTTCACTCCCGATGCGCTGGCCGCGATCGATGCCTGGCATTGGCCCGGCAACGTCCGCGAGCTGGAAAACCGTGTCAAACGCGCGGTGATCATGGCCGAAGGCAGGCTGGCCGGCACCAGCGACCTCGATCTGCAGCCCGCGAGCGACGATTCGTTGCCGATCAACCTGCGCGCGGTGCGCGAGGCCGCCGACCGGCAGGCGATCCGTCGCGCCCTGATGCAGAGCGACGGCAATATCTCGGGCACGGCGCGGTTGCTGGGGGTCAGCCGTCCGACGTTGTACGACCTGATGAAGAGCTACGATCTTCATGCGTGAAGGTCCGCTGGCGCAGCCGCGACGCCGTCACCGCCGCCGGGTGTGGGCGGAACGATCGCAGCGGGCGGGGCGCTGGGTCCGCTGGGGCGGCGGCGTGCTCGCGTTCGGGGTGATCGCGCTGGCGGTCGTCTGGTTGGCCCGCCGTGCCGATCGACCCGATCCGGCGATCGCCTGGCGGGAGGGGATCGCGGCGCAGCAGCGTGGCAATTACTCCGCTGCCCGCAACCATTTCATCGCCGCCGCGCGATCCGGGGAGCGTAGCGGCGTGGCGCTGCTGCGCCTGGCGCGGGTCTACCTGTTGCTGGGCGACGGGCTCGCCGCGCAAGGGGCGCTTGACCGGGCGATCGCGGCGGGCGTGCCGGTGGGGCAAACCCGCGCGCTGCACGTCGCCGCGCTGGCCGCGCAAGGCGACAATGAGGGGGCGATCGCGGCGGCGGCGGCGCTGGGCGACGATCCCGTCGCGCAACGCGCACGCGCGCAGGCACTGGCACAGGCCGGGCGCGGCGCGGAAGCGGTCGGCGTCCTGCAGGCGGTGTTGGCGCGAGCGCCACAGGATGCCGCCGCCTGGACGCTGCTGGGGCAGACCAGGCTCGATCTGGGTGACGTCGCGGGCGCCACCGACGCCGCCGCCCGGGCGATCGCGGGCAAGGACGCGCCGCTCGCCGCTTTGGTGCTGGCCGGGGATGTCGTGCGGAGCCGCTACGGCGCGGTGGCGGCGCTGCCGTGGTACGAGGCGGCGCTGAAGCGTGACGCTTACTTCTACCCGGCGCTGATCGACTATGCGGGCACCCTGGGCGATGTCGGTCGCCACGGCGACGCGGTCGCGGCGGCACGACGCGCGCTGGCGGCGCGCAACGGCAGCCCGCCCGCGCTCTATCTGCTGGCAGTGGTGGCGGCGCGCGCCGGGAACATGGCGCTCGCGGGCGATCTGCTCGACAGGACCGGCGGCGCCCTCAATGGCCTGCCCGGCGGATTGCTGATGTCGGGCGGGATCGATTATGGCGCCGGGCGCTACGAACAGGCGGCGATCAAATGGCGCGCGCTGCTGGCGCGGCAACCGATGAACCTGCAGGCGCGGCGGTTGCTGGGGGCGGCGTTGCTGCGGACCGGCGATGCCGCCGGTGCCCTCGACACGCTGCGCCCGATCGCGCTGCGGCGCGATGCCGACAGCTATACGCTCGGGCTGGTCGCGCGCGCGTTCGAGGCGCAGGGGCAGCGGGACTGGGCGGCGCGCTTCCTCGATCGCGCCGCCGCGATGCCGTCGTCGCCGGCGGCACCGTTCGGACAGGACGACGATCCGGCGGCGCTGGCCACGGCGGTGGCGGAAAATCGCGCCGATCCGCGCGCGATGGTGTCGCTGGTGCGCGGGCGGCTGGAGGCGGGGCAGGGCGGCGCCGCGCTGGTCGAGGCGCAGGCGCTCGCGCGACAGTCACCGGGTGCGCCGGCGGCGCATGTCCTGATCGGCGACGTGCTGTTCGCGACCGGAAGGGCGGGCGCGGCGGCGGCCAGCTATGCGCGCGCTGCGGACCTGCGCTTCGATCGCGCCACGATGCTGCGGCTGGTCGAGGCGCGTCTGATCTCGGGCGATCGGCGCGGGGCGGCGGACGCGCTGGCGCTGTATCTGGCGCAGCATCCGGCCGATATCGCGGCGCGTCGCGCGCTGGCGAATGCCCAGTTGATGACGGACCCTGCCAGCGCGCGGGAAACGCTCGATCCGCTGCTGATCGAGCTGGGCGGTCGCGATGCGCTGCTGCTCGCATTGGTGGCGCGGGCGCGGGTGGCGGCGGGGGATGCCGGCGCGGCGCTTGCCCCGGCGCGTGCGGCCTATCGCCTGCAGCCGATGAACGCGACGATCGCCGATGCTTATGGCCTTGCGCTGCTGGCGACGGGCGATGCCGGCGGGGCGCGACAGTTGCTCGACAAGGCGATCGCGCTCGCGCCGGGGCGGGCGGATATCCGGGCGCATCGGGCGCAGGCCGGTGAATGAATCTCCCTCTCCCGCTCGAAAGCGCATGATGCCGTCGCGCGGTTGAGGCGGCGAGAGCTTGAGCCCGGCCCCGCCGAACGCTAGCGCTCGCGCATGTCCGACGCTCTCGACAGGATCGCCGCCGCGCTGGAGCGGATCGCCCCGCCGCCGCCGCCTTCGGCCAATCCATTGCTCCACCCCGCCTATGTCTGGCGCGATCACAGCCTCGTCGCGGCGCGCGATTTCCGGCCGCTGCCGCTCACGCTGCTGCACAATGTCGATACGCAGCGCGACGCGCTGACCGCCAACCTGCGGCGGCTGGCGGCCGGGCAGGCGGCGCAGGACGCGCTGCTTTGGGGCGCGCGCGGCACCGGCAAGTCCGCGCTGGTGAAGGCGTCGGTCGGCGCTGTGCAGGCGGAGGGCGGCGCGCTGGCGCTGATCGAGGTGCCCGGTGATCGACTGGCGACGCTGGCGCCGTTGTTCGACGTGATCGCGGGCGTGTCGCGGGCGTTCGTGATCTTCCTTGACGATATCGGCTTTGACGCGGCGGCGGATGCGCGGGTGCTGCGCTCGCTACTGGAAGGTGGGGCGGAGGCGCGCCCGGGCAATGCGCGGCTGATCGTCACCTCGAACCGTCGGCACCTGGTGGTGCGCGACATCCGTGAGCAGGAAAGCGCGATCAACCCGCGCGATTCGGTCGACGATCAGCTCGCGCTGGCGGATCGGTTCGGGCTCAGCCTCGGCTTTCACGTCGTCGATCAGGACGCCTATTGCGCGATCGTGCGGGGTTATGCCGCCCAATACGGCCTGCCGTTCGACCCCGCCGATGCGATCCAATGGGCGACACGCCGCGGCAGCCGGTCGGGGCGGGTGGCGTGGCAATATGTCGTCGAACTGGCGGGGCGGGAAGGAAAGTCGCTGGACGTCGCGGCGGCGACCGGCGGGGCAGGGGAGGAGTAAAGGCCCCGGCTCCGCCGTCGCGCTGGCGCGTCATCCCATCGCCTCCACCTTTTCCGCCAGTTCCAGCCAGCGCAATTCAGCGGCGTCCTTCTCGTCGCGCAGCGCGGCGATGTCCTTCGACAGGCGATCGAAGGCCGCCGGATCGCGGGCATAGAGCGACGGATCGGCCAGCGCTTCTTCCTTGCTCGCCACGATCGTGTCGATCTCCTCGATCCGCCGGGGCAGCAGATCATAGTCGCGCTGATCTTTGTAGCTCAGCTTGGTGCGCGCCGGTGCGGGGGGCGGGGGCGTGGCGTTGGCAGGTTTGGGCGCCGCCTTCTTCGTGTCGTTGCGACGGGTGCGCTTGGCTTCCCAATCCTCATAGCCGCCCGCGACGACATCGACCGTCCCCGACCCGTCGAGCCCCAGCGTCACCGTGACGGTACGGTCGAGGAAGTCGCGATCGTGGCTGACGATCAGCACGGTGCCGCTATAGTCCGCGATCACCTCCTGCAACAGATCGAGCGTTTCGAGGTCGAGGTCGTTGGTGGGTTCGTCGAGCACCAGCAGGTTCGATTCGCGCGCGAACTCTCGCGCCAGCAAGAGCCGCGAGCGCTCCCCGCCCGATAATGTGCCGACCTTCGCCTCCGCCAGTGAGGGATCGAACAGGAATTCCTTGAGATAGCCGTGCAGGTGCTTGCGTGTGCCCAGCACGTCGATCCATTCGCCGCCGTCGGCCAGCACGTCACGCACCGTCTTTTGCGGTGCCATCAGGCTGCGCTGCTGATCGATGACGATGCCGTCCAGCGTCCTGGCGCGCTTGACGATGCCGCTGTCGGGTTCCAGCTCGCCGGTCAGCAGTCGCAGCAGCGTCGTCTTGCCCGCACCATTGCGGCCGACAATGCCGATCCGGTCGCCGCGCGCGACGCGCAGCGACAGATCCCGGATGATGGTACGGTCACCATAGCTTTTGGTGACATGTTCGACGTCGATCACCACCTTCGTCTTGACGTCGTCGGCGGCGACCTGCAGCGCGGCGGCGCCCTGCGGCCCCATCATCGCGGCGCGTTCGGCGCGCATCTCCTTCAGCTTGGCGAGACGGCCCTGGTTGCGCCGGCGACGGCCGGTGACGCCGCGTTGCAGCCAGTGTTCCTCGATCTTCAGCTTGGCATCCAGCCGGGCGGCGTTACGTTCCTCCTCGGCATAGACCTGCTCGGTCCAGGCATCGAACCCGCCGAAGCCGACCTCGGCACGACGTAGCTGACCGCGGTCCAGCCACAGCGTCTGGCGTGTCAGCCGGGTCAGGAAGGTGCGGTCGTGGCTGATGACGACGAACGCGCCGGTGTAGCGTTTCAGCCAGTCCTCAAGCCATTCGATCGCGGCAATATCCAGGTGGTTGGTCGGCTCGTCGAGCAGCAGCACATCGGGGTTCATCGCCAGCGCGCGCACGATCGCGGCGCGGCGTCGCTCGCCGCCCGATGCGGTCTTCGCCTCGCGCTGCAGGTCGATGCCGAGCTGCCCGGCGATCGCCTCCGCCTCGTATGTCGCGGGCGCCGCACCGCCGGCAAGGACATAGTCCTTCAGCGTCGCGAAGTCGCTGACGTCGGGATCCTGCTCCAGCATCACCACGTTCGTGCCGGGCACGATCGTGCGACGGCCCTCGTCGGCATCGATCGCGCCGGCGATGAGCTTCAGCAGCGTCGATTTGCCCGCGCCGTTGCGCCCGATCAGCGCGAGCCGGTCGCGTTCGCCGATGTACAGATCGAGGTGCCGGAACAACCAGCCGGCCCCCTGAACGAGGCCCAGGTCTTCATATGCTAGGATCGGTGCTGCCATCCCGCGCACCTAGGCGGCGGGGGCGATCGGGACAAGGCGCTCGGGGGAGGGCGCTCGGGGGAGGGCGCTCGGGGAGGGCGCTTGGGGGAGGGCGCCGGCCGGCTGCCACCGGCGGTGCGGTAAATGGGAACCCCATCCCCGGCGACATGTTGCATCACTGTCGTCGGCGTCATTCAGAGGCTGTTCAATCCCCCCTGCCTATGCCAGCACGCATGAGAATGGTCTCGATCCTCCTTCTGCTGGGCGCGATGCTGGCCCCTGCCACCGCGGGCGCGGCACAGGATCGCGAGGCAGTCGCCGCCGCGCGGGCGACGCGGCAGGGGCGTATCCTGCCGCTGAAGGAAGTCGAGCGCCGCGTGATCCCGACGATGAAGGACGCGCAATATATCGGATTTGATCTGGAGATGCCGAGCGGCATCTACACGCTCAAGTTTCTGCGGGGCGGCAGCGTGATCTGGGTCGACGTCGACGGGCGGTCCGGGCAGGTGATCGGTCGAACCGGACAATAACAGAACAGGGAGAACGACATGCGCGTGCTCATCGTCGAGGACGAGCCGAACCTCGGTCAGCAGCTGAAATCCACGCTGGAGGGCGCGGGCTATGCCATCGACCTTGCCACCGATGGCGAGGAGGGGCATTTCCTGGGATCGACCGAGAGCTATGACGCGATCGTGCTCGACCTCGGCCTGCCCGAAATCGACGGGCTCACCGTGCTGGATCGCTGGCGCAAGGAAGGCAGGACCACCCCGGTGCTGGTGCTGACCGCGCGTGATAGCTGGTCGGACAAGGTGGCCGGGCTGGACGCTGGCGCTGACGATTATGTCGCCAAGCCGTTCCAGACCGAGGAACTGATCGCGCGGCTGCGCGCGCTGATTCGGCGCGCGTCGGGCAATGCCTCGTCAGAGCTGACCGCGGGCGATGTGCGCCTCGATACGCGGTCGGGCAAGGTGACCCGCGCCGGAGAGCCGGTGAAGCTGACCGCGCAGGAATATAAACTGCTCAGCTACCTGCTGCATCACAAGGGCAAGGTCGTCAGCCGCACGGAACTGATCGAACATATCTACGATCAGGATTTCGACCGCGATTCGAATACGATCGAGGTATTCGTCACCCGCATCCGCAAGAAGCTGGGGCAAGATGTGATCACCACGATCCGCGGCCTCGGCTATAGCCTGGATGATCCGGACGCTTGATCCGGTGACCGCCGCCAGCAGCGATTCCGCCGACGAGCCGGTTCCGCCGGAGCCGATCGGCCTGCGCGCGCGCGGCTCGCTGTGGCGGCGGATGATCCTGATCGCGGCGCTGTGGATCTCGCTGCTGCTGGCGGGCGGAGGGTTCGCGCTCGATCGGGTGCTGGTCGCGGCGGTGACGCGCAATGCCGACGATCAGCTGGAATATGTCCTGCGTTCGTTGCTGGCGAGCGCGGAGATCGGCCCCGAAGGTGTCTATTTCAGTCGCGAGCCCGCCGATCAGCGTTTCATCGAGCCCTATTCGGGGCTCTATTGGCAGGTATCGGCACCCGGGCACGACATCTTTCCGTCCCGCTCCCTGTGGGACCGCCAACTCGCTTATGGCGCCGCGCATGACGATCGCGCGGTGCACACTTATGACAGCGCGCAATTCCGCGACGAGAAGCTGCGGATCGTCGAACGCGACGTGAAATTGCCCGGATCGCCGGTGCGCTGGCGGTTTCAGGTGGCCTCAAGCCGCGAGGCGCTCGACGCGCAGATCGCGATCCTGCGGCGAACGCTGGTGCGCAGTTTCGTGCTGCTCGGGGTCGGGCTGATCATCCTTGCGGCGTTGCAGACCTTCTATGGGCTATGGCCGCTGCGCAAGGTGCGGCAGGAGATTGCGACGATGCGCGCCGGCCGATCGAACCGGATCGTCGGCGATATGCCGCTGGAGGTGCTGCCGCTGGTGGAGGAACTCAACGCGCTGGTCGCCCATAACGAGACACAGGCCGAGGAGGCGCGCCGGCATGCCGGCAATCTCGCGCACGCGTTGAAGACCCCGCTGACCGTCATCATGAACGCCGCGACCGCGCAGTCGGACGATCTGTCCGCCACCGTGATCCGCGAGGCGCGCACGATGCGGCGACAGGTCGATCATCACCTCGCCCGCGCACGTGCGGTCGGGCGGCGGGGCTCGGCGCACAGCCGCGCCCCGGTGTGGCCGAGCGTCGAATCGGTCGAGCGAGCGGTGCGGCGGCTGTATCCGCATGTTCGTGTCGACATGGATGGGCCGAAGAATCTGGTCGCGCATATCGAGCGTCAGGACCTTGACGAGATCATGGGCAATCTCGTCGAGAATGCCGCCAAATATGGCGGCGGCAGCGTCTTCGTCACGATGGGGGCACAGGCCGGCTTCGTCGAGATCCTCGTCGAGGATGACGGCATGGGCATTCCCGAGGCGGACCGCTTCCGTATCTTCGATCGTGGCGTGCGGCTCGACACCGGCAAGCCGGGGACCGGGCTGGGGCTGGCGATCGTTCGCGACGTCGCGGAAATCTACGACGGCACGGTCACGCTGGAGGAGAGCGAGGATCTGGGCGGACTGCTGGTGCGGCTGCGGCTGCCGATGGCGGGGTGATCGGAAGACCGCGCAGCGCACATATCTGCCAGCCCGGATGCCGGATCAAATCCGGCATGGCGGCCCCGACATCAATGTTTCACGGCGAGATCGGTGAATTGCGCGTTGCGGCTGACGATCTCGTGCACCGGCTGGCCGACGCACGCCTTGACGATCGCCGCCTTGGTGGCGGGATCGCGCTTGTCCTCGATCAGCACGTCCTGCCCCTTGGCACTGAACGCGCGTGGGCCGTCGCCGTCATTGCCGTCGATCATGCCGCACACCGTCGCCCCGCCGATCAGCCGAACCTGAGTGAAGGTCGACGTCTTGCCGCCGGGCATGCCCTGCACCGCCATCATCCCCGCCCGCGCCGCCTTCACCAGCTTCGCGTCGGCATAGGTGCTGCCGCCATCGTCACAGGCGGCCAGAGCGAGCGGGAGGAGGAAGAGGGTGGGGCGGTTCATCGGCGGATTGTGGGGCGCGGGTGGCGGCGGGGCAAGCCCTCACCGCTCGCTCAGATAATAGCGATCCGTGGCGTTCAGCGCGTTGTCCAGTTCGTACACGATCGGCTGACCGGTCGGGATTTCCAGCCCGGTGATCTCGTCGTCGGGGATGTTCGACAGATGCTTCACCAGTGCGCGCAACGAATTGCCATGGGCGGAGATCAGCACGCGCTGCCCGTCCTGCAGCGCGGGGGCGATACGCTGCTGCCAATAAGGCAGCACGCGCGCGATCGTGTCCTTCAGGCTTTCGGTCGCGGGGATCGCGATCCCGGCATAGCGGCGATCGCCGGACAGGTCGAAGTCGCTGCCCGGTTCGAGCGGGGGCGGGGGAACGTCGAAGCTGCGGCGCCAGATGTGCACTTGCTCATCGCCGTGTTTCGCGGCGGTCTCCGCCTTGTCCAGCCCGGTCAGCCCACCATAATGCCGCTCGTTCAGCCGCCAGTCCTTCTCCACCGGCAGCCACAGCCGCCCCATCGCCTCCAGCGCGAGGTTGAGCGTCTTGATCGCGCGCGTCTGCACGCTGGTGAAGGTCTGATCGAAATCGAGCCCCTTCGCGGCCATCAGTTCCCCCGCCGCCCGCGCTTCCGCCGCGCCCTTCTCGGTCACATCGACGTCCCACCAGCCGGTGAAGCGGTTTTCGAGGTTCCAGGCCGACTGGCCGTGGCGGATCAGGACGAGCGTCGGCATTCAATCTTCCCCTAAATCAAGCATGAGAAACTGGTTGTGCGGGCTGGCGACATAATCGCCGAACGGTGGGCAGGAGACGAAGCCGGCACGACGATAGAGCGTCAGCGCGGCATCATAGGGGGGCGTCGTACCGGTTTCGAGATAGAGCGCGCGATAGCCACGCGCGCGGGCGGTGGCGATGATGTGTCGCAGCACCGCATGGCCTGCGCCACGCCCGCGTGCGGCGGTCGTGCTGCGCATCGACTTCACTTCGCCGCTGTCGGCCCCAAGCACCTTGAGCGCGCCCATGCCCATCAGCGTGTCACCGTCCCAAACCGAGAAGAAGTCAATATCGGGCGCCGCCAGCGCGTCCGCGCCCAACACGAAGGCGAAGCCGGCGGGGGTATTGCCGAGCTGATCGGCGATATGCTCCGCGACCAGCGGCGCGACCCTGGGATGGCGCGGATCGTCGGCACGAACCTGCATCGTCTTGTTCCCCTTCGCTGGTCCGTCTAGCGCCTGATGCCGCCGATACAAGCAGGAGAGCAGGCATGTCCGTACAGCGCCGTACCGTCGTATATGATGGGCCGGGCGGCCCGTTCGAGGGTGTCTTTGCCTGGGACGACGCAGCACCGGGCGCACGCCCCGGCGTGCTGGTGGTGCCCAATGTCCTTGGCCAGAAGGAGGCCGATAATCGCAAGGCGGAGGATCTTGCCGCGCTCGGCTATGCCGCGTTCGCCTGCGATGTGTTCGGGCAGGGCAAACGCGGCCAGCCGGGGCCGGACTATGCGCGCTACATGAACGAGCTGAATGCGGATCGCGCGCTGCTGCGCGAGCGGTTGCGCGCGAGCCTCGATACGCTGAAGGCGCAGACGGAGGTGGATGCCGCGAAGACCGCCGCGATCGGTTTCTGCTTTGGCGGCAAGTGCGTGCTCGATATAGCGCGCGCTGGGCTCGACACGTTGGGTAGCGTCAGTTTCCACGGCGTCTATGATCGGCCGGATTACGCGAATGTCGATCCGATCGGGATCAGGCTGCTGGTCTGCCACGGCTGGGACGATCCACTCGGTCCACCCGCCTCGATCGTTGCGCTGGCGGAGGAATTGACCGCTGGGCACGCCGATTGGCAGATCCATGCTTATGGCAATGCCGGCCACGCCTTCACCGACGAAAGTCGCAAGGATTCGACGATGCCCGGCGTGGCGTATGAGGAGCGCGCCGATCGACGCAGCTGGCAGGCGATGGAGAACTTCCTGGCCGAACTCTTCGGCTGATCGCAGCG
>NZ_JBELIE010000063.1:0-17661 GCF_042091075.1 Sphingomonas sp. | reverse complement strand
GCCCATCACCGCGATCTCGGCGGTGGGCCAGGCATAGTTGAGGTCGCCGCGCAGGTGCTTCGACGCCATCACGTCGTACGCGCCGCCATAGGCCTTGCGCGTGATGACGGTGATCTTGGGCACAGTCGCCTCGGCATAAGCGAACAGCAGCTTCGCGCCATGTTTGATGATGCCGTTATGTTCCTGCGCGGTGCCGGGCAGGAAGCCGGGCACGTCGACGAAGGTGATGATCGGGATATCGAACGCATCGCAGAAACGCACGAACCGTGCCGCCTTCTTCGACGAATTGATATCGAGCACCCCCGCCAGCACCATCGGCTGGTTGGCGACGATGCCGATCGTCCGCCCCTCGATCCGGCCGAAGCCGCAGATCACATTGCCCGCATGCGCCGGCTGCACTTCGAAGAAATCGCCTTCGTCGACAACCTTCCGGATCAGCTCGTGCATGTCGTAGGGCTGGTTGGCGCTGGCCGGGATCAGCGTGTCGAGGCTGTCCTCGGCCCGATCCCACGGATCGTCGGTCGGCCGCTCCGGCACCCCCTCGCGATTCGATGCGGGCAGGAAGTCGATGAAGTCGCGTGCCGCGAGCAACGCCTCGATATCGTCCTCGAAAGCGACATCGGCGACGCTGGTCTTGGTGGTGTGCGTCACCGCACCGCCCAGCGCCTCCTGGGTCACCACCTCGTTGGTCACCGTCTTCACCACATCAGGGCCGGTGACGAACATATAGCTCGAATCCTTCACCATGAAGATGAAGTCGGTCATCGCCGGCGAGTATACCGCCCCGCCCGCGCATGGCCCCATGATAAGGCTGAGCTGCGGCACCACCCCGCTTGCCAGCACATTGCGCTGGAATACCTCGGCATAGCCGCCCAGCGACGCGACCCCTTCCTGGATGCGCGCGCCGCCACTGTCGTTCAAGCCGATCACCGGCGCGCCGACCTTCATCGCCATGTCCATGATCTTGCAGATCTTTTGCGCATGCCGTTCGGACAGCGAGCCGCCGAAGACGGTAAAGTCCTGGCTGAACACGAACACCAGCCGGCCGTTGATCGTGCCCGATCCGGTGACCACGCCATCGCCGGGGATCACCTGATCCTGCATCCCGAAATCGACGCAATTGTGCTCAACGAACATGTCGAGCTCCTCGAAACTGCCTTCGTCGAGCAGCACGTCGAGCCGCTCGCGCGCGGTCAGCTTGCCCTTGGCATGCTGCGCATCGATCCGCGCCTGTCCGCCACCGATCCGGGCGGCGGCGCGCTTTTTCTCAAGTTCGGCGATCGTCGACGACATCCATCTCTCCGGGCACGCTGGGCTTGCCTACCTGCCGTGCCGCGGTCGCCAGGGCAAATGTGAAGTTGCGAAGTTGCGAAGAGCAAAGTTGCGAACTACGCTGCCGGCGTCATGGGGAAAGAATGAAGCAACGCCTCTACGCCGGTCGCCAATTGCGCGCGCTGCGCCATGACGCCGGCCTCAATCAGCGCGCGATGGCCACGCGGCTGGGTCTGTCGGTCAGCTATCTGTCGCAACTGGAAAGCGACGAACGTCCGCTGACCGCCGCGGTCACTGCCGCGCTCGCGCAGCATTTCCCTGCCGCGCTGGCGGGGATCGAGGGGGAGGCGCCGGCGCGGCGGCTGGTGGCGCTGGGACATGCGCTGGCTGACCCTGCGGTCGCGCCTCTGCCGGCGGAGACGATCGCGCATATCGCGGAGGAGCAACCCGACCTCGCCGACCGGCTGATCGCGCTCCACGCCGCGAAGCGGACGGCGGAGGAGCGCGCGGCGCTGGCGGAGGAAGCGATGACCGCCGGCGTCGGCGGACGTTTGCCGTGGGAGGCGGTGCGCGACTGGTTTCACGACGCCGGCAATTACGTCGACATCCTCGATCGCGCGGCGGAGGCGCTGTCCGCACAGGGGGGTCTGGCGGATGCCTTGCGCGGGCACGGAATCAGGATCGCGACCGATGCGGACGAAGAGGCGCCGCTGTCCCGCTTCGACGGCGCGACCCTGACGCTCAATGTGGCGTTGCCACCGGAAAGCCGTGCCTTCCTGATCGCGCACCGGCTGGCGGCGATTGCGTTCGCCGGCCCGATCGCGACGATCGTCGCCGCCGCACCGCTGGCGCAACCGCAAGCGCGCCGGCTGCTCGCGATCGGGCTGGCCAATTATGCCGCCGGGGCGCTGGTGATGCCGTATCGGGCGTTCCGGGCGGAGGCGCGGCGCATGCGGCACGATATCGATCGCCTGTCGCGTCGTTTCGGCGTCAGCTTCGAACAGGCGTGCCACCGGCTGTCGACGCTGCAACGGCCGGGCGAAGAGGGTATCCCCTTCTATTTCTGCCGTGTCGACATGGCGGGCAACATCACCAAGCGGCACAGCGCGACGCGGCTGCAATTCGCGCGCTTCGGCGGCGCCTGTCCCTTGTGGCACGTCCATGAAGCGGTCGCGATCCCCGATCGTATCCTGGTGCAATATGCGGAAACGCCCGATGGGGTGCGCTACATCTCGATGGCGAAGGGACTGGTGAAGCCATCGGGCCGTTTCGCCCGCAGCCCGCGCCGCTACGCCGTGCTGCTGGGATGCGAGGCGAGCCATGCGGCGGACTTCGTCTATGCGGAGGCGGTCGATCCGCGGGGGCCGGCGACCCCGATCGGGATCAGTTGCCGGCTATGCCCCCGCGACGATTGCGACCAGCGCGCCTTCCCCCCCACCGACCGCGCGATCGCGGTGGATGGCGAGGTGCGGCGCGTGGTACCGTACCGGGTCGTCTGACGCGCGGTAGCGGGCGCTATGCCGCTTCCTCGTACGCGACCCCTGCCGCCGCCGCCAGCAGCCGCTTTTCCAGCGTGCGCACACGCGTGCCGGGGGTCAATTTGTCCCCCGTCAGATCGGTCAGATAGAAGACGTCGACCGCGCGCTCGCCATAGGTCGCGACATGCGCGCTATGGATCGTCACCTTCGACACGAACAGCGCATAGGCGAGCTGGTTGAGCAGCGCCGGGCGGTCCCGCGCCGCCACCTCCACCACGGTGAAGCGGTTCGAGGCCTTGTTGTCGACCAGCACATTGGGCTCGATCCGAAAGGCATCGGCGCGCGCGCGCGGCAGCGGCTTGGCCTTCAGCCGGTCGGTCAGCTTGCCGCGCCCCGCCAGCGCGTCGGCGATCGCGGTCTTCAGCCGCTCGACCTGCCCGGCCTCGTCGAACGGCCGGCCAAGCGGATCCTGGACCAGGAAATTGTCGAGCGCCATGCCGTCGCGGGTGGTGTGGATACGCGCGTCGATGATGTTGCCGCCCGCGACATGGATCGCCCCGGCGATCCGACTGAACAGACCGGGATGGTCGGCGGCGTAGACCGTGATCAGCGTCGCCCCCCGTTCCAGATAGACCTGCGCATCGATCTGCAGCGGCTGGTTCCCCGCCGAGTGCACGAAGGCGGCATTATGCGCCAGCACGTCAGACGGCTCCGCGATCCAATATGCCTCGGGGAAGCGGCGGACATAGGCCGCCAGCGCCTCGTCGTCCCAGCCCATCGCCTGCGCAAGATCGGCCTGCTTCGCCTCCAGCCGCTCGACGCGCCCGCGCTGCTTGTGGCCCAGCCGCAGCACTTCCTCGGCATTGTCGTACAGGGTGCCGAGCAACTGGCCTTTCCAGCCGTTCCAAGTGCCCGGCCCCACCGCGCGGATATCCACGACCGTCAGCACCAACAGCAGCCGGAGCCGTTCGGGGCTCTGCACGATCTCGGCGAAATCGAGGATCGTCTTGAAATCGGCCAGGTCGCGGCGGAAGGCGGTGGCGGACATCAGCAGATGCCAGCGCACCAGCCACGCCACCGTCTCGGTTTCCGCCGGGGTCAGGCCGAAGCGCGGGCACAATCGCTCCGCCACTTCGGCACCCAGGATCGAATGATCTCCGCCCCGCCCCTTGGCGATATCGTGCAGCAGCACCGCGACATACAGCACGCGCCGCGACACGATCTGATCGATCAGCGCGGTCGGCAGCGGATGATCCTGCCTCAGCTCCCCCTTTTCCAGCCGGCTGAGCAGCCCGATCGCGCGGATCGTATGCTCGTCGACCGTATAATGGTGATACATGTCGAACTGCATCTGCGCGACGACGCGCGCAAAATCGGGCACGAACCGCCCCAATACGCCGGTCTCGTTCATCCAGCGCAACACCAGCTCGGGATCGTTGCGACTGGTCAGCAGGTCCAGGAACAGCGCATTGGCGCGCGGATCGCGCCGCACCGACGCCGCCAGCTTCGCGTCGCGCGTGGCGCAGCGCAGCGCTAGCGGGTGAATCTCACGCTTCTGTTGCGCCGCCAGTGCGAACACCTCGATCAGTCGGACCGGATCCTCGCGGAAGAAATCCTCGTCCGGCAGCGCGATGCGATGCCGGTCGATCACGAATCCATTCAGCCGCTGCGGCGCGCGGCGCAGCGCGGGCAGCTTGTAGCGGCGCCGCGTGAAGCGCTCCTCCAGATGCGCGAGGAACAGTCCGGTCAGCGAACCGACCGTCTTTGCCTGCAAAAAGTAGAATTGCATGAACCGCTCGACCGCCGGTTTGCCGGGCCGCGCGGCATAGCGCATCCGCTCGGCGATCTCGCGCTGATAGTCGAACGTCAGCCGATCCTCGCCACGCCCAGCGATCAGATGCAGGTGACAGCGTACCGCCCACAGGAAATTTTCGGCGCGGTGGAAGAGGCGATATTCCTCGCGCGTGAACAGCCCCAGCTCGACAAGCTGCACCGCGCGCTGCACGTCGTAGACATATTTGCCGATCCAGAACAGCGCGTGCAGATCGCGCAGGCCGCCCTTGCCCTCCTTCACATTGGGTTCGACGACATAGCGGGTATCGCCCATACGGACGTGGCGCAGGTTGCGCTCCTCCAGCTTGTCGGCGATGAACCGGCGCTCGGTGCCGCGGCGCACCTCGTCGCGGAATCGCCGCGTGGCATCGGCGTACAGGCCTTCGTCGCCCCACACGTAACGCCCCTCCAGCAACGCGGTGCGCACCGTGACGTCGCCGTTCGCCTGCCGCACCATCTCGTCGAGCGAGCGGCTGGAATGCCCAACCTTCAACCCCAGATCCCACAGGGTGTAGAGCATCGATTCGATCACCTGCTCGGCCCAGGGCGTCTGCTTCCAGGGCGTCACGAAGCCGATATCGACGTCGGAGAAGGGCGCCATCTCGCCCCGCCCGTAACCGCCGACCGCGATCAGCAGCAGCCGTTCCGACGCGGTCGGGTTGCTCAGCGGATACAGGCGCTGCGTCGTGAAATCGGCCAGCACGATCAGCAGCCGATCGATCAGATACGCCTGCGCGTTCGCCGCCTCCAGCCCGCGCGAGGGATGCGCCTCCAGCCGCCGCGAGATCTCGGCGCGCCCCGCCGCCAGAGCGTCGCGCAGGATCGCGCTTGATAGTCGCCGCAGCGCGGTGGCGTCATCGCCCTCCAGCGCGGCCAGCGCCTCGGCAAGCTGGCGCCGGTCAACGATCGCGCGGCGGTGGGGAAGGTGGTCGAAACGGCCCGTCATGGCCTTCCCGATAGTCGAAGCGGCGCGTCACGTCGCCCCCGCGATCGACCGACGCACGGCTTTTCCCTGCCTCACCCGCCATCCTTGGCCTGGCGGAAGGGGGGACGGCGGCCGCGGCGGCCGGTCCGTCCGCAACGGCCATTCCGTGGCATGTTTGCGACACCCCGCTTCGAAATGTCTTACGCGGCGCGTAAATTCTCTAGACGACTGTCATGGCTACGCTAAGTCCGGCTCGATACCGGATCTTCGAAATCCGGACATGAACACCTTCGGGTTTATATAGGGAGAGGCTTTGCCGCCATGCGTCTGACCACCATTCTTCTGTCCTCCGCCGCGCTGCCAGGCGCGCTGCTGGCCACCGCCGTTCCCGCCTGCGCTCAGGATCAGACGAGCCCGGTCACCACCAATGCCGCGGTCGATGGCCAGTCCAGCACCGCCGCGGCGCAGGCCGGCGACACGCGGGAACTGGGCGCGGGCGACATCGTCGTCACCGCGACCCGCCGGTCGGAGCGGCTGGCCGACGTGCCGATCTCGATCAACGCGGTCAATCAGGAAGCGCTGCAGAATTCCGGCGCGACCGATATCCGCCAGATGGCGCAGCTGGCGCCGTCGCTCAACGTCTCCTCCACCGGCTCGGAAGCCAATGCCTCGGCGCGCGTGCGCGGCATCGGTACGGTCGGTGACAATCCCGGCCTCGAAAGCTCGGTCGCGGTCTTCATCGACGGCGTTTACCGCAGCCGTACCGGCTCGGGCCTCAACGATCTGGGCGAGGTCGACCGGATCGAGGTGCTGCGCGGGCCGCAGGGCACGCTGTCGGGGCGCAACAGCTCGGCGGGTGCCATCAACATCTATACCAAGGCACCGTCGTTCGATTTCGGCGGCTATGGAGAGGCGAGCTACGGCAATTACGACGCGGTCCGCGCGGCCGGGGCGATCACCGGCCCGATCGTCAAGGACCTGCTGGCGTTCCGCATCGACGGTGTCTACGCCAAGCGCGACGGCTTCTATCGCGATGTCGTCAACAACACGGACTATAACGATCGCAATCGCTGGTTCGTGCGCGGGCAGCTGCTGCTCGAACCATCATCGGATTTCTCGCTGCGGCTGATCGGCGACTATACCTTCCGCGACGAGAAGTGCTGCGGCGCGGTGTATGTCGATACGCGGGAAAAGACCGACCCGACGCCGGGCGTGGCGGGCGATTATGCGATCAACCCGGCCGGCAACCGCATCGTCGATGTCATCAATTCGATCGCGGCGCTGCGCGGTTATCCGGCGGGCAGTGCCTTCCCCAGCGGCAGCGATCCTTACAGCCGTCGTATCGCTTTCTCGCCCGGCAAGGCTTATTCGAACGTAACCAAGGACTATGGCGGGTCGGCCCAGATCGACTGGAATCTTGGCGGCGCGTCGCTGACCTCGATCACCGCCTATCGCGAATATAAGTCGGCGGGCGCGACCGATATCGACTATAACGTGCTCGATATCGGCGATCGCCCGGCGGACGGCAACAACTACCGCCAGTTCCACACCTTCACGCAGGAAGTGCGACTGAATGGCGAGGCGTTCGGCGACCGCCTCAACTGGCTGGTCGGCGGCTTCTTCTCCAACGAAGACCTTGAAGTCGTCGACAACCTGAAATTCGGTAGCGATTATGGCGCATTCGCCGCCTGCCGCATCGTCGCGACGATCAATCCGTTGGCGGCGCTGCGCAACCCCGCCAATCCGGGCTGCCTGGGCACCACCCCGCTGGCGGCGCTGGGCGGCGCCAGCGGGCGCCAGGCGATCGCCGCCGGCCTGGGCGCGGCATCGGGCGTGATCCTGCCGGCGATCGACCTGCTCGGCACGGTCAACAACGTCGGCACGACCCGCGACGTCTATCGCCAGAACAGCCAGAGCCTCGCCTTCTTCACGCACAATATCGTGAAGCTGACCGACCGGTTGTCGTTCACCGCCGGCCTGCGCTGGACCCAGGAGCGCAAGCGCTTCGACGCGACGTTCGGCAACAACAACACCGTCTGCCCGCAGATCCAGGGGCTGCTCGGCGCCGGCCCGGCGGGCAACCTGTTCAACAATGCGCAGCTTGCCGCGCTGACTCGCGGCATCGCGACGCTGGCCTGTACCGGCAATTCGTCGGCGGCGCTCAACGGCCGCACGCTGAATGACCGCTTCAAGGAAGACCAGGTGACCGGCACGGCGGTGCTGTCGTGGAAACCGACCGACCGCCTGATGACCTATGCCAGCTATTCGCGCGGCTACAAGGCGGGCGGCTACAACCTCGATCGCTCGGATCTGGGCGACGCCTATAATCCGGCGACGATCCCCAACGCCACCGGCGCGCGGCTCCGGTTCGATCCGGAAACCGTCAACGCCTATGAAGTCGGCCTGAAATATTCCAGCCGTCAGTTCACGTTCAACATCGCCGGCTTCCGTTCGGAGTTCAAAAACTTCCAGCTGAATACCTTCAACGGTACCAATTATGTCGTCGAGAACATCGGCAGCTGCTCGAACGGCCTGAACGGAGCGGATCAGGACAATAGCGCCGCGACCGGCGCCTGCACCGGCGACGTGAAATATGGCGTGCTCAGCCAGGGCGTCGAGGCGGAGGCGGGCTTCTATCCCGCGCGCAACCTGGCGGTGGCGATCGGCTATACCTTCGCCGACACCAAATACCGCCGCAACCTGGTCGGTTCGGACGCTGGCGCGGCGCTCGATCCGGCGCTGTTCCTGCTGTCAGGATCGCAGATGTCGAATGCGCCGCGCAACGTCATCACGTCCTCGGTCAGCTGGACGCCGGAGATCGGCGGCAACGGCATGAGCGCGCTATTCTACGTCGATCAGCGCACGACCTCTGACTACAACACCGGGTCGGACCTGTTCGCCGAGAAGATGCAGGACGGCTTCACGCTGGTGAATGCGCGCGTCGGTCTGCGCGGGCGTGACGAGCGCTGGGCGATCGAATTGTGGGCGCAGAACCTGCTTGATACCAACTACACGCAGGTGGCGTTCAACTCGCCCTTCCAGGGCGCCGGCAACCAGCAGCAGGTGCAGGCATTCGGCGGCACCGGCAACCAGCTGTTCTCCGCTTTCCTCGCGGAGCCGCGTACCTATGGCGTGACGCTGCGCACGCGGTTCTGATCCGTCCGGCACCACTCACGCCCGATATATCCCCCCCCCCCGGGGCCTCGCGCTTGTCCACACGACGCGCGGCCCCGGGGGGCGGGGAAGAACAGGAACTTGACCTGCGGGCACGATGGCCCGTCAGGCTTGTATGTTTTCGCTGCTTATCTGACTTGCGAAACGCCTGAGCCGCAGAAGTGCCCGATTCGACGCGCGGGTAGTTGACCTATTGACCTTTTTAGTTGCCTTTATCCCCTTCGTGACCAGCCGAGTCGGTCACGCGCCCGTGGGGGGTGAGGATCATGACGACCAATGCCACGACCCGGCCTTTGGCCGAACTGATGGAACGGATTCTATGGACCGCGCGAAGCGCGGGCGCCACGCTCATCATCTCTCGCGGCCACGATCCGGAAGCGATCCGGCTGCTGCTCGAACAAGGTTTTATTCGCGAACGGCTCGGCCATCTGGTGCTGACGCCCAAGGGCACCGAACGCCGTCGCGCCTGCGCGCCCAATTGATCTGACGGATCACAGCCGGTCGAAATCGATCGGCTGGTGTCGATCCAGCCGCTGTTCGGCGGTCGGCATCGGGTATTTCAGGCCGGTAGCGCAATTGAACAGCACCACCTCTTCCTCTTCGTCCACCTCGCCATCGCGCAGTGCCTGATGATAGGCAGCCAGCGTCGCCCCACCCTCCGGGCATAGCAGCAAACCGTCGCGACGAGCGCACTCGTCCACCGCATGCAGGATCGCCGGGTCGCCCACCGCCAGCGCCTTCCCGCCGCTTTCGCGCACCGCCCGCAGGATCAGAAAGTCGCCCACTGCGCGCGGCACCCGGATGCCCGCGGCGATGGTATGCGCATCCTCCCAGCGCTCCGCATGTTCCTCGCCCGCCTCGAACGCGCGCACGATCGGCGCGCAGCCCGCCGCCTGGACCGCATACATGCGCGGTCGCGCCGGCCCGATCCAGCCGAGCCGTTCCAGCTCGTCAAACGCCTTCCACATGCCGATCAACCCGGTGCCGCCGCCGGTGGGATAGAAGATCACATCGGGCAGCCGCCAGCCCAGCTGCGCGGCCAGTTCCAGGCCCATCGTCTTCTTGCCCTCGATCCGATACGGCTCCTTCAGCGTGGAGACGTCGAACCAGCGCCCTTCCGCCGCCCCCTTGGCGACGATCGCGCCGCAATCGTCGATCAGGCCGTTGACCCGCCAGACGCGCGCGCCCTGCACCGCGATCTCGCGAACATTCACCTCAGGTGTGTCTTCCGGGCAGAAGACGATCGTTTCGATCCCCACGCGCGTGGCATAGGCCGCCAGCGCCGCGCCGGCATTGCCGTTGGTGGGCATCGCGATCCGCGTGACACCCAGTTCCTTCGCCATCGCCACCGCCATGACGAGCCCGCGCGCCTTGAAGCTGCCGGTGGGCAAACGCCCCTCGTCCTTCACCCAGACGTTCGCGCCGCCGCTGCGCGCGATCGGGATCAGGGGCGTCTCCACCTCCCCGAGGCTGACGATATTCGCGGTCCGGCGAACGGGCAGCAACTCGCGCCAGCGCCACAGGTCGGTGCCGCGCGCCGCCAGCGCGTCACGCGACAAGGCGGCGCCTACCCCGGCGAGATCGTAGCGCACCAGCAACGGCCGGCCGACCCGCGACAAATTGTGCAACGTGTCCGCATCATACCGCTCCCCCGTCATCGAGCATTCGAGATGCGAGACAAATGTGGGGCGATCGGCACTGAGATTGTCGTTCATGCACGCCACTTTAGCGGGTGATCAAGGACGGTCCAGCCTCACGCGCCGGGCGCCGCCATGATGACGAGGCGCGGATATCGGGCATGCGACGCCACATCCATCACCTCGGTCCTATGCCGAGCGACCTGCCCATATTGGGTCCGCGCGGGCGATCACCCGATCGACGGCGGCGCAGATCGTCACTACGATTTGGCATGGACATCGAGTTCGACCCCGCTAAGGATAAGGCCAATATCGCGAAGCACGGCCTGTCGTTGCGGCGTGCGGGGGAACTCGACATTCGCGCGTTCGTCGATGATCGACAGCGCTTCGATGAACCGAGGTATCGGCTGTACGGGCTGATCGATGGCCAGCCGCATTGCCTCGCAGCCGTCGATCGCGGCGGACGGGTCCGTGCGATAAGTTTGCGCCGCGCGCATGCGAAGGAGATGCGACGTTATGGGCTCTGAACATCCCCCTGTCATTTTCGATGACGACAATCCGGAATGGACCGAGGAGGACTTCGCGCGCGCGCTGCCGCCGTCCGAGCTGCCGCCGCATATTCTCGCCGCCTTCCCCAGCACGCGCGGCGCGCAAAAGGCGCCGACGAAAAAGCAAGTGACGCTGCGGCTCGATCAGGACGTGCTGGAGAAGTTTCGCGCCACCGGGCCGGGGTGGCAGGCGCGGATCAACGCCGCGCTGCGGGCGGCGCAGGTCTGACCTGCGCCACCACCCGACCTCATCATCAGTCGGGCTTCTTCGCCACGCCGACCAGCGCAGGGCGCAACAGCCGGTCCTTGATCATCCAGCCCGCCTGCATCTCCTGCACCACGGTGCCCGGCGCCGCATCGCTCGGCACCTCCATCATCGCCTGATGCCGGTTGGGATCGAGTGGCTCGCCCATCGCCTGGATGCGGGTGATGCCGTGGCGGCCGAAGACGCTTTCCAGCTCCCGCCCGGTGGCGTCCAGCCCCGTCACCAGCCCCTTCCACTTGTCATCGTCTCGCAGCTCCGCCGGGATCGCCCCCAGCGCGCGCTCCAGATTGTCCGCGACGGACAGCACGTCGCGCGCGAAAGCGCTCGCGGCATAGGCGCGCGCATCCGCCACGTCCTTTTCCGCCCGCCGCCGTACGTTCTGGATATCGGCATGCGCGTACAGCGTCTCCTGCTTGGCGGCGGCAAGCTGATCCTCCAGCTCCGCGATGCGCGCGGCCGCGCGATCGTGCTCGGCTACTTCGGGTGCGGTTTCGGCGGTTTCCTCCCGCAGGTCGTCGGCGGGCTTCTCGGTATCGGTCATTCGGTCCCTGTCTTATCGTTCGAGTGTCGCGCAAGGGCGATGCGACGGTCGCGCTACCCCATCAGGCGGGCCAGCGTCGCCGCGGTGAAATCCACCATGGGTACGACACGCGCATAGTTCAACCGAGTCGGGCCGATCACCCCCACCACGCCAACCACCCGCCCGTCGATGCCGCGAAACGGCTTGGCAATCACCGACGACCCACTCAGCGTGAACAGATTATTCTCCGCCCCGATGAAGATTCGCGTGGCATCGCCCGCACGGGCACTGTCCAGCAGCGCCGCGATCTCCTGTTTTCCTTCCAGATCGTCGAGCAGCCCGCGTACGCGCTCGATATGCGCCGCGTCGGCATCGTCGAGCAGCCGCCCCTGTCCGCGCACGATCAGCACGGGGCGGCGCGCGCCGTCCTCGCTCCACACCGCCAGCCCGCGCTCGACCAGTGCGCGTGCGGCCGTGTCGAGCGCGCTGCGCCCCGCCGCCATTTCCCTGTCCAGCCGCTGGCGCGCCTCCCCCAGGGTCAATCCGCCGAGCCGGGCGGTCATGTAATTGCCCGCCTCCACCAGCGCCCCCGGATGCACCCCGGCGGGCAGGTCGATCACCCGATTCTCGACCGAACCGTCCTCCGCCACCAGCACCGCCAGCGCCTGCGCCTGCCCCAGCGGGACAAAACCGATCGAGCGCAGCACCGCCTCGCGCTTCGGCACCATCACCAGCCCGGCACAGGCCGACAGGCCGGACAGCGCGGCGGTGGTCGCCGCCAGCGCCTCTTCGACCGGGCCATGCGTTTCCGCCCGCGCCTCGATCTGCGCGCGCTCCTCCTGCGTCGGCTCGTGCGCCTGCATCATGCCGTCGACGAACAGGCGCAGCCCGGCATCGGTGGGCATGCGTCCCGCCGAAGTGTGCGGCGCGGCGAGCAGACCCAGCGTCTCCAGCTGCGCCAGCACGTGGCGGATCGATGCCGGCGACAGATTCAATCCCGCCTGCGCCAGCGTCTTCGATCCGACCGGCTGCCCGCTCTCGAGATAGCCGTCGACGACGCGGCGAAAGATATCGCGCGCGCGATCGGTCAGCTCGGTGATCGGAGGCGTAGCGACCATGATCTGCATGTAGGGTACACAGCCGGGCGTCTCAACGGCCCGGACTTCATCATCTGGCAACCTTCCCCCGGCAATCCGTGATCGTGGGGGAACATCATGTATCGGTATCAATTCGACCATCTTCTCAACTTGTTAGATATCGAATGGCAGCGCATCTTCACGCCCGAGGAAGTCGCGATCTATTCGGCGGACCTGCATCAGGCCTTTCTGCGCGAGCGCTTCCGCCCCGGCTACCGGCTGCTGATCGACATGCGCGCCTGCATCGCGCAACCCCGCGCCACCCTGCTCGCGTTCGAGGGGGCGCTGGGGCACTTCCCGCGCGCCAGCCGAATCGGCATCGTCGCCACGCATACGATCATGCGCGCGCAGGTGCGTCGGGTGATGACGCAGCCCTATCTGCGCCTGTTCGAGGACGCCGGCGCGGCGCGGCAATGGCTGACGCGCCCCGGCGAGGACGCTCTTGTTGCCTGACGCCTGACCCCCTAGGGCGGGCCATCCCGGTTTTCAGGAGACTGTCATGCGCCCCAGCGGCCGCGCCCCAGACCAGATGCGCGCGATCACGATCGAGCCCCGTTTCACCCGTCATGCGGAAGGATCGGTGTTGATCGGCTTCGGCGATACCAAGGTGCTGGTCACCGCCTCGGTGGAGGAACGGGTGCCGCCATTCCTGCGCGGCAAGGGGCAGGGCTGGGTGACCGCCGAATATGGCATGCTGCCGCGGGCGACCCACACGCGCGGCAGCCGCGAGGCCGCGAAGGGCAAGCAATCCGGGCGGACGCAGGAGATTCAGCGGCTGATCGGGCGCAGCCTGCGCGCGGTGACCGACATGGCGTTGCTGGGCGAGCGGCAGATCACGATCGATTGCGACGTGATCCAGGCGGATGGCGGCACGCGCACCGCGTCGATCTCCGGCGCATGGGTCGCGCTGCGGCTGGCGGTGGACAAGCTGGTGGCGGAGGGCAAGCTGACCGCCAATCCGATCCGACAGCAGGTCGCCGCGATTTCCTGCGGCATCTATCAGGGCCAGCCAGTGCTCGACCTCGATTACGACGAGGATTCGAACGCCGACGCGGACGCCAATTTCGTCCTGCTGGAAAACGGCCATATCGCCGAAGTGCAGGCGACCGCCGAACACGCCACTTATGACGAAGAGGCGCTGCTGCGATTGCTGCGGCTGGCGCGCATCGGCTGTACCGAGATCTTCGCCGCACAGGCAAAGGCGGTCGCATGAGCGGTGAGGGCGCCGAGCCGCAGGCGATCCGCAAGCTGCAACCCGGCAAGCTGGTGATCGCCAGCCACAATGCGGGCAAGGTGCGCGAGATCGCGGCGCTGCTGGAAGGGCGCGGGCTGGACGTCGTCTCCGCCGGCGCGCTCGACCTGCCCGAACCGGAGGAGACCGGCACCACCTTCGTGATGAACGCCGAGCTGAAGGCGCGGGCGGCGGCGGACCTGGCGGGGCTGCCCGCGCTGGCCGACGACAGCGGCCTGTGCGTCGATGCGCTGAACGGCGATCCGGGCATCTTCTCGGCACGCTGGGGCGGCGAGCAGCGCGATTTCGGAATGGCGATGCGGCTGATCGAGGAGAAGCTGCGCGCGATCCCCGATGCACCGCGCGACGCGCATTTCGTCTGTGCGCTGGCGCTGGCGTGGCCCGATGGCCATGTCGAATGGTTCGAGGGTCGGGTCGACGGCACGCTCGTCTGGCCGCCGCGCGGCGACAAGGGCCATGGCTATGATCCGGTGTTCCAGCCGGTCGGCGAGGACCGCACCTTCGGCGAGATCGACGAGGCCGAAAAGAACGGCATCAGCCACCGAGGCGATGCCTTCCGGCAGATGGTCGCGGCAGTCTTCTAGGGCGAATTGTTCTGGGGCGGATCGATATCCCGTCGTTCCGCCCCTTGCCGGGCAGGACTCGCTGGAAGGCGATCGCCTCAGAACGCCTTTTGCCCGACGACATTGCCCGCTGGGCTGTACCGGCACACCAGATAATCGTCGCTTGCGCCGGATGCCATCGCGCAGCCGACCGCGCGGGTGCCGCGCCAGACGATCTGGACATAATGCGCCACCCCCGCCCAATTGCCCGATATGGATGCGCCCGGCACCGTGCGATTGGCGAAATCACGGCGCTCATCGACCCATAGATCGACCATCTCATCATAACGATAGGCGCCGCGCGTGCCGGTGAAGAGGTTTTCCCCCTGCCGGTTCGGCCCCTGCGACTGTTCGGCATGCGCGAAGCGCCCGGTGCGCGCCATCTGCCGCGCATAATCCCGCGCCGCCGCCGCGAGTGTGTCGTCCCACACCAGCGGCGCGACACCGACCGCCGCCCGCGCCCTGTTATGGCCCGTCAGCATCGCCGCGCGCAGTGCCGCCGTGCCCCGCGGCGCGGGTGCGCTGTCAGGCCGCGGCTCCACCACGCGCGGCGGCGCGCTCGCCCCGGCCGAACAGCCCGCGAGCAGCAGCGCGGACAGGATCGGGACGGCGGCATGGCGTTTCGGTCGCATCGCCGCCATATCGGCGCGACCATGCTGCCCGACAATGCCTCCACTGCGACCGGCGCCTCCGCGCCCATCGCCCACGACGGCGACGACACACCGCTCGCGCTCTACGTCCACTGGCCGTTCTGCGTCTCCAAATGCCCCTATTGCGACTTTAACAGCCATGTCCGCGACTCCGTCGACCAGCAGCGCTGGCGCGACGCGCTGCTCGCCGACCTTGCGCATGAGGCCGCGCTGCTGCCGGGGCGGCGGCTGGGATCGATCTTCTTCGGCGGCGGCACGCCGTCGCTGATGCCACCCGCGACGGTCGCGGCGATCATCGATGCCGCCATTCAGGCATGGCGCCCGGATGGCGATATCGAGATCACGCTGGAGGCCAATCCCTCCTCGGTCGAGGCGGCGCGGTTCGACGATATCGCTGCCGCCGGGGTCAACCGCGTCTCGCTGGGGCTACAGGCGCTCGATGACGCGGCCTTGCGCTTTCTGGGGCGCGCGCATGACGTGGGTGAGGGACTGGCGGCGCTGGCGGTGGCGCAGCGCGCCTTCGCGCGGGTCAGTTTCGATCTGATCTACGCCCGGCCGGCGCAGACCGCCGAGGCCTGGCGAGCGGAGCTGGCCCGCGCGCTGTCGTTCGGGACCGAGCATCTGTCGCTATATCAGCTGACGATCGAGCCCGGCACCCGCTTCGCGACCGAGGCGGCGGCGGGGCGGCTGACGATCCCCGATGGCGATGCCGCCGCCGATCTGTTCGAACTGACACGCGCGATGACCGCTGACGCCGGCATCCCCGCCTATGAGGTATCGAACCACGCCCGGCCCGGCGCTGAAAGCCGCCACAATCTCGCTTACTGGCGCTATCGCGACTATGCCGGGATCGGCCCCGGCGCGCACGGGCGGCGGCATCGGCTTGCCAGCGTCCGGCGGCGCAAGCCTGAAAACTGGCTGGCGGCGATCGATCGCCATTGCCACGGGATCGAGAGCGAGGAGCCGTTGGCACCGCAAGCCCGCGCGCATGAGGCGCTGCTGATGGGGCTTCGCCTGGCGGAGGGAGTCGATCTCGCACGGATCGCGCGGATCAGCGGCATGCCCGTCGCGGCGCTGGTGGACGAGGCGGCGATCGACGCGCTGCCGGGGCTGCTGGAGCGCGACGGGGATTGGCTACGTGTGACCGACGCGGGGATCCTGCTGCTCGACGCGATCCTGCCCCGCGTCGTGCGGGGGTAGCGGCATTCGACGGCCCCGGCGATCGCCGGGGCGACGCGACGGACTTTCGGCAGATCGGTTATCCCGGCGCGGGCCGGGATCTTCCGCCGGCGGATCGCCCCGTTACTTGCCGAACCCGACCGGCGCGGCCGACACCGTCACGGTGGTATTGCCCCGGATTTCCTGCACCTCCAGCGCGCGCTCGGCGACGCCGTCGCGCCCGAAGCGGAACGCCCCGTCGATTCCGACGAAGCCATCCGCATCCCGCAACCGCGCCTCGGGAAAGCGCGTGTTCGTTTGCCAGTCACGCGCGATACGCACCACCAGCAGGACCGAATCGTACCCCAGGCTGGACAGGCGATAGGGCGAGGTGCCGAAGCGCGTGCGATAATTGCGCGCATATTGCCGGTACATCGCATTCGGCACGCTCGCGAACCACGCGCCATTCAGCGCGGTGGCGGTGGCGATATTGTTGTCCGAATTCCACAATTCGGTGCCGAGCAGCTGCGTCGACGGGCTCGCGCGGCGCAGCAACGGCGCGGCGGCATTCGCCTGCGCCGCGCCGTCCGCGATCAGCACCGCCCCGAACGGCGCGTCCTTGGCCATGCGCTGCACCGCCCCGGCGACCGCGCCCGATCCACGATCATAGGTCTGCAACGAGGTGACCCGCCCGCCCGCCTGTTCGACGGCGCGCAGGAAGGCGGTCGAGGCGCGGCTGCCGTACAGGGCGTTCGGCACCAGCCCGCCGAAATTGCTGATCCCCTTGCCACTGGCGTAAGCGACGACACGCTCGATCGCCTGCGCCGGCGCGTAACCCAGCAGGTAGGCACCGTTGCCAGCGACGCTGACATCGTTGGAATAGGACAATACCGGCACGCCCGCCGCCCGGGCGATCGGGCCGACGACGCGCACATCGTCCGCCAGCAACGGGCCGAGGATCAGTTGCGCCCCATCCGCGATCGCCCGCTGCGCCGCCGCCCCCGCCCCGGTGGCGGTGTCGTAGCTGGTGATCCGCACCTGTTGATTCCGGGTGTCGAGCAGCGCGAGCTGGGTGGCGTTGGCTAGGCTGCGGCCGACTCCGGCGTTGGCGCCCGACAGGGGCACCAGCAGCGCGACGCGATGGCGCTCATTGTCGCGCGGCAGGCCCTGCGCCACCTCGTTCGAAAGCTGCGAGTAGGCGGCGTGCTGGT